>CAYOVU010000011.1:0-11821 GCA_964407505.1 uncultured Acidobacteriaceae bacterium | reverse complement strand
TGGGCGGTGAAGCAGCGGGTGGCGAGTAACGTGGGCCATCTTTCGAACGAAAAACTCGCACATTTCTTCACCAGCGACTATGATAATAGTGCAACCTTTGTCGTGCTGGCGCATCTCTCGGAACAGAACAATCATCCGGAAATCGCGCGGAGAGGGGCGGAAAAGGCCCTGGGGCTGCGGGGCGGTCTGTTTCATAACCGTGTGCTGGTGGCGGTGCAGTCCGAAGTTTTACCGCCAATTCGACTGTAGTAACTTATGAGTCAGCAGTGCACCGATCCCATTGTAGGCAAAATTCTGGCGGGCTGGCGTTATGACATCTCCGGCCTGGCGCTGGAGATGCGCGGCGACTACGAAGGCCACTTTGCGGGTTGCGAGCGTTGCCGCAGCCGGCAGCGCATGCATCGCTTTATCGACGTAGGCCTGATCGCTCTGGCATCGGTTTCGGGTGGCGTGTTTTTGCTGGCTTTCGGCGTGGTGCGGCACTTCGGCCCGCGGCACGCCTTCTGGCTGGAGATTGCGGCGCTGGCGGGCTTTGCGCTTTCGGCGCTGATTTGGCTGGTGGTAGCCGTAGCCACGCCTGCGCCTGTCACGGTGCTCGATGCAGCGAAGCAGGGCGCGCGCCGGGTGCACGACCGCCTGCCACAGGAGATCCGGGAACGCCTGCCGGAAGAGCTTCGCATGAAGATCACGGGGACTTAGCTGTGACTAAACCTGCCATTACCCGTCTAATCGGAATCATTTCCAGAATCGTCATCGCTGTGCTTTTGTGCACCATGGCCGCCGCCGTAGCGGAGAGCGCGTGCCTGTTGCCGGCCGCAGCAGCGCATTCCCTGCTGCCGTCTTCCATTGCAGGATGTCATCATTCGAAAGTTCCCTCCCCTTCGCGGCCTGCTGACTATCGCTGCTGCATGAACCGGCATCCATCGGCTCTGGTGGCGAAGGTTTTCTCACCGCGTCCGGGAATACAGCCGGTTGAGACTGTTGCCATCCCGTTGTTGGTTGCCACCAAGGCTCAGGATCATTCCTGGTCTGCGATCGCCTCTTCTGTCATCCCTCCCGGCTTTCTGACTCTTAGAATCTAGCCACAAACTTCCACTGTCTTCGTTTGTTCTGGCGGAACGCGACCGTAGTGCGATCCGCTGGATCAGATTGCTCATCCTCCGTCGTTGGTCTCGTTGAGGCGTTCTTGTGGAGAAGACTTGGTGACGAATTCCGGGTTTTATTCAATTTTCGTGTCTTTGCTTGTCGTTGTCTCGGCCATGTCTGTCGCCTCGGCACAGGACGATTCCATGCATGACATGCATGGCGGAATGCAAATGGACATGCAGATGGAGGCAAAGCCAGTTTCACAGTTGCCCTCACCGCACGCCGGGTCGGGGACAGCCTGGGAACCTGCATCGGTGCCGGGACACGAGTGGATGTGGATGCCTAGCGGCTGGGAAGTGATGGCACATGGAGTGATCTTCACCGACTACAACCAGCAAGGCGGGCCGCGTGGCGAAGGCAAAGCCGAGTCTGTGAATTGGGGAATGCTGATGGAGCAGCACAAGCTCGGTGGGGGAACAATTTTGCTGCGGCAGATGTTTTCGGCGGAGTCGCTAACCTCGCCGCATCCCGGCTTTCCGGAGTTGTTCCAGACGGGAGAGACTTACCACGGAGAACCGCTGGTCGATCACCAGCATCCGCACAACGTGTTTGCCGAGCTTTCGGCCCTGTACATGCTGCCGCTCTCGGAAAAAGTTTCCTGGGAATTGTACGATGGACCTTCGGCGGAGCCGGCACTCGGGCCGGTCACCTACATTCATCGTACTTCGGCTTCGGAGTTGCCGCTGGCGCCGCTGAGCCATCACTTGCAGGATTCGACGCATACCAGCTTTGGCGTGGTTACGACGGGATTTGTGATCGAGCGCGTCAAGCTGGAGGGTTCGGCGTTTAACGGGCGCGAACCGAATGAAGAGCGCTGGAGCATTCAACCGGCCGCGCTCGATTCGTGGTCCGGGCGGGCGAGTATTGCGCCAGCGCGCGACTGGACGGCGCAATACAGCGTGGGACGGCTGGAGCATCCCGAAGCGCTCGAACCGGGCAGCCAGTGGCGGCAGACAGCGTCGGTTGAATACGATCATCCGCTGCCGGAGGGCAATTGGGCAACGTCGCTGGTGTGGGGACGGGTGCATAAAATCGCAACTGGCACAAATCTGAATGGCTACCTGCTCGAATCGACACTGAACTTTCTGCGGCGCAATTACGCATTCACGCGACTGGAGTTGGTAGACAAGGATGAATTGTTTCCATTCGCGACGGTGCATCCGGCTTACCGGATCGGAGCATATACTTTTGGCGGCACGCGCGACCTGATACAGAACCATGCGTGGCAACTGGGACTGGGCGCGGATGTAACGGTGTATTCAAAACCCGCGGTACTGGATGCAGCGTATGGAAATTATCCAGTGTCATTTCAGATTTTTCTACGGATGCGGCCAGGGCTGCGGGGAAGCGAACATCAGCATTAGCTCGCGGAGATTGTAACGAGCGCAACAACACAACAATTTCTGATTGTTGATTCCTGAGGGAAACCTTTGCACGAAGCAGGACTGCAATCAACAATTAGCAATCAAAAAAATTAACACGCCAGAGCGCTATTGCTTATACGGATTCGGATTGTAAGATTCGCGGTCACTCCTCCTCGAACTGCGGCAGAATGTAAACAATGAGGGGAACCGTCAGACGTTTGCGCATGGTCCAATGGACCATGCTGGGCAGCATTCTGCTCTATGCGGTCGTGGGGAAGATTATCAATTCGCGAGCGCGTGCGGCTGACCCATCACTGAACTACATTTTCACTACTGCTGGCGTAGCCGTGGTGGGTATGATCTTCGTGGTGAGGCGCACGCTGGTGTTGCGCTCAGCAGAAGATCTGGCTTCTCGCCCCGATGACTCCATCCGGTTGAGCCATTGGAAAAGTGGCTATATCGTGACCTACGCATTGTGTGAGGCGTTGGCGTTGTTTGGCTTGGTTCTGCGTTTTCTCGGCTTCACCTTTCAGCAAAGCCTGCCATTCTATGTCGCCGGCTTTGTGCTGCTTTTCTTCTTCGGACCGCGCGACCCCATCGGCACCTAGAAGCCATCTCATAAACATTCTGCGGTAGATCGAAGGGCTTCGGAGACTATAAAGGCCTGCTCCACCGCCCTGTGCTCGCCGATCCGAAGAGCGAGTGGGCAAGCCGCACGTCCCACACAGATTAATCTTCGACCGGTTTCCACACATTGCTGTACCCCGGTACTTCTGGCAATGATGTAGTCTGTTCCTTCTGCAATGAGAGTTCGACTGGGACAGTTGTTGCTGGCGATAGCGGCGATCTGGGGGTTAACGGGGTGTGCGTCGATTGGTCCGCCGCTGCCGCCGGAGTTGGAGTTGCCGCGTGCGCCGACAGATCTTAAAGCGGCGCGGAAGGGCGATAAGGTTACGCTAACCTGGACGATTCCGACGCGGACTACGGAGCGGCAGAGGGTGCGGTATTTGGGAAAGACTCGAGTGTGCCGCAGTCCTGATGCGACTCTCAAGCAGTGCGCAACGACTGTAGGTGAAGTCGCACCGCCGACGGACTTTGCAGGCAAGGAAGCGGGCGGGAAGAAGTTGACGGTGAGCTATGTCGACACGCTGCCAGCAAAGCGTGGGAATATTCTTGACTCGGCAACATACGCCGTTGAAGTTTTGAACCTTCACGGACGCGCGGCCGGATTGTCGAATCAGGTGCGAGTGCCTTTAGCGGAGACTCTGCCTCCTCCGATGGATTTCAGCGCGCGGGTTACGGCGCAGGGAGTGGAGTTGACCTGGACTGGCGTGTTGCTGCAGTCGTCCGCGGATTCGACTCGCTACGGCTATCGCGTCTATCGGCGAGACGAAGCTAACCAGCGACAGATATTGGTAGGCGAGCAGAGCGCAGGGACCGAGAAAAATCTCTCCCAGACGGATCAAAGTTTTGCGTGGGAGCAGACTTACTACTATCACGTTGAGAGTTACACCGTGGTATCGCAGACACGGAAAGGCGAGGTTTCGATCGAAGGTGATGACACGCCTGAGGTGAAGGTGTTTACGCACGATGTGTTTCCGCCAGCGGTGCCTTCCGGATTGCAGGCGGTATTTTCGGGGCCGGGACAGGAAGCGTTTATCGATTTGATTTGGACGCCGGTGGGGGATGCGGACCTGGACGGCTACAACATCTATCGTCATGAGGCGGGTGCAGCGCGGGTAAAATTGAATTCGGAACTGGTGAAGACTCCGGCTTATCGCGATATGAAAGTTGAAGCGGGGAAGACTTATTTTTATTCCGTGTCAGCCGTGGATCAGCGTGGGAATGAGAGTGTACGGTCGGAAGAAGCTAGCGAGAGGGTGCCGTGACGCTTACGTATCTCAGGGGCTGAGGAGAGTGCGTGAGAAACCTCTGCCCTCCCTCTGGGATTTGCTCCACTTCCCCACTTCTAACCCGGCACTTACGTGCCAGGCTCCTTTGGCCTGTCATGGATTAGTCGAACGGAATTGTAATTATCGATAGGGTTTCTGGGAAAAATTTCGCCGGATTTCGGCAGGTCGTGTTTAGATAGATGGCGATGAAATATTGTCGATTTCAACTGAATGGCCAGGCGCAGTACGGGCTGGTCGAGACTGTTGCTGGGCATGATTCGATCCTGCGGATTTTACTGACTCCTCCCGAGGAATCCGAAGGTGACGTGGAGGGTTTGCGAACCCGGCGGATCGATCCGATTGCGCTCGAAGAGGCTGAACTGCTTCCGCCGGTGCGACCGTCGAAGATTGTCTGCGTGGGGCGCAACTATAAGGAACATGCGGAAGAACTGGGACACGACATTCCTACCGAACCGCTACTGTTCTTGAAGCCGAATTCCGCGCTGCTGGCTCCGGGAGGCGTGGTGCGGCGGCCGAAGATTTCGAACCGCGTCGATTATGAAGCCGAGTTGTGCGTGGTGATTGGGAAGACTTGCTACCATCTGGCAGCCGACGAGGATGTGCGGCAATATATTCTTGGCTACACGTGCCTGAATGATGTGACCACACGCGACCTGCAGGTGAAAGACGGGCAGTGGACTCGCGCGAAAAGCTTTGACACGTTTTGTCCGGTGGGTCCGGTGGTGGTTGATGGGCTTGATCCGTGGGCGGGGGTTGGCGTGGAGACGCGGGTGAATGGAGAAGTGAAGCAGTCAGGTAATACGCGGGATTTTATCTTTCCGCTCGATGTAGTGATTCGTCACACGGCGGAGGTGATGACGCTTTTTCCCGGGGATCTGATCGCGACTGGAACGCCGAAGGGCGTGGGACCGGTTGAGGCGGGCGATGTGATGGAGATCAGCGTGGAGGGAGTGGGGACACTGCGGAATCCAGTGGTGGATGAGTAGAACGGGCGTGCTCGATGTGCTCCACTTTGTACTCAGATAATTCGGCCGTTAATCTAGGGGTAAGATCTGCGGTGCTCATCGCTGGCACACTTCAGAAACAATTATTGCAGGCGGAAGCGTTCGCGCATTAGGCGTTGCAGGCGGGGTTTGTAGAGGAGATCGTAGGCCAGCTCTTTATCGGGAAACATGGCGAGGGCGGCGCGCTTGGCCCCGGCGGCGAGTTCCGAGGCTTGTTCGACCGTGAGACTGGAATCCTGGCTGATGACGGAAGAGACCATACTCATCATGACCTGCAGGCGCCGGATTCTGCGGGCTTCGTCCTGGGCCTCTTGCTCTTCGGTGGTTTGTCGCGCGAGAAGTGGTTTTTTTTCATGATCCGCCGGTTCCCCCATGTTCATACTGGCCCCTTTTTCTGTCCCACTGCTCTTTCGCCCACAGGTTTTGATGTTGCAGCACTGGTCGACGTTGCGGTGTTTCCAAGCATTCTCCTCCAGTTTGGCGGGAAAACAAAGAGCTCGTAAGTGGTGGAAGTGAGAGTGGGGCGAAGGAGTCGGTGCTAGGCCGCGAGACACCCGATACGCCTCGGCCACCGGACAGCGCCCTTGGCTCCGCCCAGGGCAGGCTTGCAGAGCTGTCTCTACATGTGCCGTTGAAGAGTCTGGGGCAAGAGTTAGAATCAGAGGAGTGCTGGAGTCCGGGTTACGATCCCGGCCTTCGAGAATGGAGAAAATATGGCAGAGCAGGCCAAGGCGACAGCGGAACCGCGTCCCGATCCAAATGAGAAGTTGGTGAAGGTGTTTGACAGCGAACAAGAGTCGGAGTCGATGGTTGTGAAGGGCCTGCTGGATTCGGCGGGGATCGATAACGATTTGAAATCTTCGAGCTTGCTGCAGGATGCGTTTCCGGGGCTGGGTGGAATGATCATTCTGGTGCGAGAAGAGGATGAACAGAAGGCGCGGAGTTTGATCGTGGAGTCGCGGCAGGGCGGTACGGGAAGTAGTGAAGAGAGGGATGATGAGACCAAGAGTTGACGCGTTATAGCAGCCACTCGGGAATGAACTCCGATGTAGATGTCGGGTTGGTACAGAATCAAGTCAACACAAAGGACAGTGTTTGAGCTTGTCGAAGGGATTATCTGGGCACACTGGCAATTAGCCGAGCAGGTGGTTGAGGATTGAGTGCAGGTGCAGAGCGGCACAATCGACGTGAGGGAAGTCGGTATTAGTAGGGTTGAAGACGAGGGAGAGGTCGGTGCCGGCGAAGATGATGGCATCGAGAGCTTCGCGGCGGATGAGAGTTTGGGCGAGAGTGGTAAGGTCCCGGTGCTCGTGGCCGTCAGCAGAGGCTTTTCCGGCGCGGGCCAGTTCGACATAGGTGTTGTGGATGAAGTCGACCTCGGAAGGAGTCGGAGAGATAATTTCAACCTCGCCTAGTTCGCCGAAGAGCGCAGATTCGATGACAAAGCGGGTGCCGAAAATGGCGACGCGGCGGGCGGATCGCGCGGTTAGTTCGTGGACGAGAGGGTCAAAGATGTTGATGACGGGCACGGGAGAGGTGGCGGCGAGCTCGCGGATGCAGTAGTGAGGAGTGACAGCGGGGATGGCGGCGAACTCGGCTCCGGCAGCGTAGAGGCAACGGATAAAGCCGGCGAGATATTTGGCGAGAGTGGGGCGGTCATTGGCCTGGACGTAGGAAAAAACGCGGGAGGTCTCGGCGTGGGCGATGACGATGTTGAGAGTGCGGCCATGCGGATCGGCGTCGTGGGCTTTGGCTAGTTGTGAGTAGTAGTGGATGGTGGCTCCGACGCCGAGTCCACCGACGAGACCTAAGCAGCGACTTGGGTTCATGGAAGTTAGGGTGAAGCAGAAATTTGGCAATTAAGGTTTCGATGGGCGGTGCGAAAAACTAGCTGGCGACCGCTCCCACCATAAAATCCAGGGCGCGCGCGATGTACGGCTTGAGTTCCTTGCGAGGGACTACCGCGTCGAGCATGCCGTGGTCGAGCAGAAATTCGCTGCGCTGAAATCCCGCGGGCAATTTCTGGCGGATGGTTTGCTCGATCACGCGCGGGCCGGCAAAGCCGATCAGAGCGCCGGGCTCGGCAATATTCAGGTCACCCAGCATCGCGAAAGATGCGGTGACGCCGCCGGTGGTTGGGTCGGTGAGCACGGAAACGTACGGGACTTTCGCTTTGTCGAGACGCGCCAGAGCGGCGGAAATTTTGGCTAATTGCATCAGGCTTACGACGCCCTCCATCATGCGTGCGCCGCCCGAAGCGGAGACGATGATCAGGGGCATGTGCGAATCGACCGAGCGCTCAACCGCTCGGGTGATCATCTCGCCGACGACTGCGCCCATGCTGCCACCGATGAAGGCATACTCCATGGCACTGACCACGACGTCGCGGCCGAACAACTTGCCTTGGGCGTTGATGACGGCATCTTTCAGTCCGGTATCGTGCTGGGCCTGGCGCAAGCGGGTTGAGTAGGCCTTGAGATCGACGAACTTAAGAGGATCGGTGGAAGAAAGATTGCCGTCGAAGGTCTCATAATCACCATCGTCGAGTAGTAGAGCCAGGCGGGTTCGTGCGTCGATGCGGAAGTGCTTGGCGCACTTTGGGCAGACGTTCAAGTTTTCTTCGAGATCTTTCTTCCAGATGATCTGACGGCAGTTTTCGCACTTAACCCACAAACCTTCGGTGCGGACCGTCTTCTTGCCGGAAGTGTCGAGCTCGCCGGATTCGCGCTTGAACCAAGCCATAAGAATTGAGTGATCGGGTAATTTTGTAACTCGAAAACCCGAAGCTGAAACCCGGGCCTAACAATTGCTAAATTACTCAATTACCCAATTACTAAATCAGTATTCGATTCCTCTCTGCGCCATTACACCCTTTTCGTAGGCGTGCTTTACCTGGCGCATTTCGGTGACCGTGTCGGCGGCCTCGACAATTGTGGGGTGCGCGCTTCTTCCCGTCAAGATGACGTGCACCATCTCAGGTTTCCTTTTCAGGCTCTCCACCACCTTCGCAGGATCAAGCATGCCGTAACTGATGGCATAATTGATCTCATCCAGCACCACCAGATCCCAGTCGCTGGAGTGAATTGCCTGATCGGCTTCGGCCCAGGCCTCTTCCACCATCTTGATGTCTTCCGGGTCGGGCTTTTCCGTGCCAACCTTTACAAATCCTCGGCCCATCTGTTTCATCACGAACTTGTCGCCGAAGGCCTTCACTGCATCCAGCTCGCCATAGTGCCAGGAGCCTTTCAGGAACTGCAGCATCAGCACTCGCATGCCCTGGCCCACGGCGCGGAGGGCCGTTCCCATTGCCGCGGTGGTTTTGCCCTTCCCTGGGCCCGTGTTCACGATGATCAGACCGCGACGAATGTCATCCATAACATTGGGTTTTGTAATTCGTAAACATCGGCCTATTTGCCGGAGGTTCGATTCTACTAGAATGCGTTGCGAAGCGTGGTTCGGTGGTTACGATGTTCTGCGGAATGTTGAACTTTCGTTGGAACTCCTGCATCCAACCTCGCGTATCCCGGTGTAAGTAGATCTCTGTCTCTCAGGGCAGACATCGGAGGTCTCCGTGATCAACAATTGTTTCTTGTTATTGTTTTGCATGCTCGCGGCATTGCCGGCGTTTTCCGTGCAGCACGTGGCTCATCCCAGAGCCTTTGACTCAGTCGAGCAGGAAACTATCCGCCAGATCGTCGATATGGAGCGCCAGGCAAAAGAGGCCAGCTTGCGACGCGACGCGGAGTTTTCGTTGCGAACGCTGGCCGAAGACTATGTGGCCATCACTCCGCTTGGGCAGGTCACCACGAAACAGGAAACTATTTCTGCGCGGCGCAGCGGGCAACTTCGCTACGAAGCGATGAATGTAACGGACATGGTGGTGCGAGTCTATGGCGATACCGCGGTGGTTACCGCGCGCGCCGATGTGAAAGGCCACCAGCTTGGCGAAGATTTCAGTGGACCGTATCGTTACACGCGGGTGTGGGTGCGGCGGAATGGGCAATGGCAAACCGTGAGTTATCAGGCTACGGTGACGCAGTAGCCCCTTGCTTGAAAAACAACCCGGAGCCGAGAAGAGAATTCAGCTTAGATGGCTTGTTCCTCTGGCGGCTGGTTGAGAGGGAGAGGGTTCGGCTGGATCGTCATCGCTGCGCAACAAAGGCAGGGCTACGCGCAAGGCTTCGACTTGGCGCTTCACTTTCAACAACTCTTGTTCTTTTGCGCGCAGCAGTTCCATCACGTTTTTCATGGATTAGGGCTCCCAGAGTTCTACTCGCGGTTTTGATTCAACCACTGTAGGCCGCGCCGCAGGCCGGAAACAACTCACGAAGGTGCATGTTGCGGCAGTGCGTCCTTCTGACATTCCAGTCTTTCGTACCTCGCCGTCTTAATGGCCAGAATGATAGGGATGGCCCTTCAAAATGGTGAAGGCGCGGTAGATTTGCTCGAGCAAGACCACGCGGGCCAGTTCGTGGGCAAGCGTCATTTTGCCGAACGAGAACGTGTGCTGGGCTGAGGCGCGAGCTTCTTCGCTGAATCCATCGGCGGGGCCGATGGCGAAGACTAGCGGCAGCGGATTGCGATCCTGATAGTCTCCCAGGAAACGCGCCCACTCTTCCGAGGAAAGTTGCTTGCCACGAGAATCCATCAGCACGATGGGTGACTTGCCGCGAGTGAGTTTATTTGTCTCCGGCGCGGCGCGACCGGTCATTTGCAGAAGCGCGGCTTCATCGCGCAATGCCAAGCCCTCCACCGGGACGTAGCGCGAGATTCGTTTGAGATATTCGTCGGTAAGCGCCTGGATTGCTGGCTCTTTCGTCTTCCCTATCCAGACAATTTTGATCTTCACGGTTTGGTTCTCACGGCTTAGATAATAAGGTTCAGTTGCTTCCGGATGCCAGCACGATCGAGGCGCCGAACTCGATGTTTTCTCCGCGAACGTATTGCTTGATCGCGGCGATCACCTCGGCGTGGATCTGCGGCCACTGGTCTTCAGGAACACGGTCCAGCAAGGGGCGGAATGGCACTGACACCGTTTGCGCTTGCTCCCATACTTCTTCAGGCGTACCGGGCCATGTCCAGGGAACTGTCCTGGTTTCTTCATGAACATTGTGGAAGCCGGCAGCTTGCAAAATCGCGGAGAGACTTCCCGGCTGCGAGAAACGGAAGGGGTTGGGACCATCCGGCTGCAAGAGAAAACCTCTTACATGCCGGTGCACGACACCCATTGTGCTTCGCCAGTAAGGTTGATCGATCGATCCCCAGGCTAGAAAACAAGCACGGGCGTTCGGGCGTAGAACGCGACGCAATTCGCGCAAAGCCAGGGTGACGTTGCGGAAGAACATGATTCCGAAGCGCGAGGTAGCCAGATCGAAACTGTTGTCGCCGAAGAGGAGCGTGTGTGCGTCGGCTTGCCGTGTTGAAAGATTCTGCAGGCCACGCTCCTGCGCTCGGCCTCTTGCGATCTCAAGCAGTTCGGCGCTGAGATCGAGAGCAGTGACGTGCCCTTGCCCGCCGACGCGCGCGGCAAGGCTGATGGCCGGTTCGCCGGTGCCGCTGGCAAGATCCAAAACCCGCATACCCGGCATGGGCTTAGCGTACTCCACCAGCGCTTCGGTGACTGCCTTCCCCATCGCCGCCGATTTCGCCTTCCACTTTTCGGTTGCGACGAGACGGTAGGAATTTCCCCAGTTGGGTGCGGTCGATGTTGGTTCGGTCCTGGTGGGCTCGGCTTTAGACGGAGTTGACATAAGCTACTAAGCGGTTCGGCAGAAGCTCGCGAGGTCTCTCCCGGTTCGAGCTACGCTCGTTTGCGGCCAGAAGTGACGGCCTTGCGCGGCGTCGCTTTCATCTTTTTCCCGACTTTTGTTTCACGCACCGGCTTAGAGCGCGGCTTCGATTCCAGCTCCGAGGGCTCAAGACGTTTCGCCGTCTTCCACAGACGTTCGAGATCGTAGAACTTGCGCGCCTTCTCAGAGAAAACATGGACGACAAAATCCGTGTAATCGACCAGGATCCATTCGCCTTGTTTGTAGCCCTCGACGTGGGCTGGGTACACCCCCGCGGTCTTCAAACGCAGCTCGACCTCGTCTGCGATGGCTTGCACCTGCCGCGGGTTGGTGCCGCTGCAAAGGACGAAGTAGTCGGTAAATGCTCCAGAGCCCTTCTCCATTTCGAGGATGGAAAGTTCTTCCGCTTTTTTGTCGAGGCAGGCCTGAATGGCTGCAGCTACTTGGCGCTTCAGATCATTTTTTTTCATGCAGAGAGTCGTTCAGTTTGTCAGTCGTTCGTCGTTTGTTGTCAGTCGTTGGTCGTTTGCCCTGTGGGCTGAGTTCTCATTGTAAATGACTCCGGGCGTTGAGCGATTTGCGCGGGATAATGCTAACGATAACGA
>CAYOVU010000010.1:0-15245 GCA_964407505.1 uncultured Acidobacteriaceae bacterium | reverse complement strand
ACCTCTTCATCCGGACAGCACTTTGAACCCAGCTAAACTCGCGCAGTTCGAGAAGCTTTCGACTGAAGTCTTACTGCTTTCGTTGCTTCCGAGTTCGCAAGGTTGTCTAAAAACTCGACCGGATGGAACTATACTAGATGGACATCATCGGATCGACCCTGACCAGTACGAAGTGAATCAATCAGCAATGCTTTGCCAATGACACTGAAACGCATCGCCATCCTGGGTTCCACCGGCTCGATTGGCCGCAGCACGCTGAGCGTGGCCGAGTCCTATCCCGAGCGCTTTCAGATCGTCGCGCTGGCTGCAGGCCGCAATCTGGAGGAGACCTTCGAGCAGGCGCGGCGCTGGCGGCCGCGGATTATTTCGATGGCAGCGGAGGCCGACGCCGACGCGTTGCGGTCACGACTAAGACAAGCTGGTCAAAGTGAAATCGAAGTGGTTTACGGAGCGGCTGGCACGGTGAAGGTCGCAACCCATGCCGAAGCCGATTTCGTGGTGAGCGCCATCGTAGGCGTGGCGGGACTTGAGGCTACTTATGAAGCCGTGAAAGCTGGAAAGACGGTCGGCGTAGCCAACAAGGAATGCCTGGTCGCCGCGGGTGAATTGATTACCGCCGAAGCGCGAAAGCAGGGCAAGCCTCTGCTGCCGATCGACAGCGAGCACAACGCGGTACACCAATGCCTGCGGGGCGGGCGGATGGAGGAAGTGGAACGCATCTGGCTGACCGCCTCTGGCGGTCCATTCCTGAACACGCCACGCTCCGAGTTCGACTCTATTACGGTGGAGCAGGCGCTCAGCCATCCCACGTGGAAGATGGGCAAACGCATTACAATCGACTCCGCTACCCTGATGAACAAGGGTTTCGAGGTGATCGAGGCATGCAGATTGTTTCACATGCCGCCCTCGAAAGTGGAAGTAATTGTCCACCCTCAGTCGACGATCCATTCTCTGGTTGAGTTTATCGATGGCAGCATACTTGCTCAGTTGTCGGTGACGGATATGCGCTTGCCGATTCTCTACGCTTTGACGTATCCGGAGCGTATTCAATCGGATATGCGCTTGCCGGTCCGCAACTTGCGTCATCTGGACTTTTGCCCTCCAGACATGAGTAAATTTCCTTGTCTGCGCCTAGCCTATGAGGCGGCGGAGGCAGGCGGAGCCAAGACAGTAGCGCTGAATGCGGCCGACGAAGTAGCGGTAGCTGCATTCCTTGACGGGAAAATCGGCTTCCTTGAGATTCCCCGCATCATCGAAGAGGCGGTTGGCGCATCTAATTCGGGAACGCTGGGTTCGATTGCTGAGGTGCTTGAAGCTGACGCCGAAGCCCGCCGATATGCTCAAGAGCTGGTTTTGGGAATAAAGAAGAAGACACCGAAGCCACATGCGGCATCTGTTGTTCGATAAATGAATCTAATTGGGGGAGCAGTTCGTACTTTACCTTATGTCTGATTTCCTGATTTCCGTCGCTGCGGTCGCAGTTGTTCTCGGTTTCATGATCCTCATCCATGAATTCGGCCACTATGCCGTGGCTAAGCTGCTGGGTGTGCGGGTGGAGCAGTTCGCCATTGGTTTCGGCAAGCGGCTGGTGGGCTTTCGCAAAGGCGACACCGATTACCGCATCAACGCCCTGCCCCTGGGCGGCTATGTGAAGATGAGCGGCGAGAATCCCATGGACGAGCGTTCGGGAGATCCCGGCGAGTTCATGTCGCACTCCCGCTGGCACCGTTTTCTGATCGCCATTGCCGGCCCATCGATGAACATCCTGCTGGCAATTTTTCTGCTCACAGCCGTTTACATGGTGCACTACGAGTATCCGGTTTTCCTCGACCAGCCCGCGGTCATCCAAGGCGTAAAGCACGACTCGCCCGCCGCCAAGGCTGGATTTCGGCCGGGCGACCGCATCGTAAGAGTCGATGGCATTCAGAACCCAACCTGGGAGCAGCTTCAGCCGCGCGTGTGGCTTAGTCCGAACCAGCCGCTGACCGTTACGGTTCAGCGTGGCAATCAGACATTTCAGAAAACAATCGTGCCGCAACCCGTAACCACATCGGAAGTGGGTTCGGCAGGATGGTATCCCGAGGAGCCTGTCATCGTTGGCCAGCTTGAGGCCAATACCCCCGCTGCCAACGCTGGGCTAAAAGAAGATGACAGAATCGTTGCCATGGATGGGCAGCCCCTGGTTTCCATCGAAGCCATGATCGAGCGCCTCCAACAAACGAAAGAGCAGCCCGTCGATCTAACTGTGCTACGTGGCGGCCAGAGTTTGAGCTTTCATCTGACCCCGGTACTTTCGAAAACGGAAGATCCGAAAGAGCAGCGATACCGGCTGGGCTTCCTCAACAAGAGCGAGACCAAGGTTACGACTTTGCCGTTCGCGCAGGCTCTGCGCCTTTCGCTAGAGACCAACAAGAAATACTCGTTGCTGATTCTCGAGCTCGCGAAAAAGATCGTACAGCACAAAGTATCGTTGAAGGCAGTCTCCGGTCCGATCGGCATCGCACAGGACGCGGGCTACGCGGCACAGCAGAAGGGCTGGACTCCGCTTCTGGAGTTAACCGCCGGCATCAGCCTGAACCTTGGCATCTTCAACCTGCTGCCGATCCCTATTCTCGACGGCGGCGTTATCCTGTTCCTCGCCATCGAAGGACTCATGCGCCGCGACGTCAGCCTACGAATCAAAGAACGCGTCTACCAGGCCGCATTCGTGTTCCTGGTGCTGTTCGCTGTGATGGTGATCTACAACGATTTGATGAAGACTCTGCCCGGGCTGATGGACCGACTGCCTTAGCGTTGTTTCTCGGCAAGGGCCTCAGTTAAGTCGAGTCATGCTCCAGCTTTGGTCGATCACTCAAGTCTTTAATTTGGTAAGCTGGGGCCTGTAAAAACGTTTCAGCACTTGGCGCGTCTGAATGAGTGACATTGTGCGCCGAACTTCCATCACTTCCGCGCTGCTAATCCTGGCACTTGCCACATCGGCGTCAGCTTGTGTGGCAAGATGGGGCCAAGCCGGGTCTTCCTGTTCCCCTCCAAGGGCCCACAAATCTTGTGCCCGCGAGACGTCGAGCGCTTCAATTGCTCCACTCTCTGCGTGCGGCCATTTTGTGAAGTCCATGCCCGGCAGATGCGGCATGCGCAGTTTTGTCCAGTTTCAGTTATTCGCGCTTCACGTATTCCGCGCATCTGCTCCGCCGCAGCGCTTAGTCAAAAGAATCTCAGTGACATTTGACTCAGCGATCACAGTTTCCTCCATCGGTTCTCCTGAGACCGACCGGGGCCCGCCCCGCTCCTAGAAAACCGGCTCAACTTAGCGCATCGAGCTTCACAATTCTGCTCTTGCGTTTGCCTTAGCGTTTGCAAAAAGTTGGTTCTTAAGGAGACACTATGAAAATTGCTTTCCGCAGTTTGTTCTGCTTTTTTCTCGCTTTCACCAGTCAAATCGCGTTTGCGCAAAACAGCGTCCCAGTCAGTCAAGCTTTGGACTTCTGGATCGCCAACGCCGAAAAAGAGGTCGTTTCTGCCGCCGACGCCATGCCAGAGGAGAAATATTCCTTCGCACCAACCACCGGACAGTTTGCCGGGGTCCGCACTTTCGCTCAGCAGGTTAAGCACCTGGCCGCCAACAACTATCGCATGGCCGCGCGCATCGTTGGCCAGACGCCCACCCCAAACCAGGAGGCTGAGACCGGGCCTGAAACAGTCCAATCCAAGGGTCAAATCATGGACTACGTCAAAGGCTCGTTCGTGGCTTTGCACCGCGCCGCGGCTACCATTACTGCAGAAAACGGGTTTCTGCCAGTGCTATCCACGCGGATTGGCACCACGATGCAGAACACCCGGGTTCAGTTTGTGGTCGATGCGGTCGCCCATTCCTACGATCACTACGGCCAAATGGTGGAATATCTTCGCATGAATGGAATTGTTCCCCCTGCCAGCCGAAAATGAGATGGAGTTCTGACCAAAAGCTTGCCACCCAACAAACTGTCTGGGTTGGGTGGCAACAATGCAGGAAGCACGCAAAGGCGGCCTCATCGTTCAACCAACGTCTCCGATCTGATGAGCGACTTGAATGCGGAGGATTGAGCGGACCAGCGCGTTTCGTCGCGATACAGGCGCGAAAGATATGGTACAATTTATTTGTACAGATTGTACTCCTCATTTGTACCAAGGATCAAATTCTCCATGTTAACTATCAACCTCCCCCTCCCCGAGAAAGTAAAGGTCAACCGCTCCCAGCTACGGCAAAGCCAGAGCAAGATCCTCAGACAGGCTAAGGGGAGAACCATCATCGAGGTCCCTGGCTGGACCGAAGAAGACGGAAAATATGTCGTGGACAAGCGCTATTTCGATGATCTTCTGCGCAAGCTTCGGGCTACGGTCGAAACGCTGGAAATTACGGCCGATCCCAAACTGTTCAGCCAAATTCTCCGCGCGGCGCAGACCATTGACCGGGACGCGCGCGATGGAAAACTCCACTCCTTCAACGAGGCTTTTGGAAACGAATAGTTGGCCTACCAGATTCAATTCACGGCTGACGGCCTGAAGGACGCGAAGCGTTTGCCCAAAGGCGTCCGCAATTCCCTTGCTAAAGAACTGAAAAACAAGCTGGCGAGAGACCCCTTGTCATGTTCCGAGGAATTGCGGGAGCCGCTGGCAGGGTGGCGCAGTTTCCATTGCGGGAAATACCGGGTTATCTTCAAGCTTTTCAAAGAAATAAAGCTGATCGCTGTCGCCGGGATTGGGGAACACTCGTCGCAACCAACTCGGGATATTTACCGGAAGCTGGAGTTGCTGGCAAAAAGGGGGCGTCTGGCAGAGGACATCCTGGCCGCCCTCCGTGGGTTCTCGACGGACAAGGAGTAGCAGGATCGACTGGAATCTCGCGTGTTAAAATAAGGTTTCCCATGTCCACGATTCCCCGCAGAAAAACTCTAACAGCCGTCGTCGGCGGCGTGCGCGTTGGGTCGGATGCTCCGATTGTGGTGCAATCCATGACCAACACCGATACGGCCGACATCCCTTCGACTGTGCAGCAGTGCGCGGCGCTCGCCCGCGCCGGGTCGGAATTGGTTCGTGTCACCGTTAACAACGAAGAAGCTGCTGCCGCCGTTCCGCACATCGTCGAACAACTCGACAAGCAGGGCATCCGCGTGCCCATCATCGGCGACTTCCACTACAACGGGCACGTTCTGCTCACCAAGTATCCCGAGTGCGCGCGCGATCTTGCCAAGTACCGCATCAATCCCGGCAACGCCAGCATTGGGCGTACTGGCGATTCGAATTTCCGCACTATGATCGAAGTCGCGGTGAAATATCAGAAGCCCGTGCGCATTGGCGTGAACTGGGGTTCGCTCGATCAAGCCCTGCTCACGAAAATGATGGACGAAAATTCCCTGCTTGCGGAGCCCAAAGACGCCCGCGAAGTCACTATGGAAGCGATGGTGGTCAGCGCGCTGAACTCCGCCGATCTGGCGCAAAAGTTCGGCTTGCGCCCGGATCAAATTATCCTGAGCGCAAAAGTCAGCGGCGTGCAGGATCTGATCGACGTCTACCGCGCCCTTGCCGCACGTTGTAATTACCCGCTGCATCTCGGCCTTACCGAAGCGGGCATGGGAGCCAAAGGCGTGGTGGCATCGGCTGCGGCTATGGGCGTCGTTCTGCAGGAAGGCATCGGCGATACCATCCGAGTTTCGCTAACCCCGGCGCCCGGAGGCGACCGCACTGAAGAAGTGCGCGTGGCGCAGCAGATTCTGCAGTCCATGGGCATTCGCAGTTTCACGCCGCAAGTTACGGCCTGCCCCGGCTGCGGACGCACCACCAGCACCTTCTTCCAGGAAATGGCGGAGCAGATTCAGACTTACCTGCGCGAGCAGATGCCAGCCTGGAAGGGCCGCTACGTGGGTGTGGAAGAAATGAAACTTGCCGTCATGGGATGCGTGGTCAATGGCCCCGGCGAATCGAAGCACGCCAATATTGGAATCTCTCTTCCCGGAACTTTTGAAGAGCCGAAGGCTCCGGTCTACGTGGATGGACGCTTGTTCACCACGCTCAAGGGCGATCGCATCGTCGCCGAGTTCATCACGATTCTCGATGAATACGTCGACTCGCATTACGCCGCGCGAGAGGCGCAAGAAGAAGCGGTCGCGAAAGCTTAGGCACACCGGCGAAACTTAGTAGACGCCGGGAACAGCGAGAATCCCTTGACACCTTCCTGCGGTGCCAACTTCAGGGGGTCCTTCGACTGCGCATCAGCTTCGCATTCGGGAAGCTAATGCTCCTCTCAGGATGACAGGCATCTAGGAGGACGATCTTCCCGATTCTTATTGCCCAGTAAACAAGAAGATCGGATTCTGCGAAACTACACCGCTCGGCTGCGGAGCAGCCATCAGGTCCGTGACAACGGTATCCGCCGGCGTGCCGCCTAGCGGGTTGTTGGTATTGCTCGCCGTGGTGTTAATCACGGCAATCGCGCCCGCATCGCACATGCTCACATAAACGCGGCTGCTGTCTACCGAAGCCACGGTGAACACACGGAATCGCGTGGTTCCCGGAGCATAAAGAGCCGCCGGGGCACACGACGCCACCGGCGGGACGGCGTATTGATACTGGGTCGGGCTGGCGGCCGGCGTCGCCGTGAACGGCGGATAAGTCAGCAAATGCATCGGCCGCTCATCGGCCGGAGCCGACGGATACTCCAACCCGAAGTTGTTGGCGTCGAACACCGTGAGGCCGGCAATCACGCAGGAACCCACCGTCCCGGCCAGCGTGTCTGGGCAAGTCGGCGGTATCTGGTAGCTGGCTACGTAGAACCGGCTGCCGTCGGCCAGAGCCGTTACTGAAGCCGGCGTACATCCTGAGGGACAGGAAGTTGATCCGGGCGCAAAAGAAATCGCCGCCAACTGTACGGGGATATCGCTGACCACGCCGCCTGAAACTCCGCCGGTATCGGAAAACACATACACCGTACTTGTCGCCGGGTTGGTCACATAAAGACGGCCCAGGTTCGGGTCGTAGAAAACGAAGTTTGCTCCTGCGCCCACCGGTAGGCTGCTTGTAACCGTATCCGTCGCAGTGTCGATCGTCACCAGTTGCCCATCCCCTTGCGTCAACACGTAAACCTTCTGGCCATCCACACGCGCCACAACCCAGACGGGAGTGATCCCGGTGAACCCGGTCACCACATTCGAGGAAAGATCGAGAGCATTCAAATTGCTGACCGTGTTGCTTCCCTGGTTCGCCACATACAGCTTATTGCCGCCCGCTATCGTTGCCTCGGTCAGAGCTACGGGATTGGTTCCAACTACGGCCGTATTTGCCACCTGGTTAGACAATACGCTTACCGCGCTAACCGAATTCGTACCGAAGTTCACCACATAGACGAAATCGGTTTCCGTCGTATTCACAAATACGGGCAGCGTCCCCGAAGGCAAAATGATGTTGTTCACCGGCCCAAGCCCGGTCGCGGTTCGCGATTGCGAAGCCGGGGCAAACGACGACACCACGTCCAAACCACCCGGAACTAAACTCCCGGCACCTACCACAAACACCTCTGAATCGTTGGGCAGTATGGCGCCGTAAGTGGGAATGTTTCCCAGGTTCGTCGAATCCGTGGCTGAGGTCGGCGTCTGACCGATAATGGAGTCGCCCGCGACATCAATCTGCATCGCCCCGCCCGGCGAGGTGGGCACGTTGGCGCTGAGGCCAAAGACCTCATGAAAATTGGCAGGGAGCGGAGGCTGTTCCGTCGGGCAACCTGGGATTCCTCCGGTGGTGCAAGGAATCACCACGGGGCGGTAAACCTGTCCGCAGCCGGCCCAGAGCAGAATCGGAAGAGCCACCAGCACGAACCGGCCCACACCTCGAAAATTCATCGACGCTCCCAAAGAGAAGTTCTGCCTATGCTGTAGAAGAATTCAATATTCTAACGGCTGGTCACGATCGGCGCAAACAAAGCGGGTTTTAGGTTTCTGGTCATAAGGTGTTGGGGTCTTGGATTTTCTCATTAGACCGCGCAGGGTCTACTTCTGTGGGATGCCATTCCGTGGACGCAAGTTGGACGGCGAGGGTCTTAGACTTTTGTTTAAGGCCGAACACCAAGACCTGAGACCCGTTCTTGCGTTATCGGCCGCGTCTCGACTTGCCACCGGCCGCGGCAACTGGTTGATCGTCCTTGGCCGCAGCGGCAGGCTTCTTCCTGCCTTCCATTTGCGCCAGGCTCTGCTTCAGCGCTGCCATTAAGTCGACCACAGGAGCCAGCTTCTTCGGCTTCTCGACTGCTGCGACTTCCCCGCCTTCGAGCTTGGTTTCGATCAGCTTCTTCAGATTTTCCTGGAAGCTGTCTTTGTATTTCTCGGGATCCCACTCGTCGGCCAGCGCCTCGATGAGCTGATGCGCAACTTTTACTTCAGCTTCTTTCAACTCCACGTCGGGCGCGCCGAAGCCTTCCACTTTGCGCACTTCCTCCGCGTAATACATTGTGTGCAGCATCAGTCCGCCTTCATGGGGGCGCAGGAATACCGTGTACTCGCGGTTGTGCATGGTAATCTTTGCGATGGCCACGTACTCGCTCTCTTCGAGCGCCTTCGTGAGCAGCGCGTAAGGACGCCGTCCAGCTTCCTCGGGCATCATGTAATACGAAGACTCGAAATACACCGGATCGACATCGCCCGCCTTCACGAATTCCAGAATCTCCATCGTCTTCGCGGTCTGCGGCTCGATCTTCTTGATCTCTTCCGGCTCAATAACGATATATTCGTCCTTGCGAAACTCGTAGCCCTTGACGATCTCGCTGCGATCGACGACCACATTCTCCGCAGGGCAAATATATTGCTGCTTCACCCGCTGCTTATCCGGGCGATGCAACATGTTGAATGAAATGCCGGAGCTGCGCGCGCCGGAAAACAAGCGCACCGGCATGGAGATAAGTCCAAAAGTTAAATGTCCAGACCAAACCGAAGCTGCCATAAATCCCTCTCGTTCACCACGGTTCATGTGGGGACGGCCGCCCTCGGCCGTCCGGTCGAGCACAGCTCGACCCAGCGCACCGAACCGCCGCCTAACCCACCCAGAATTGCGAGTTTAGCCTACAAATCGAGCTTGGGTGCACAAATCTTAGGGCACGGGGAACCGAAATGCGAAGCCGGAGGAAATGGGGTAAGCCCTGCGTGAGTACCACCAGTTGTTGTTAACTCATAGGATTCCGGTCGCTCCGGTGTCCGGAATACCATGCTGCTTTCTTGAGCCTTCCCGCGGACGTAAGTCATCAGTCAAGAAATCAGCTTGCCAGGAGAACAAAATGACCGACCTTCGGTATCCCGTTGGCAAATTCATCTACCACGGTCCGCTCACTGAGGAGCAGAAAGAGAAATTCCTGGACGATATTGAACACACACCGGCCAACCTGCGCGCAGCCGTAAAGGGACTGTCGGAAAAGCAACTCGATACGCCTTATCGTCCCGAGGGCTGGACGGTACGCCAAGTCGCGCACCACGTCGCGGACAGCCATCTCAACGCCTACATCCGCACCAAGCTGGCCCTTACCGAAGAGGAACCAACAATCAAGCCCTATGCCGAAGACCGCTGGGCCCAACTGGCTGATACGCGAGCCACTCCGGTGGAAGTTTCCCTCGCGCTGCTCGAATCGCTGCACGATCGCTGGATGCGTCTTTTGCGCTCGTTGCAGCCCGAAGATTGGAAGCGGACCTTTCGCCATCCCGAGTTAGGAGTGATGAACCTAGACAAAACACTGGCTCTTTACGCCTGGCACGGTCGTCATCACGTCGCCCACGTCACTTCGCTGCGCGACCGCAATGGCTGGTAAAGCTAGCACGCGCTTTAATCTTCACTACGACTGATTCAAAGTTCGCACTACGAACGGCATCGACGTCTTCTGAACTTCGGCGTTGAGCAAATTCAACGAACTGCCGTGCTTAACTGCCGCCCATTCTCCACAACAAATAGCTGGTTGCCTCGCGCAGAACCGCTAAGGCACGTTGCGCGGCGCCCCGAGGTTTGGAATCCGGTCGCGGCGAAACATAAACTGGACTAATGCCTTCGTGCTCCAGCAGCTTCCGAATGCGAAATACATGGTAAGCATCGCTCACAGCTACACAACTGTGCAGGCCGTTGGTGCGCATAATCACCGCGACGCGCACGGCAGATTCGGCAGTGTCGCGGCCCTGTGTCTCAGCGATCAAATTGCGCTCCGGAATTCCGCGATGCATGAGATAGTCGCGTCCCACGCCGCCTTCGCTGAAGTTAGGGTCTGCGGCCGCACCGCCGGTAACAATCACAACGGGCGCCACCGCCTGCCGAAAGAGCTCAAAACCGTGGTCCAGGCGCGCCCTCAGTACCGGGGAAGGATGTCCAGAATATTCCGCCGCACCGAAAACA
Organism: uncultured Acidobacteriaceae bacterium; assembly: GCA_964407505.1. Lineage (GTDB taxonomy): Bacteria > Acidobacteriota > Terriglobia > Terriglobales > Acidobacteriaceae > Sulfotelmatobacter. The sequence continues at coordinate 4,853 of CAYOVU010000010.1, read as the reverse complement.
ACGATGGCGTCCGCGGGCCGCGCCTCTTGTAAAGCGGCGGTGTGGACGATCCGAATGCTCTCTACGATCAGGAAAAGAACGACACATCCCGCACCTGCCACTGCCAGCCAAAGCAACCAGCGGCCTCGCGGATGCCCGGGAACGGACTCGTCAGTCATTCTTTGGCAAAGCTCATCCTTTGGCAAAGAAAGTAGAAATATCTTCGGAAGAGATCGCGCCTTCGCGAATGATGCGCCAGCGCGCTTCCTCGTCGCTGAGGTCGATGATCGTCGAAGCGATGTCGCGCGGAGAAGTCCCGCCATCCACGATGATGCTGATGCGCCCCTCAAGCTGGTCACGCACCTGCTCGGCGCTGGTGCACTCCGAGGCTCCGCTCAAATTGGCTGACGTCGCAGTGATCGGAATCGCAGCGGCCGCCACCACGGCCAGCGGAATCTTTGCGTTTGGCACGCGTAACGCGACGTTGCCCGTGTTCGCGGTCACTTTCAGCGGCAGGCGCGATCCCGCTTTCACAATGATGGTCAGCGGTCCCGGCCAGTACTTTCTCGCCAACGCGTAGAACTCCTCGGACAAAGACTTGGCGAGTTCCTCCGCCTGATCGACACTTTCGATCAGCAGAGACAACGGCTTATGACGCGAGCGGGTCTTAATGTCATATACGCGATCAACCGCGCGCAGGTTAAAGGGATCGGCGGCGAGCCCGTAAAAGGTATCGGTCGGCATGCCCAGCACTTCACCCGCGCGAATCTGATCGGCGGCGTACTTCACTAGCGAACTCTCAGGGCTATCGCTACTAATTTTTAGAATCTCAGCGCGCACAACGATCCCTTCCCGTCTGCTTCAGGCTTTGATTTGTGTTGATCGCGAAAGCTATCATAATACGGCAACCGGCTTCAAGGTGAGTGCGCAGCGTATCATCAGGCACAGTCTCTCCCTCATGAAAAAGTCTTCAGAAGCTTCGATCAGCGTCACCCAACGGCTCCGCCGCATCGAGGGACGCCACAATCCCCTCGTCAAACTGCTACGCCAGGCATTCTCGCGCGCTGAACTCACTGACAGCGGAGATTGCGCCATTGAAGGCCTGCGCATTCTCGAAGAAGCGATTCGCAGCGGTCTGCGCTTCAGCGCTGTCTTCTTTCGCGAGTCCGCGCAGGACCGCGCTGAGCGCCTCCTTCCGCAACTCGGAGCCCATGTCGAAACTCTGCTCCTTCCTGACGCACTCTTCGATAGCGTCATCCCCAGCGAATCTCCGCAAGGCGTGGCCGCGCTGGTGCGCCTGAAGGAATTCTCGCTCGAAGATATCCTGGAACGGCTGCAGGTCGGCCCAATCATTGTTCTCGCCGGTCTTCAGGATCCCGGCAATCTGGGCACGATTCTGCGCTCGTCCGAGGCTTTTGGCAGCGCAGGGTTAATTCTCGGCGAAGGCACAGTCAGCCCGTTTAACTCGAAAGTCGTGCGAGCCTCAGCCGGATCGGTCTTCCGCCTGCCCATGGTTCACAGGCAGGCTCGCGGACTTGAGAAGAAAGAACCAGCAAAGCTGGAAGAAGTTTCTGGAACGCTGAAACGTAAGAACGTTCGCCTGATCGCAACCTCGTCACATAAAGGATTGCAGATCGGTCAAGCGGACCTAAAAACGCCGGCGGCAATCTTCTTCGGCAACGAAGGCTCGGGCCTGCCCCGCGACCTAATGGCGAAAATGGACGAATTCGTTTCCATTCCGCACACGCAGCAAGTCGAATCTCTCAACGCAGGCGTCGCGGCGAGCATCGTATTATATGAAGCCGCGAGGCAGAAGAAGGCAGCCCTTGGCCATTAGCTCTTGGCTTTTCGCTAAGAGCCAAAAGCTAGAAGCTAACAGCTTTTCCTATGGGACTCTTCGAACCCATTCCGAACGCGGTCGCCGCGACCGACCCCACTCGCCCGCTCGCTGACCGAATGCGTCCGCGCACGCTCGAAGAGTATGCCGGCCAGGAGCACCTGATCGGTCCCGGCAAACCTCTTCGCACGCAGATTGACCGCGACGATACCGGTTCGCTGATCTTCTGGGGTCCGCCCGGCACCGGCAAAACTACGCTGGCGAAAATCATCGCCAGCCTGACCAAGGCCGAGTTCATCGAGTTCTCCGCCGTGCTCGCCGGAATCAAAGAGATCAAGCAGGTCATGGCCGACGCCGAACGCGCCCGCCAATACGGCACGCGCACCATCGTCTTCATCGACGAGATCCACCGCTTCAATAAAGCTCAACAGGATGCCTTCCTGCCGCATGTAGAGAAAGGCAACATCCGACTCATCGGCGCGACGACGGAGAATCCGTCATTCGAGATCAACTCCGCATTGCTCTCGCGCTGCCGCGTCTACGTTTTGCAATCGCTCACCGAAGACCAGATCGTGCAACTTCTGAGACGAGCCCTTACCGACGAAGAACGTGGCCTGGGCACAATGAGAGTGCAGGCCTCTGACGAAGTTCTCAAACGAATTGCCAGCTACACCAGCGGCGATGCGCGCAGTGCCTACAACGTACTCGAGGTCGCAGCCGGACTTGCTCAAGAGAGTGGAACTGATCCCGCAGAAATTACCGAGGATATTGCTCGCGACGCCCTGCAGAAGCGCACGCTGCTCTACGACAAGGCCGGTGAAGAACATTACAACCTGATCTCAGCCCTGCACAAATCTGTCCGTAACAGTGACCCGGACGCGGCTTTGTATTGGCTGGGCCGCATGCTGGAAGCTGGCGAAGATCCGCTCTATGTCGCGCGCCGCGTGGTTCGCATGGCGGTGGAAGATATTGGCCTTGCGGATCCTAACGCTCTTTCCCTTTGCATGGCCGCGCGCGATGCCGTAGATTTCATCGGCATGCCGGAGGGCAATCTCGCGCTCGCACAAGCGGTCGTGTATCTCTCGGTCGCGCCGAGATCGAATGCGCTTTACACAGCTTACGGAGCGGTGCAGCACGATATCGAACAAACCGCCGCCGATCCCGTTCCGCTGCATCTGCGCAACGCGCCCACCGGACTCATGAAAGGCCTGGGCTACGGCAAAAACTACCAATACGCCCACGATGTCGAAGGCAAAGTCGCCGACATGCAGTGCATGCCGGAAAATCTGCGCGATCACGTCTACTATCGACCGACCAATGAGGGTATCGAGAAGCGCATCCGCGAACGCATGGAAGAAATTAAGCGTCTTCGCTCGCAACGTGCCGAACGCGATTCTCCTGCTAAGAAATCTGAACCGTAGACTCAACCCTCAATCGATAGTCACGTACATGAGATCGTCACCGCCCAGCTAGAGTCTTTGGGGTTATTTGAAGCATCTTATATAAGACGTCGCACCTGCACGGTTTGTGCGCCAAACCGATGAATTGAGGGGTCGAATATTCATGGCCACGGTTCCCACCACCTTAACTGCTGACGCCTTTCCGGTCCGTCCCGTGCGCGCGGATCAAATCGAGGAACTGCAGAAGCTGCAGAAAGCCGCGCAGAAGATCACGTCGATCCTTGACCTCGATCAACTCATCGACAACATCGTCAATGACGTTGCGCGTTCCTTCGGGTGCCTCGAGGCGAGCATCTACCTTCACGACGAAGAGCGCGGCGAGATGGTCCTCGCGGGCGTGCATGGATGCAGCGTCAACCACAAAGGCCTTCGTTTGAAGATTGGGAAAGAGGGCATGGTCGGTTACGCCGCTTCTACCGGCCAAATGCGCTATGCGCCCGATGTGCGCAAGGACGATTACTACATTGGCTGCGAAAACTCTACACTTTCCGAAGTCGTGATTCCGCTTCATGTCGGCGAACACCTTGTCGGCGTATTCACCGCGTCGCATCCCGAACTTGATGCCTTTCCGCGCCAGCAACTCAGACTGCTTCAGGCGCTATGCGATCACGTGGCAGTCGCGGTGCACAACGCCCGCCGTTTTCAATCAGAACGTGCGGCGCGGGAAATCATGAACCGCGAGGCTCAGGAAGCCCGCATCATGCAGCAGGCACTGTTGCCAAAAAGTTCGCCCTATATTCCCGGCTTTGTAATTTCCGGTCTCAGCGTTCCCGCTAGCGCCGTCGGCGGTGATTGGTACGACTTTATTCCGTTTCCTGATGGCCGCTGGGGCCTGGTACTGGCGGACGTCTCCGGCAAAGGCACCGCTGCCGCATTGTTGATGTCGGCTACGCGAGGAATGCTTCGCTCACTGGCGGAGGCTTGCTGCACTCCCGGCGAGGTCTTGACCAAGCTCAACGAGTTGCTGGTGGAAGACTTTCCAGCGGGCAAGTTCGTTACGCTTGTGTACGGGGTCCTCGATCCGGCAACTCGTACGTTGACTTTCGCGAATGCGGGACATTTGCATCCGCTCTTTATCGATGACAACGGAGCGCAATTTCTAGCGACCGAGCGTGGACTGCCCCTGGGCTTGAGTTGCGGCGATTACTCCGAGACGTCCGTAGCTCTGTCCCCTGGATCGCGCCTCGTCTTCTATAGCGATGGCATCACTGAAGCGACGAATCAGACGGAGGAAGAATATGGATTGCACCGCCTGGCACAACACGCTTCGCGTAGCGACGCTTCCGCAGTCACCATTGTCGATGACGTTCGCACATTTGCGAACGGCTCCGGCGTCAGTGACGACGCTACCGTAGTCTTCGTCGGGGTTGGGCGTTAGAAGCTGGGCACGACGAAAACTGGTTCGCTAAAAATAGGTTCAGCGAAATCGCGCTCGGTGTTCGATCAAGATGCAACGATCCATCACCACGAAGATGCCCACTCGACGCGCCTTGGCGGCTGCCTTTTCGTGTATCACGCCTTCCTGCATCCAGATCGCCGGAACCTTTAACTCGATGGCCTGATCCACGATTTCTTCC
>CAYOVU010000009.1:0-26831 GCA_964407505.1 uncultured Acidobacteriaceae bacterium | reverse complement strand
GGTCGCTCAGGATGCCTCCGCCGTCGTGGTTGAAAACGATTTCGGCGTCGATGAGGTCCCTGTGGTTCTTGACCAGCCAGTCGACTCCGTTCGACTTGCCACCCTCCTCATCGGCGGTAAGGGCCAGGATGATGTCGCGGTCGGGAGTGTAACCCTCTTTCTTGAAGCGGACCAGCGTGGTAGCCATGATCGCGTCGCCGCTCTTCATGTCCTGGGTGCCACGGCCGTAGTAGAAGCCGTCCTTCTCCACAAAACTGAATGGATCGCTGGTCCAATCCTCGCGGCGGGCCTCAACCACATCCAGATGGCCAATCAGCAGAAGGGGTTTGTGTTTTCCGCTTCCGTGCAGCCGCACGACCACGTTCTTCTTGCGATCGTTGGGACCGAGAATCTGAATGTCGGTCTCGGGGAATCCCGCATCGCGAAAACGTTGCGCCATAGCCTCGGAAGCTGCTGTCACGCTGCCGACGGAGTCAGTGGAGTTGATCTCGATCAGTTGCTTGAAGATGTCGTAAGAGAGCTTCCTGGTGGCGTCGTCGATTTGTGCCTGCGACGCGGGCATGAAAACCAGGATGCACAAGAAAAAATAAGATAACGGTACGAACCATTTGCTGTGGTTCAAGTGGGTCTCCTGGGGACGACTGAATCGGAATTCCTGTATCGAGAACGCCACACATCTTACCGCATCGGGGTTCACTCACGACTGAGCGCGGGTGGTCCGGCGTGTCGTCTGGCTTTAAAAACTAGAAAAAGTGAATATCGACCCGTCTTGAGGAAAGGCTCGAAAATCTTAACTTCTCCCGGAACTGGTACCGTTCTGATCCCAAAAGAAACACTCTAAAAGACCGCCCTCAGCACGAACTGCATTTCGCGTGGCGTCCCTGTTCCTACCGGGCTGACCGGAGTGGTGGTGTTTACGGTTTGGATGATGTTGCCGAAAACTCCCTGGGTTCCAGCCAGGAAGGGCGAAATATCCGCTTGTGGAAGACCATACTGTGGGTGGTTGAATATGTTGAAGAACTCGGCGCGAAACTCAAGTCGTACACGCTCGGTCACCGGAATGTGCTTTCCAATTCCCAGATCCATTTGCCACGCGCCCGGCCCGCGAGCCACATCTCTCGGAGCATCGCCGAACGTGCCCGCCGCCGGTGCCGCGAAGGCCGCCGGATTAATCCATTCCCCAATCGTTTTCCCGCCCGGCGGAGTCAGCGAAACTCCAGGCACGAGATCGGGACGCTGATCGGTAGTGTTCCCGTCGGGCACAGCAGACGATGATCGATCGATCGTAACGTTCACTGGGAACCCCGTACGCGCGACGACCATGGATGTCAGTTCCCAGGAACCAGCGATGCCGCTCCAGACTCCCGGCTGGTTCAAGAACTGCTTACCCGGCCCGAAAGGAAGCTGATATACCGCATTGGCGTTGAATACATGGCGAACGTCCCAAATCCCATCGGCCTGTTCACAAACCTGGCAGGCGACATTCTCGGGAACCAGCGAATCGCCATCGCCGCTGCCGTCCGAGCCGTCATCGATTTCATGCGACCACATATAGTTTGCCGACAGCAGAAATCCGTGCGAGAAGGAACGTTTCACCGCCACCGAAAGCCCGTTGTAGTCGCTGTTGTCTTTATTGCCCCGCCAGCTCACCTGCCCAAACGCCGGATACGGCCGCGTGCCGGTCAGCGGATTCACGACGTTCACTTCGGAGAGCGTGAGCAGATGCACGCCCCTGCTCCCGACATAAGAGACGGTTCCCACAAAGTCCGCTGGCAGCGCCTGCTGCACGGAGAAGCCCCATTGCTCGACGTACGTATCCTTGCGCCGCCGGTCGTCGTCGCGCGGTGAAACGATCCCTGTTGTATCGGCCAGAAATGGCGTGATCGGATAGCTGAGAGTGGGAATCGTCTTGTTCGACAACGAATAGGCGAACACCTCGTTGCTGATGGGAAGGTTCTGATCGTCCAGTTGGCCGTCCTCGTGGTAGATTCCGAAGCCTGCCCGAATTACCGTACGTCCACTCTTGGCCGGCGCCCATGCGAAAGCGAGGCGAGGATCAAAGTCGCCATAATTGGGCTGACCGAAGCTGGCACCCACTCCGCAAAAACCTTGCGGTCCGCAGGTCGCGAAATCAAACGGATTGGCGCGGCCCTGTACTTCATGAAAAATATTGAAAAAGCTGTAGCGCGCTCCCAGGTTCACGGTGAGGTTCGGCCGCCACTTGAATTCGTCCTGGACGTAGCCGTAATACTGCATCTTCCGCAGGCCGTTGATAGGAAGAGCGCCGTTGAGGCTGGCCGTGCTTACCTGGTCGGCGTCGAAGGCAGTCGTCGAGGGAAAGACCACTGTCCCGCTCTCTGTGTTTCCCTGATTCAGCTGAATACGCCGGATCTCCACTCCCGCTTTCACGGTGTGCCGTCCTTTAACCCACGTCAAGTTGTCGATTTCGGAAAATGAGTTGCCCACGCCGGTGCTGACCTTGTTGTTGTTCAGCGTGGTAAAGGCGCCGGAAACCGCAAAGGTGTAAGGCAATCCGGTTTGATTGATGTCGGTAGTGTCGGCGGTGCCGCGATTAAATCCGAACTTGGCCTCATTTACCAGCGACGGGGAAAATATGTGCAGCAGTTCGATGCCGCCGTTGACTGGAGCGGAAGTAAGCTGTTGCCGGTCCGCAAGATAGTTGCCGGAACTAGCGAGCGGCTGGGTGTTCACCGCTCGATCAATATTAAATCGGACGTAGGCTGTGGTTTTTTCCGAGAAGATATGGTCGAGTCGGACCATCGCGGAGTTCTCGTTGACCACCTGTCTGCCTTCGCTGGAAAATTGTACGACATCAGGATTGCTGGTCGCCGTTTGTCCTTCTGGATACGCATTGAGAATCGGAACGAGCACCGGCGAATCCGCTGCTACCTGCGCGCGAAACGCGTCGCTGGGCACGAAGCCGAGCAGCGGGAATCCCCAGATCTGCCGGTATCCTTCGAATGCCAGGAAGAAAAAGGTTTTGTTGCGTGCGATCGGCCCGCCCAGCGAAGCTCCGAACTGGTTCAAATGAAAAGGCTGTAACGTGGTATTCACCGGCACCGGCTGCGCGGCGTCGAACGCATTGTTGCGGAAAAATTCGAAGGCGTCGCCGTGCAACTGATTGGTGCCAGACGGCGAGGTTACGGCTAACTGCGGGCCTCCCGTGGCTCCGGACTCCGCCGTCGCCAGCATAGAATCAACGCGAAATTCTTGAATGGTGTCGAGCGGAATCGCCAGCCGCACGTAAGCCTGCTGCGGCTGGTTCACAATGTTGGTCGCGTCGATGCCATCGTAGGTGAAATTGTCGTCGTCGCGGCCTCTGCCCGCAAATCGCACCGCACGCTGGCTGCTGCCTCCGGTATCGACCGCTCCCGGCGCCACGGCCGTCAAAGTTGCCCAATTGCGACCATTCAGCGGCAGTTCCTTGGCTTGTGCCTGCTCGACGCGCGTGCCCAGCGCGTCGGAGGTCTTGTCCATCTGCTCGGAACTGGCCGACACTTCCACGCGTTCCTTCCCCCCTGTTACCTGCAGGGTTGCGTCGAGGGTGCGTGTCCGCCCGACCGCTTGCACCACATCCACGAAAGTGAGCGTCTTGAAGCCATCGTGGGCAAACGTCACCGTGTACAGACCCACCGGCAACTCGGGAATGTCATAAGTTCCGCGGGATGAGGATGTAGTCTCCCGCTGGAGTCCGGTGGAATTATGCACCGCGATGACATGGGTCTGCGGTAAAACTCGCCCTGTGGGATCGGTCACGGTACCGTCCAATCCGGTACGGTCCACCTGCGCCGGTGACCATGACACAAGCCCCAGCATGACCCCAACCAAACCCGCGAACTGTCTGCCTTTCCAGCTAGCACTGCTCCAGCAAAAGGTCCACCTAGTTCGTGGCCGCATACGCCGCCCCCCTTAGTTACACTTCTCAGCTCTCTTCTGCGCGGGCCCCGGATCAACGAAAAATAGCAGGACACCTTCCGCTACTACCAGCGGACTCGTAGATAGAAAATAGAAGGACGTTAGCGGTGGGACGGAAGAAATTCGAGAACCGAGAGGAGCGATGTCGCCTGGCGCTCTGAACCTCCCAAGGCTGAACGCGGCGTCCTCTTTCAGTGAATGAACCATTCGGTAATGCGGTGGGTGAACAACAATGCTTGACCGTAGTGAGCGGCAGTATGCGGAGCAGTGAGGAGAACCAGAGGAAGCAAGCGCCACCAACGTAGTTGGGCAGCTTGCGAACTGGCTTCATCCCATGCGAGCAGGCGTTCTACCCGCAATCTTACTAGCGCCCTGATGTTCACCAGTCCAGTCGTGAATAAGGGCGGATCTTGCAACGGAACTAAATCGGAAAGCTTAATCAAAGCGGACGCCAAGTCAATCGCTTCATCGCTATTCGAGACAGCAGCCTCGTCCGCCGCAAATTCTGCCGCCTCTTGCCATGACCGCTCCAAGCCGCTCATACCTGGAAATGGTAACCCGTAGATGATTAGCTTTTTAAGGTTGTCGCGTGACCGCACATGTCCGACCTCATGCCGGACCGCCGCCCGCAGTTCGTCCGGGCTCAAAAGAGCAACGGCTTTCTCGGAAACCAGTACCTTAGGCGTCGAAACGCCATATAGCAGAAGCGGCGGCAAATCAAGTCGTGCCTGAAGCTTCAGCTCAGCTGCGTCGACGTACAGAACACGGGCTCCTTCGAGCCATTTCGCTACCACTCGCGACGCACCAGCTTGTGCGGTCCACATGCGGAATAGACCAGCTGCAAACAACAAAAGAGTGCCTACGCTGAACAGCACTGTTCCCATGTCCTCATCCATCCCTCCCTCCAGGAGAGCGAATGCCGGCAAAGCGAAAGTCAGGGTAACGAGCGCGGCACCCAGCAGCGGAAAGATTCGGAGCGCAAAAAGTAAGCGGGCCAATCTGACAGCAGAGTTTCGGCACAGTAGACTCGCGGATCGCCATGCGCACACGACCAGCAGCGAAAGTAAGCAATACAACACCCCAAAAAATCCCAGCGTCACTATCGTCGCGCGGAAGACGAACATCATAGATGTTTGCCTTTCCGCTTCTTCAGTTCCGAACGCTTCTGTTCCACCAGTTCTCGTAACTCATCCAGCAGTCGCGCATCATGGGCGCTGATGGCTTCCACAAAGTACGACAGCGGCAGCGAGGAAGGGCGGGTAGATTCGATCCATCGTCGCACTCCTGCGACGGCCATCAAACGAGGCACTTCTGCGGGAGTACAAGTAGGAGAATACCGGAACGCCTTGCCCTCTTCGGCTCGGTCTAACAGACCTTTCTTGAAAAGCCGGTCCAGGGTTGTCATGACCGTTGTGTAAGCGAACGGAATCTTACCGTTAATTATCAGCTCGCGAACGGTCAAGCTTTTGTGCAACCAAACCTCTTCGAGGATCCTACGCTCAAGCGGACCTAGTCTTACTTCAGCCAACTTGGACTCAGAAGCAAAAAGCTTATTGATTGTCATGATCGACTCGCAACGATTATACCGGCCCGCTCTGCAGTAGTTTGCTGGGCTTTGGGCTCCCGTGTCGATCCTGAGACTCTGAATGAGCAGCAGAAGCAGATGGAGCTTTCCCCGCGAAAACGTAAGGCGCTTGCCGAATCGTGTTCAGCGATTGGGGATTGCCTGCGTTGTGAACCGGTATTTCCGAAGAAGTTCGCTAAGATACGACGCTCTGCCCCCGAGTTCGCGATGAGTCGCCAAAGTGAACAATGCCAATGCTCCAAAACGCTGCTTCAAACGTCTGAAAATGAAACGGTCGAATGAATGTTGGCGCCATTCCATGGAGTGAAGCTTGCGATCCTGGCGAGCCGTCATATCGCCGGTGGCTGCCGGAAACACCGTCGTGGTCAAGCCATCTGAATTTGCTCCCGTCTCCGCTGGAATCATGCTTGCCGAAGTCGCAGAGGAAGCCGGTTTCCGAGCAGGGGTGATTAACGTCGTTACGCATGCGCCAGGATCCGCTGGTCCCATTGCGGACGAGTTCTTCGAGCGTCCCGAAGTTCGAGTCATCAATCTGATCGGCGGAGTCAAGACTATGCGCATGCTGGCGGAGCGCGCCGGACGCCTTTTGAAGCGGACCGTGATGGAGCTTGGTGGTTTCAATCCGATGGTTATCCTCGACGACGTCGACATGGACTACGCGGTCCGCACTGCGACGTTCGGATCCTTCTTCCATCAAGGCCAGATCTGCCTCAATACGCGCCGAATCATCATTCAGCGCAAGATCTACGAAGAATTCCTCGGCAAGTTTGTGGCTCGGACCAACAGCCTGTCGGCAGGTGATCCCCTGGACCCGAAAACCATCATCGGTCCTATCATTACGCGCGACGCCACCTACGTTTCACTGAGCTTCGACAACTCTGAACTGAAGAAAATTATGCCCTGGACCGGCACTCACAATGGGCCTCAGGCGCTGCCCGATGTCTTTGGGGCAATGCAACGCTTCTGGAAAACACTCGACTTCAAGATCACCGATACCATTGAGCAGGATAGCCGCGTCGCTTTCTTCGGCTCGTTCACCTACAAATCGAACGCGACCGGGAAGGAAATTACATCTCCATTTGGTCTCTTAGCGCGTTTCGAGGGGATAAGGTTGCCTACGTCCAGTTTCTCGAGGACAGCTACGGCACTGTAGGCTCGTTCAAAACAGGGGGCGTCACACGGTTCCACAGCGATCCGTCGGGGAAAGAGGTTGAGATCTAAGGCTGAGTAGGTTAGCAATGTTCAATGCTTGACGAGCCAACGGCTAGCAGCTATTTGGTTATTTAGTTAAATTGTCTTGCACGATGTTTAAGGAGGATCCATTTATGAAGTCAACTTCCTCTGAACTGCTTATGCGCAACTTCAATGAGATTTTTATAGAGCTCGATGCCCTCAAGCGTGCGGCATTGCTCGCGGAGTCTTACACCGAGGATTGCCTTTGGATTCATCCCGGCGGTCGCTGTGGGCCGCGAGGGTATCAATAGAAGCGGCTACAGAGATTCGCAAACACTTCCCAGAATACCGCTACACGGTTACGGGTGAGATCCAGTCATGCACAATGTAGCGACTTGCCGGTGGGGAAGCGGGATGCCAGGTCAACCGTTCCACTACACGGGAACAGACTTCCTCGAAGAGCGTGATGGTCGCGTGTCAAGGCTGTATACATTCATTGACCAGAAGCTATTTCAGTCCTGAATGAGGCCATTGGCGAAGATCTTTGCCATGGTGGAATTCGGCTTTTAGACGTCGGGAGATCCAACAATGATCGACACATCGAATAAAGAAATCCAGAGTCACTACGACTACATCGTCGTGGGAGCGGGCGCGGCCGGTTCAGTTCTTGCCGCGGAATTGCCCGCCTCCGGCGCGGAAGTACTGGTCATAGAATCCGGGGGCCCGGACGATGCGCCGACCATCATGAACCCCAGCATCTGGTTTTACAATGTCGGCGGCCCGCTCGATTACCATTTGCCGGTCACCCCCTCGCCTCGACTGAACAATCGCAGATTCAATATGGCCCTCGGCCACGTGCTTGGTGGCGGTACCAGCATCAATGCCATGGTGTGGATGCGCGGAATGCAACGGGATTATGACGGGTGGGCAAAGAACGGAGCCAAGGGATGGGCCTTCGCCGACGTGCTTCCGGTTTTCAAGAGTCAGGAAGATTGGGAAGGCGGCGCCAATGAGTGGCGCGGAGCCGGTGGCCCCATACACATCCGCCGGCCGAAAGATCCTCATCCCACAGCGCCGGCCTTCATCGATGCTGCACGACAGATGGGAATGCCCATTCTGGATGACGTGAACGGACCGATGCGCCCCGGCGCCGGCTACATCAATATGAACATCGCCGTGGATGGGACTCGCGTGAGCGCCGTTCGCGCCTTCCTGCGCCCGGCGTTGTCGAGGCCGAACCTCACCCTGCTGCTCAACACCAACGTGGTGAAACTGAACTTCCAAGACACACGTTGCGTGGGTGTCAAGCTAATGACAGACGGCACCGTAAAAGACATCGCTGCCGACAAGGAAGTGATCCTTGCTGCGGGCTCCATCCATAGTCCGAAGCTTCTGATGCTCTCAGGCGTCGGGGAGGCGAAGGCGCTTCGCAGCCTTGGAATCGACGTCGTCGAGAACCTGCCCGGCATTGGCGAGAATTTGCAGGACCATGTGCTCGTCTCCGGCGTTGTGTTCAAGTACAAAGGCAAGATGCCGGATCGGTCGGCCGACAGCAACGCCGTCGAGGCAGAGGCTTACTTGTCAAGCAGTCCTTCGGGTGACACAGACATTAGTCTTGTGCTTCATCAACTACCAGTGGTTACGCCCGAAGTAGCCTCGCGCTTTGGAACTCCTCCAGCGGACGCGTTCACAATCGCGCCAGCTCTTGTCCAGCCAACTAGCGTAGGTTCCGTCCGTCTGACGAGCAACAACTTTCAGGATGCCGCTGTGATCGATGGCAACTATCTCGGCACGGATCAAGATTTTGCGGCTGTCGTGCACGGAATAGAAGCCTCGCGTGAAATCGGAAATCAGCATGCCTTCGACAATCTGCGCGAGAGTGAACTCATTCCCGGGCCCAAAGCGAGCACCGAGGAGATTCGAGAACTTGCTCGGCTTGCCTCCGCGAGCTTTGGACACGCAGTTGGTACCTGCAAAATGGGCGTGGATAAGCTCGCTGTTGTTGCCCCAGAGCTTCGCGTGCATGGCATTTTGGGTTTACGTGTTGCGGATGCCTCGGTAATGCCAAGGATCATTACGGGGCCGGGGACAAACGCGTCGGCTCACATGATCGCGGGCCGCGCCGCCAAGCTGATTCTCGGCTGAAATAGGGGATCGCGGATGCGCGCAAACATGACCGGCAATCCAGATAAGTCGTTGACCATCGACACCCATCACCACATATTGGCGAGCTTTTTTTGGCAAGAGACGGAGAACGCGCATGCCCCTGTCGGCGGGCTTGCACCGCTTCGCTGGTCCAAGGAAGCAACCACCTCAGTCATGGATGACGCCGGCATCGACGTTGCCGTCGTCTCTTTGAGTACACTCGGCGTGCACGCGGGAGATAGCGCCAAAGCACGAACTCTGGCGCGGCGCTGCAACGAATTCTCTGCTGAACTAGTTCGTTCACGACCGGATCGCTTTGGAGGTTTCGCGTGCCTCCCCTTGCCGGATGTTGATGCCTCCCTTGAGGAACTCTCCTACGCACTCGACGTCCTGGGACTGGACGGCTTTGTACTCTTTACTAATTCCAACGGCGTGTACCTCGGAGACCCTGCCTTGGAGCCGGTCTTCGAAGAACTTGAGCGCCGCAAAACCGTCGTCTATGTGCATCCCAATCCTTCACCGGACGCGGTTGTCCATTCGTTGGGGCTCCCCGACAATCTGCTTGACTTCCCGACAGACACCAATCGGGCTGTCGCGCAGATGCACTACACGAACAGATTCGCCCGCCCGCCAAATGTGAAGTACATCTTCTCTCACGCCGGAGGCTCGATTCCATACCTTGCTGCGCGTTTCGCGATCATCGATGAGATGGGATTCATCGTGGGCGGCGAGCAGCGAGGCACCGCTGCCGACATGTTTCATCGTATTTATTGGGACACGGCTCTCGCTGCAAGCAATCCTGTGTTCCGCATGCTGCGCGACGTAGCGGGAGTCAATCAAGTTCTGTATGGAACGGATTTTCCGTACCTGCGCCGAGACCTCGCCGTGAGCTCCAAGCAACGGATCTTGCAGAGCCCTGCGTTGAATGATTCAGAAAAGCGCACCATTCTCGGGAGCAATGCGTCACGCCTTTTTCCGCGCCGATTCGGTTGCTTAGCGAAAGGTGATTTGAGAGGAGGGGAACAATGCAATCTAACTTCCTAAAAACACGGCCGCGGAAGGCCCATGGTCGGTTATACATCCGCTCAGCGAGGAAGACTCGGCCGCGGTGGCCGCTTTGCGATCGGTTGTCGCACTCATGAAAGGCAAGTTCGAAAGCGCCCGCAGGGTTCGTCATGAAGGACGACAGCGGCTGCAGCAGGCCGCCGCCGTCAGCGTTGTCAGCGACAACATGTAACCCGGAGAGCGATCCTACTTACTTTCCGTAGGCCTGGGCGATCTGGCCGACGAGCTTAGCCCAGCCCATATCCATGGCCGCGTAGACCTCGCCGGCCTCCGGTCTCGCATTGTCTTTGAGGATTTCCACCATCAAGGTTGCGTAGTCCGAGACAATAACTCCCGCCTGAAACATGCGTAACAGCCCAACTTGCCGCTTGGTCTCGCTAAATGTTCCGGAGGCGTCAACCGCCACATAGGCGTCGAGTCCTTTTCCTACGGCGGTGATCGCCGGAAAAGCCGCACACACTTCGAGCGAGATGCCAGCGAAAATCAGCTTCTTGCGTTTGGTTGCCTCGATCGCGCGAGCCACACGAATATCGTCGAATGCGTTGACGGATGAACGGTCGATGATCTCGACGCCTGGGAGCGCCTCCACGAGTTCGGGGAATGTCGGTCCCCACATACTGTCGCGGGCCGTCGTGGTAACGACGATCGGCAACTTCAGCGCTTTTGCCGCTTTAGCCAGGGCTACTACATTGTGTTTCAGTTCGCCGGTTGAATAGTCACGGACGCCCGACATGAGGCCGACTTGATGATCGACGAGGACAAGCGCCGCATTTTCAGGAGTCAGGGGCTCGTAAGGGCGGATTTGATCGTTTTCTCACCTAACACCCCCTTTAGGAGCGTCCATCTCGTTTCGGAACAAACATCGCCACGCATCTTACCGCAGCTCTTTCTATTCGGGGAGTCAATCTTTGAGGCGGATCGATTGATCACGGAAGAATGGGAAGAATGCAGTCCGTGCCAAGACTGCGGAGAATACCTAAGGGTAGCTGTACCCTTAAAGTTCGGTTCTGGCCCTCGGCGGGTGGGGAGAGTCTAGCTGCACCCAACGTCGTCGGGTCGTGCACCTAAATGTGAGGACTCCAAGCGGCCAGAATTCGCCGTCTCTACAAAAGACCGATTCCCGTTTTGCTCCCTTACGCCTTCATTGACTTAGGTCCGCGCTGCGCATAAGAATGTTAATCCTCGACGAGGATTCATGTGAATTTGCTCAAGCCGTCCGAGCTACCGAGATTCGGTATTGTCACAGCCCTACCCAAGGAGTTCGCAGCGGTTCGGGTGATGCTGGACAGATCGGCACCAGATTCTCCTGAAGCGGACCCAAATATTTATGAATTGGGCGAGATCCCCGTGCCCGGTGGGAAGCACAGCGTAGTCATCACTCTGCTGACCGACATGGGAAACAACAGTGCAGCGTCATCCTGTGCTCATTTGCTGCGTAGTTATCCCTCGATTGAACACGTGCTAATGGTGGGCATCGCCTGTGGCATCCCGCAACCTGCTGAACTGGAGAAGCATGTCCGACTCGGCGATATTGTCATATCTGATAAAACGGGAGTCATTCAGTACGACAATCTCAAGGTAGCCCCCGGGAACATAGAAGTACGGGATACATCTCCCCCTCCTTCGGCACTATTGATTCGGCACATAAGAGCACTAGAGGCTAGTCGGATCGCCGGTAAGTATCCGTGGGAAGCGTTTATCGGTCGCAGTAGCAGTCTCGAAGGTGCCTCTCGTCCTGATGAGATTACGGACCGTCTTTTTACAGTAGACGGCAACCAGATCGCCCATCCAAGAGATCCTTACAGGTCGGCACACCCAAGCATGCCAAAGCTACATTATGGACGTATCGGTTCGGCAAACATTTTGCTCCGAGATCCGAGATATAGAGACGAACTTGCTCGACGACACGGTGTTCGGGCTGTCGAAATGGAAGGCTCAGGTATCGCTGATGCAACCTGGGCGTATGGGAAAGACTATTTGCTCGTGCGCGGGGTGTCAGACTATGGCGACCCATGGAAAAACGATGTATGGCAAGGATATGCTGCAGTTGTCGCTGCGGCGTACGCTAGGGCCTTGTTGGAAACGGTTCCCTGCGGCGAAAGCCCAAGCTCGCCATTCAGAAAAATAGTCGGGAAGAAAACATCAGATTCTCTACAGCATATCCGTCGGTTGAGCTCCATATCTGTTGCTGACGCCGATATCGTCGATTTGTCTGGTTTACCTCACTCCAACGGACCTTTGAGACTGGATGACGAATTGTATGCGGAGCGAAAGCTCGAGAAAACAGTGTTTGAAGAGCTTGGGTCTCTTGCGAGGTCTCCTGCACGCATTCTGATTGTAGGTGAAGCTGGATACGGCAAGACGAGTCTTCTCTGGCACCTGCATCGTACTCTCCCGTTACCGGACTGGGAGCCATGGTTCTTGAAGTCATCCCTTCTGATTCGCCGACAGCACGAAGATGGTAGTGGTCAGCCCAGCCTAACGAGGGAGGATATCGCGGAGGCTATTGGCGCCAACATGAGCGATCGCAAGCCACTCATTTTGCTGGATACGGTCGATATCCTGTTACATCATGATCGAGACCGGGAATTTCTTTTGGAGTTCGTCGAGGAAATAAACGATTTGGGCTGCGGGATCATCGCAACTTGCCGCCATCAGGAGGCTGCATTACTGACCCCACTTCGAATGAAATCGCTTCTCCTGGACAAGTACGACGATGACGAGTTATTAGACGCAGTGGAGCGTCACGTGAAGCGCTTTTATCGGAATTCGCTGTCTGACGAGAGTAGCATTCATCTGCAACACATTCAAGAAGCCGTTGCTCGCGGACTTCCATTGCGAGAGATCTGCGCAAGTCCACTGATGTTGAGGATGTTGTTTAGGCTGTATGCGCCGGATAAGATTCCACCTGAGATTCACGCATTTCGTTTGTATGACGCATATTGGAACCTGCGGGTCAAGGATGACGCTCGTGCAGGTGAACCGCTAGGCAAATCAGAGAGTCGGGAAGCTGTAAGCTGTGCCTTGGCACTGCTGCTGCTGTCAGTCGGATCGCCGGACGTCGAATCGGCAGTAGTAATAAAAGCGATCTCGCAGATTGGTTTGCCAGTAGGCCAAGTGAGCGATCTGATTTCGCGAGGAATTATCAGGCAATCGGAGACTGGAGTAATTAACTTTTTCCATCAAACATTCTTTGAACACAGTGCGGCAAGAGCCATAATGCGAGTGTTTGGCGATAGCGCATTAACTACGCTCGTAGAACGGATATCGAAATCGTGGTCAGACTTATTCTTGGCTCCGATATACGAGCAGGCGTTGTTGCTCGGAGAGGACCTAGTCGGGCCTCTCCGAGAAGATGCAAGCAAGCAACTGACGGCATTACTGGCTAACCGTAGTTTGGTCGCGCAGAACTCAGGAATCTACGTTTATACTCACCGACGCGGGGTCACCAGGGATGCGACCCGACTCATGCAGGAAATGCTTGCAGCTGCACCCTATCCGTTAATAGAGCATTTTCTTAGACTCGCTCCTAATATTTCTGGTCAGCGCGTTCGTGAAGTCTCGAATGCACTGGATATTGTTTGGACACGAAGTAGATGGGTAGAGCAAGTACGAATCTTGGCGCTTTTGGAGCGCCTAGCGTACCGCGAGCCCACTCTCGTAAGGCAGTTCATCGATCAACACGAAGTGGTGCGTTTCGCAATTGATTCGGATCCAAACGCTGCGGCTGAACGTGAATTGGTTCGCAGTCTGGTAGTCTTAGCCCGAACCGACACAGAATGGAGTGTTACTCGGCTATTGACATTGTTTTCTGGCGTTTGGACGCGCACCTCAGGTCAGGATGCCGCGGTAACTGTAATGCAAGGGCTAGTCCAGAGTGCAAGAATCGCCACTCAGTCAGAGCTGGTGGATCAGATCGGAGATCAGATTCCACGATGGCATGGAAAGAAAGTGCGCGGTTTCGAAGTGCTTGCTTCCACATTTGGAGAATTCTGGTTCGACCTCTGGAAACGAAGAAACTACACTTGGAGTAAAGCTCGCGAGAATATCAAACAAACCGCTGATCCCCTGGCGTTCAGAGCTAAACTAGCCGGGCTCGTGCCTCTCTTGCTTCACAGCCACAGTTTCGAGGTGTTAGACCTCATTCATGAAATCGAAGATGAGCGCGAGCCAGAGCGCCGATGGCTCTGGGTCAGCGTTGTCCTCAAGCGGTTGATGTGTCTTGGCGAAGCTGCGTCGCGGGAAGAAGCGCCCAAGATTGCGATTCAGGCACGAACGGTGGTTCGAGGCATTTTGGGACGACTCATTACTGACGCACAAAATGACTTGGCGCAGCGAACTGGTCGGATGCTGTGGGAGTTACAGATTCCGGCAGAGGTTTTGCGCGAACTGATCCCCTTCGCTGACTTCAATGACACGAGTTACTGGCTTGATAAGGCACAACTCGGAATGCTCCTTGCGGATGCGGTATTGGCGGGTCACCCCCAGGCTCGTAACGCGCTTGCGGTTGCGGTTACGGGTGGTTCAGAGCACCGGGATCTTCTTGAGTCGACGCGTAGCCGTTTTGCTCAGCATATCCAGAGCGACGAAAACGCTTGGACCCAGTATCTAAAACTCACTGTCCTTTTGGAAGACACGTCTGGGCTGACTGAAGCTCTTGTTAAAATCGCGGATTTGCGGCCTCAGGAATTGATTGGAACCACGGACATTCTCCAAAGCTTGCTCGCGCGCTTGCTTGCCTCGAAGTCCGGTCGAACTCGGCGTGGAGCAGTGGCCCTGTGGCAGGAACTGATTCGCCTTGGACTCGAATCAGTTCCTTCGCTCAGCGATCTATTTAATCGTTTCGAGCGAGAAAGCGATGAAAAGACGCGAGCTGGACTATTGAGACTCTTGGGAATGTCGGCTGCTGAAACCAGCAATGAATTGGATGCGTTCGTGAAAGCGATCCGACGATACACCCTGAGCGAGATCGAGGATGTGAGAACGAATGCGCGCCTGGCTCTTCTCAATGCAATATCCAAATCGCCGACTGATGCACGGAAACACGGATTTGATGTGATGGCTATAGTACTGCGGCCCCCAGTCGATTCGAGAATTGTTGGCAAATGCGGGTACGTTCTTGACCAGATTCTGACGTCTGGCGATGTGGAAGCTGCTCTGGAGTTCGGCAAACAGCTGCTTTTCTCAGAGGGTGTCGGCAAACTGGGGAGGAAATCGAGACACGCAATTTTGCATCGATTGCGAATCCCGATGCGCCTGCTAGCACGTTCTCTTTCCGATGAGCAAGTTACCCAATTTGTCGGCTACATACCGAGTGTAGATAACTTTGTTGGAGGCTTAATACTTGATGCTGTTTGCCATGAGAACTTCCGGACGGCGCTTGTCAACTTGGATGCTCTTCTCTCAAACGGCCGCGTGTGTTCTGAAATGAAAGAATTGATCCGTCGGGAGAAGTATTCGCGTGAGCGCACTGTGGGTGGCGAGGCCTGGCCTGAACTGGCGAGCAAAATGCCGCAATTAGGAAGGGAATGGACAAGGGGTCATGCATAACATATTCGGAAAGCAGCCAAGGCCCTTTCGCCGCGACAGACTCAGGCTTCATTTCCTCCGACTGTACGTCTGTTGCAAGGTTAAACAGATCGTTCACGGGATGCCCGAGATTCTGCTTGCAGCCGAGATAACGTTCCGTCGTCTGGACGGATGCATGTCCCAGCAAGAATTGAATCTGCTCCAGCTCGCCCCCACTTGAGTGACACAGCTTCGCACAGGTTCGCCGCAAATCATGGGGTGCAATATGCTCCAAGCCCGCTCAGGTGCTGCACACCTTCGACGGCATAGAGGGCTCCGCCCCGGACGGATTGATCTTCGACCAAGCAGGCAGTCTTTACGGCACGACGCTATTTGGGGGCGATTGCAACTGTGGCATCGTCTTCGAGTTGGTACCGATCGGGAACGGAGAGTGGAAGGAGAAAATACTCCACAGTTTCACAGACGGCGCGGACGGAGGGTTTCCCGCGCCTGGATTGCTTCTTGACCAAGCGGGAAATCTTTACGGCACGACCGAGGAAGGCGGCAGTCCGAGCCAATGTGTCGATGAGGCTGGCTGTGGTGTCGTTTTCGAGCTGACGCCGAACTTCGGCGGAACGTGGACAGAGAAGGTGCTTCACCAATTCACGGGTAGTTGGGACGGAGGCGTTCCCTTTGCCGGACTGATCTTCGACCAGGCAGGAAATCTTTACGGAACAGCGGCGTGGGGCGGGAATCACAATTACTGCACGGAACTCTCTGGCGGTTGTGGCGTCGTTTTCAAGCTAATACCGAACTCGGAGGGCACATGGAGCGAGACCGTGCTGCACACCTTCCTCGACGACCCAGGAGCCCATCCCCAGACTGGCGTGATCTTCGATGCGGCGGGTGATATCTACAGTACGACGGAGGGCGATAACATCACGACCTACGGGTCAGTGTTTGAGATCATGCCATAGCTTTTTAGCAACTAACTTCTGCTGACAGAGAACCGGGAGATTGAGGCTGCCGGCCTTAGCGTGGTTGGCGTAAATCGCCATTGCGCTCATCGAGGCATTTTGAGCGCTACGACCTCTTTCTGTCTATCCTGTAAAATCCGTTTATTGGACGAGTGGAGGAGACTCATGCGGATAAACCGCCAGAATCTGAAGTGGGCAGTAAGGATGGCGTTGATTCTTCTGTTGGTCGGGGTGGCAGAAATTGTAGTTGTCCTCTTCGTCTCCAAGCCTTTGCCCGAAAGACGATCCTCATTGGAGCCCGTGCTCCGAGTTTCAAAAAACCCCTCCCCCACTCAGGGCAAATCAGATTCTAGTGGTCGGTATTGACATATCTGACTTCGGAGAAGCAGGCCCAGATACGAGTATCGAGCTCACTGGGCCCAATCGGAATCAACTGAAGATATTCAACCTGAATGTAACCAACCAGCAGGGGGCAGCCTTGAATCCGGCTCCCGTCCGAGCGAGTTTTCCAACGACTTCGAGTGCGGGCGCTGGAGGCGGAGCGGCCGGGGCGCTCGGTAGTTATGTAAGGGACGACAGCCAAGGTTCGGGGCCAGAATGGGTCTACATCGGGACAAGGGCACCGAAGGGGCCGAGTTCCGGGCCAATCCCATGGACGGCCAATACGCTGTACTGCGCCGGCGCAATCGTGAGCGATGCTACGGGAGTGAACTTTTATCGGTTGCGACTAGGCAAGAAACTGGAATCAAGCGAAGGTTGCTCGGGTAAGTATCGCTCGCCCTCAGGTAAGGAATACGATTGGCAAGGCTCGGGCCACGCCCTTCACGACCCGTTCCCATCGGAGCAAACAGTTGATCGAATTATTGACGGTGAAGTAGTTTGGCAGGAAGCAAGTGGGATTCGCCCTGACCTCGCTTCGAGCGCTACATTTTGGGAGCCAAGCCCCACCCGGTATAAACCAGGAGACCTAGTTTGTGTCAGCCGAGACAACAACGATGGAGTTCTAAACGACGATAAGGTAGCAAGCTGAGCGCCGAGCTGAAATCAACGCTAAACGAACAGCTGACATCAGCGCTCAACAACAAATCACGCAACAACGAAGACATGTCAAATCTACAAGCAGAATTGGAGTCAGTCCTACGGGTCGGGGTCGCCAATTTGGCTCCAAATACCACCCGATCGATATTTACAGGACCGTGCAAGGATGATAGAGGGAACATAAGAAAGGAACTCGATAAACACGGCTACCACCTTTACTACTACTTCGCCATTAAGGGCGGCAAATCCGGAGTTCGCCATGGATAACGGTAGGGACGCGAAGACATTCGCGACATGGGAGAGTCTTCACGCCATTGCTGCGAAACTAGAACCTGCTTCGAAACTCGAGCTTACGAGCGACGTAGTAATCTACGAGCCTGGGGTCGAGGGTGGCAGGTATTACAAGCCAGTCTCCACAGGAGAGCTCGGGCCAATTTCTCCGTTCACAAACATCATTCCACCCATGGTCATTACGTGGCTCGACTCGGGAACGACTCCTCCCGCCTCCATTTCGTCCGGCCAGCCTGCCGACCAGACAGTCTCGCTTATCAATCTGACTCTACCGCAAACGCACACGCTAGCCCGTTTCAACATTTCAGCAGGCGCCGGGTTCGTGCTTCATGATCGGGCCGCCAACCTTCGGATGGGTATTTCCGTCCTCTGCGGGCGTGAACCTGCCTACACCCTGAGTAGGAGTATCCACGAGCTCGGGCCCGGTCACTGCTTATTTCGTACCCGCGCGGGCAATCACCACAGGATCGAACCAAGCTCCGATTGCAACCACCGTACCCACCACGGGTTCGAGTGCATCAACCGTTTCTGTCGAGCCACAGTCCCAATGCACCTATAACCTATCGCCGGTTCAGGACACGAGTCCGTACGCTGCGAATAAAAATGTGGCAGCCGCGAGCGCCACGAGTCCGGTTTGGGTGTTACCGGTGTATGAATGTCCGATCAAGACGGGCACCGGAACGAGGCCGGTTGATGCTGTATTGGCCGTTACGGCATATATTTTTCCGGTGGACGTAGAAGTTCCGTGGCGATGGAAGTTCTGGGCTCCCGGAGCCTGGAGAGATTGGATGCCTGCACCTAGTTTTGGAATGTCTCTTACGAGTCCAACAAGCAGTTTTTATCTCGGCGGGAGCAATGAATTTGGCGTGCGGAACTTGCAAATCTTTTACGGTCTCTCGTTGCTCAATCAACAGAGCCGTCTCTCCGCATACAGCGCCCAACAGATCTGGGGCGGACAAGGCACTCCGCCAACAGTGGCAACAATCTCGACCATTCACTATGGGCTGTTCATCGGCGCAACCTTTAATCTCAGCAACTTTGTTCAGAGCATAATTGGGGGTGGTGCCAAGTAGCCAGGAATCCAAACTCGAGGACAGAATCCAAAAGCTCCACGCGGTGGCCCTGCCACGTTAACAGCTACATTGTTCCTTGAGAGACTGTGCAATGAGAAATTGTCTGCTTGGAAATACGCTCTCGGTTAAATTCCCTGATAAATAACAACCGGGGCTTCCGCGTCGGGATCTTCCGCGGGATCGTCGATGAACGCATTATCGCCGATGAACTCATCGATGCTGGACTAGTAACGAAAAGTCGGCTTGTGGAAAGTGATTTCGACTGACATTCCATTAGTCGTCCAGCGAAAAAAGGGCTCGATTTATTGAAATGTCCGTGTGTCGACTGTGGGCTTTATTTGTCCTTGCCAGGGGTCAGGTAGGAAGATTCTCAAGCTTAAAGAGTCGACCAGATCGCATGGCGGCCCTTATCTTCCTTGCCTTGACCAGGCTTTATCCGTTTTTGTGGGTATGGCTAAAGTTTGGTGAAGAAAAATGGGTAGACTAACACGTGTTGGAATGGAATCTGATACGCTCCCCGAGTGCCAAAGGACCAATCCCAAGAGCGAACCGTTCGAGTTTTCCTCTCCTATTCCTGGGATAGTGAAGAGCACAAAAAGTGGGCCCTCGAATTCGCCAAACGATTGAGAGGCGATGGATTCGAAGCCATAATCGACGCACTCAACTTACGGCTGGGAGCACGCGCCCCGAAGTTCATGGAAACATCCGTAAGAGATAGCGACCGAGTCTTCGTCATTTGTACCCCGGAGTATAAGCGCCGCTTCGACCATCGAAAGGGAGGCGCCGGATATGAGGGCCATATCATTACTGGGGAAATCGTAAACGAGGTCGGAAAGAACAAGTTCATTCCAATCCTGCGGATCGGCGAATGGAACGATTCCGTTCCTACTGCCCTGTCTGGAATTCACGGGGTGGACCTTCGCTCGGACTCCTCGTCGGAGTATCGAAAACTGGTTGAAGAACTCTACGATCTCAACGAAGTGGTTCCTCTGGGCTCACGACCGACATGGCTGACCAGTGACAAGTCTGCTTCGCACTCGGCATCGATGCTTTTGGAAATTCAGGAGCGTAAGTTTCTCGATCAGAGAAACCATCCGCTCAGAGAGTCGCTGACAAGTGATTCGGCGGTGCGGTTTCGTGTACCTTCAGTTGCCAGATCGTCGGCAATCCGGAAACGGGCTTGGAGGAGATTAGATGGCGATCTCCCCGAAGCCGACTTCTCGGGAATCAGAGAGATCTTAATTTATCCGATTACAGACTTGTGGCCCGGACATAAACTTCCGGGTTGCCCGTGACTGATGCTGAGCCAGCAACCGCCACTCCGCTCCATCGGTAAATGCAAGCCGACTTCTAGTTACTAATCCGAGAGCTTCTGCGATCGTGTGATCACTCTTCGCGATTGTCGCATCGTAAAGATAACAGCCGCCCAATACGCTCTAGCAGGATCTCCATCTTGAAATCGCACCCCAGTCTCCTGCGCGCATTCCAGCAAGTGGCGAACTGGTGCGACTGGTTGACTATGCTTATTTACTCCGGCCCGGTGGTACGATCCCCTATGGAAAGAATCAGCGCCTTCTTGCGGTCTCTGAGTGTGCTTCTGTTCGCCTCGCTGGTCTTCCAGTCCTGCAATGCCGTCAATCCGTTGTGCGGAAGCGCTCGGCCAGCCCCGATCATTGGATCCCTTTCCGCCAGCACGATTACTCTGGCTGAAGTGCAGCAGGGCTATGTTCTCAATGTGTACGGCGCCAAGTTTGTTTCGTCTTCGGTTGTGGTCATCAACGGAACCGATCTGAACACTGTGGTCACAAGCAGTACGCAGTTGCAGGTGACGATTACTGCCGCTGTGATCTCCGCGCCTGGAACCGCCAGTGTGACGGTCAACACTCCCAGCGGGAATTCGGGAGATTTGGGTTGTAGCAGCGGTGGAACCAGCGACGCGCTCGTCTTGACTATTACCTAACGGAAAGACCTCCTTAAAAGCTCCAGGGTTTTGAACATTACTCGATGCCCAACGTTTGCCCACCCAGGGATCCATCTGAGCTAGAATTTCGTCTTGGGGCTTACGGGGGCTGAGTGGCGCTTCGACTCAAGGTGGGGGGAAGCTATCCGAAAACGCAGTTCAGTGCAATATCGACTTTGGCTGTATACATAACTATGATCTTTCTGCGTCGCGTCGTAATGCTCTCTCACCGCCGCAAGTTTGGCCGGTTCTCAGAAGCCAGATGGGCGGTTTGCGCCTTTGGGCCGATTCAAGTGTCCATCGCTTTGCTGGTGCTGTTGTCGCTGGGGCATCCATCGCGGACGCTCGCGGCGAATCCTGACCTGGAGACCGTGCTGACTGGCTCGCGTCAGCGTATTGAGAAGTTGGATTACCGCGCGACCGGGCACCTCACACGAGTGGAAGCCGATGGCAAGCGCACCAGCTACAAGTTTGTCGCCAAGGCTCACTGGTTTCCCGATGGTTTGCGCGTGCTATGCGAGATCTCGGGACCTGGCTCGGAGAAGACTACCCTTCTTCTGCATATGAGCGTGAGCGGGCACGTGACCATCGAGGCGGTGCGTCCTGGCGAGAAGGCCGCTAGCGTCGTGCCATTCGAACGTTGGAACGACCCACTGGTGGGAACGGACTTCTCCTATGAAGACATGGTAGAGAACCAGTTCTTCTGGAAGAGTCAGGAACTCCTGGCACCGGAGAAATACGGCGCGCGGGATTGCTTTGTCCTTAAGAGCACGTCCGGCCCTCAGGACCGGACTTACTATGATTCGGTAACATCGTGGATTGACCGCAGCATTTTGTACCCTGTGCATGTGGTGAAGACGCTTCGCAGGACGGGACTGCAGAAGGAATTCATCTACTATGGGCTGCGGCAGGTCGGCGGCGATTGGTCTGCGTCGCAAGTGGAGGCAAAGCTGCAGGGCAAGCCCGGCTCCTCGATTATGGCAATCGAAGGGGGCTCGGGAAAGGCAAATCTTGGACGCAAGGACTTTGATATCGGCCAGTCCAGCGTTCAAGGAGAGAACGCGAAATGAGTGGGATCGCTTAACGGAAGTATGCACTTTACGCAACCCGCTGAAATCGAGTAGCGGCCTAGCTAGAACCGTTTTTTCTCCGTTTCCTAGAATCCCTGATAAAGAAGAGGCCGACGATCCAGCATACCCAGAATATTACGATTTCCCATCCGGACTGTAGACCCGCAACATAGCGGAGACATACCGCTAGCAGGATAATCGCGATTCCTACTACTAACTCCAAGATGTCCATCTATTTCGGCCAGCCTTCCGCCGTCATGGGACGAGCTCCTTTTCTGCGGTCGCCGGCACACCGTGCAGACCAAAGGGCCACCAATTCCAATCGCCGGCGAGTTGCAAGAGTGCCGGCCCAACCACCATCCGCACAACTGTAGCGTCAATGAGCACCGCCACGGCGAGGGTGAAGCCCAGCATTTGGACGACTAGAAAGCTTCCCAGCGTAAATGCGGTGAAGACGGCGATCATAATTGCCGCGGCACTTGTGATGAGCCCAGCCGTCCGCGCCAGGCCCTCGATCACCGCTTCTCTCTCCGACAGACCGCGCCGCCGTTCCTCGAGGACTCGAGTGACCAGGAAGACCTCGTAGTCCATGCTCAATCCGAAGACGATGGCGAACGCGAGAATCGGCACGATCGGGTACACGCTGCCGGTCGGTCCGTCGAGCCCAAAGAGTTTGCTACCGTGGCCTTCCTGAAAAACGACGACTAACGCACCGAATGAAGCGCCAACCGAGAGCAGATTGAGCAGAACTGCCTTGACCGCCGCAAATAGACAACGTAACCCGATCAGGAGCGCCAGCAAGCTTCCCAGTATGACGCCAAGGACCACCCTCGGCATCCGCTCTTTTACCACCGAGTCATAATCTGCTTCGAATGCGGGAACGCCGCCGACGCGCAGCACAGCGCCGGGCACACCGGTTATCGCCGCGACATCGGAGGAGCGCACCTCTCGTACCCAACGTATCTGTTCGTTGGGTGTAAGAGTGGCGGTGGGCAGCAACTCAATCAAAGTAGCGTGGCCATCGTTGCGAAGAAAACTTTTGCGGATTGGCTCTGGCACATCGTTGACAGCACCCGGAGTGTCGGACATTCCCGCGAGGGTTGGAAGAGATAAGACCTCTTGCGCTCTAGGATCGCTCTGGAAGTGCTGGGTCAAACGGCTGACGGCAAGCCAGCCAGCCTGAGAGAGCGGCGGCGAGTCTTGCGGCAACTCCAGGATTACGCGGAGGGACTGCACAATACCCGACCGCCCCATTCTTTGAAGGGTGTGCAGTGCTTGCACCGACTCGGCTGTGGCCGGGAGAGAGTGACGGTCAGGAACTCCGGGAGAGATTTTCCGCGCCTGGAATGCAAGGATCAGTAGCGGAATCCCTGCGACTAGCAGAGCTGTCCGAGGCCGGCGGGTTATGATGCAGCCCCACCGCACCCAGCGCTCACTGGCGGCGCATAGGCTCTCCCGCGTTTCCAATCGTTTAGATGGGAGACGCACTCGGGCGGCATTGATGCGATGCCCTACCAGACCAAGCACCCAAGGCACAATGCATGTACACAACATGACGCTTACAACGGTTACCAGCAGGCCAGCTACGCCGATGGAGCGCAGTTCGCTGATGGGCACAGTCAGGAGCGCTGAAAATCCGATTGCCACGGTTGTGGCCGAGATTATCAGTGTCCGCCCTGCTTGCGTAGCAGCAATGTCGGCAGCGTGGCCGGGATCATATCCCTCGGCTAATGCTTCGCGAAACCGGGTCACCATCAGCAATCCATAGTCGATGCCCAAGCCAAGGCCGAGCATCGTTGCCAGATTCTGCACCAGAATCGACAGCTGAAGATAATGCGCGAGGAGCGCAGCCGCACCCATCGCCATCGAGATTGAAAGTATTCCAACTCCCAGCGGCAATAGCGCGGCCACAAGACTGCCGAAAGCCAGCAACAGCAGCACCAGAGTTACCGGCATCGCTCGTTCCTCGGCATGAGTGACGTCATCTGCGCTCACCTTGCGAAGATCGAAGTTCAGTGGCGTTTCGCCCGTAATCTCTAGCTTGACATTGGGGTATTGCGACCTAAGCTGGCCTTCCAGCCAATCTGTTCGTGCCCGCAGCTTTGGGATCAAGGCCTCGATACTTTCATCGTGCGGGTCCAACCCGACGATGATCAACGCCCCGCCATTGGTTCCTGTGAACAGAGAATCTGGCCAATCCAAACTCGAGACGGCACCCGACACTCCTGGCACGCTACGCAATGAACTGGTTAAGAGCGCTAACGCCTCTGAGCCTTTGGCTGAATCCGGATCGGGGACACCGGTGATCACCAAAACCAGGCGGTGGGCATAGGGAGACTGGAAACGCTGTGCCAGTTCCAGATCGACTTTTTCGGATTCTCCGCCCTTGATGTGAACAACTGTCTCTAGGCGACGTTCGACTTTGTAGGAAAATGGCAGGAGCGCAAGCGCCATGGCAAAGCCCAACATCGCTAACCAGAATCGGCGGCGAGCAGCATCACGGGCGGCATTCAAGCTTGGCTCGAGCTGAACGGGGATCTGGGTCATGGTATTCGCCAAGCTAAGAGACCTCACTCCAGTTGAAAATTTCTGGTGAGGGACTTGCCCCGAGCGATCAGCTAAAAGGGCACAGGCAGTCCGGCACCTGTTAGTTGTGCGAGTCGCCGATTCAGTTGTGCCAGTCGCCGATATTGCCCTTTAGGTCTCGTAGGACCAGCCTGCTGGTAATCCTAATAGTGTCACCCGACAGATTCGCGCCGAGCAGCTAATTCGCAATTAGCTCCAAAGAGAGGTGAGTAGTGTCCCCTACGACTTCGACCTGTGCCTTTCTGGTCGACCATTTCGATTCGACGCTAGGATCGACAGTCACAGTGGCCCAGTACTCCCCAGGCAAGACATTATTAAACACAAAAGAGCCATTCGTCGCAGCGTCTGCTGTGTACGCGAGCAAAGGTTGGCTCGCGCTCATCAATATCACTCTGACTGCAGCCGGCAACTGGGGGTGGTCGGAACTGGACACCGTTCCGCTGACTGAAAATGTTGCCTGAGCCGGAATCTTGAATACGAGATCGGGCGGAGGGTGACCTGGGATGATTTCTATCGCGGTTGCCTCAGACGGATCGGTAACACCGGGGAAGTAAACAAATGAGGTCAGGGATTCCTCGATCCTATTCACGAAGAGCAGATGATACTTGCCGGGATTGAGGTCCGTGAGGCAAAACGATCCATCCCTATCAGCCCCAGCTTCGTTATCAGGAACCGGGGATTTTCTCCCTAGTCGGACAAGCAAGATCTGACTATCAATGGAACCATTTGCGTCCGTCGGAACGACTCGGCCACATAGCTTGTTGGTTGCAGTCGCTACTCCTTTGTTCGCTACAGGTGCCACGTGCTTCCCGTGGGGATCCGCTGAATTCCTGCCGCTCTTTTCCAATAGTATTGTCCCACTGCAGATGTTTGTTGAAAGTTCGCCAGCCTCGTCTTTGAAGGCATACACTCGGTACCGCTTTCCGACCTCAAAATCGAATCCACAGTCGCCACCACCCAGGCCCGTACTAAGCCGCGTAGCCTTCTGCTGATCACCACGATAGGAGTGCAATACTTGCAACGAGACCAGGAGCACGGGACTATCTCGGTCGAGGTCGGTAGCTACAGTAGGTATGACATCTCCAATTTGCGCCTCCTTCAACTTCCATCCCAATTCAACTCTTTCGACTTTACCTTCAAATATCGCGTCAGCTCTATTCTGCGCCGCGAATCCTGACGTAGTCTTGACCTGCGTCGTTGGTGCAGCGCACGTACAACCAAAAACACGCACCGGGATTAAGGTGAGTCCAAGAATAACCGCCGCCACGAATTGAATACGCATTTAAATCCCCGTAGATTGATGAGTATACCCGCTTCGAAGCGGCTTAAAAATTACTGAAGTTGAAGGGCCGCTCACCGGCTCGCCCTTGAGGTTGACAGTCGCCTCGACATGGTCGGCGATCTTGACGAAGGGAATGCCTTAACTGGAACCAAATACACTTCCGTCAGCTCCGAATTCTATTGTGCAAGTCATGACCTCCACACAACGACCATCCGAATCGGTCTTCGATAAAGTGCTGTTGTGGGCGTACCCATACAGGTTAAGGGTCTGGGGATCGCCGAAGTGGCATGGGGAACAGAAGTGGCCTTCGCGGCCCAATCCGGCGTCATGAACCGGTCGATGCTTGACGTGTAAGTTAGCCAGAAACGGGCTTGTGGGAAGGGCGGGCCAACAGTCCTGATTCAGCTAGGAGAGTTTCTCCAGGCACTTCCTTGTGTGCCAGTTGCGTGCACGATTTTGCCCGGCGAACTCGGCAACTCGAATGGAGCGATTACTGACTATCGGTCAGTCGGAGACGGGCAGACTTCTGAGGTGACTTCCCAGATGCTGACTTCTGACCCGGAATACTTCCAATTGGCCCGTGGCTCCGAACCCTTGGCAAGCATTAAGAGACTGTATGTTCACGCCCATGCCTAGATTCGTACAACACGAATGCGGAGGATAAGTTGTGGAAAGATGCTCTGGCGCGTTTCAGTATTCGAGACGCCGGTGAAGTAATTAGGCGTCCTGCTCAGCAGGCTATAGTGTCATTAAAATCAGATCAACAGTTGATGATAAAAGACCCTTCCATGAATCGCTATTCCGTCTGACTCCAGCCTGCACACCAGACTATTGCAGCGCCGCGTACTCCGATCTGGCTTGTTTAACGATCGGGATAGCTGGGTCCGAATCGTTCCAAAGCGTCAGGAAATCTTTGTAGTTTTTGCGGGCCTCGGCAAGAGCGCCGGGCTGTGGCCGAGGCCGCGCGATAACATTCTTGTCTTTGATTCCTTCCGAGCTTGGGATTCTGCCCGCTTCCATCGCGTACGCACGGCCTAGATCGAGCGGCGCCAACGCGCTGAGCGGGCAGTTGAGTACCAGGCCTGCGTGATCGGGAATTTTTTGAAATTCGGCAGCCGCTTCGGCTCCCTGCCCGTTTTCTA
>CAYOVU010000008.1:0-44758 GCA_964407505.1 uncultured Acidobacteriaceae bacterium | reverse complement strand
GTCCGAACAGGCTTTCTGCAACCTCAGAACTTGCCTGGAGTTCCGGCCCTGATCATTCAAAGCGGAAGAAGGAAGGCATTTGCAAAAGCGCTTCTACATATTATTTGTGGCTCGCGGGGACGACGGGCAGCTTCGCAAAATATCCATCCCACTTCATTATCTCTATGTATTTGTAATCGGCGCCGCAATCGGATTCTTAAGCCTGACCGGCATCGCCTCTTCTTATACTCGGATGTTGTTGAAGGTCTCGCGCTATAACGAACTACGCACGGAAAAAGAGCAACTGAAAGATCGCTATTCCCGGCTGGAAGAGGTCGCCAAAGAGCGCGACGTGCAAGTGGCTTCTCTGGGCTCGATTGCCAGCGAGGTCTCCGCGCTTTACGGATTAAAGTCGGAACCCACTCTGGTTACGGCTTCTCAGCAGCAGATTCATGATGCCGACGTCAGTTCCTCGCTCGACCAGTTGGGCGCGTTGCGCAATTCGGCTCTCACGGGCGCTGCCAGCGTTGGCATCAGCCTAGGCATGACTCGCAATGCAACGACTGCCGACTGGTACAGGGCAAACTCCGCTCCCAACCTATGGCCGGTGGAAGGCCAGGTGACGGGCAGCTTCGGCGAGCGCATCGATCCGTTCAACGGCGAGGGCGCGTTTCACAGCGGCGTCGATATTAGCAGCAACTACGGGCACGCGGTCATCGCGCCCGCGGATGGCGTGGTCACCTTCGCGGACTTCATGGGTGGATACGGCAAGGCCATTATGATGGACCACGGCCACGGCATCTCCACGCGCTACGGACATCTTTCCGGCTTCGCGGTTACACCGGGGCAGCACATTCATCGTGGCGACACGATCGGCTATGTCGGACTCAGTGGCCGCTCTACCGGACCGCATCTTCACTATGAAGTGCGCATCAATGACACGCCGGTAAACCCGTACAAATACCTCCGCATTACCGTCGCACAGAGCGGCGACCTCCGGACCGGCAGCTAGGGGGCCTTAGTTTCCCAGCGGCCCCCGGTTCTCTCGTTCTTACGCTTGCGTTCTTTCCTCTTGCTCAGCTACGTTCTAGACTGAGAACTGCCCCATGACCAGTTTCTTCCGCTCGGTGCGCGAGGACGTTGCTGCGGTCTTCGAGTCCGACCCCGCAGCCCGCTCTTACTTTGAGGTTCTCTTCCTTTATCCGGGTCTGCACGCCGTGTGGTTTCATCACTTGAGCCACTGGCTGTGGCTTCATGGCATGCGCTTCCTGGCGAGGCTCAATTCGCAATTCGCGCGTGTGCTCACTGGGATTGAGATTCACCCCGGAGCTGAGATCGGACGGCGTCTGTTCATCGACCACGGCATAGGCACGGTGATTGGCGAAACAGCCATTGTGGGGGACGACGTAACGCTCTACCAGGGTGTCACGCTGGGTGGAACCGGCAAAGAGAAAGGCAAGCGCCATCCGACTATCGGCAACAATGTCTCGATCGGCTCCGGAGCGAAGATCCTCGGCAACATCACCATAGGAGACAATTGCCGGGTAGGCGCAGGCTCGGTCGTGCTGCGCAGTGTCCCTGCCAATTCCACAATCGTAGGCGTTCCCGGGCACATCGTGCTGCGCGATGGCAAGCGCGTTGTTATCACCGATCCCAAGGACATTCGCGACCCGCTGTCCGATGTAATTATCAAACTGGCCAGCGAGGTGCAGGAGTTGCGCCAAAAGTTTCAGCACCACTCGCACGAGGCACTTGGTGCGGAGCCTGACCGGACGATCGACGAAGGCACATTAACCCCGAATATCGCTCCAGAAGAGCTGTTTCAGGATGACTACCAGATATGAACGGTAAGGGTTCGAAAGTTTCTGAGGTAGTGAGCCCCGTGGGTCGGAAGCTTCAGGCTGGAGCACGCTTTCTGCAAGGAGTCTTTGAGGCAACCTAGTGGCGCACTGGAGTGCGCCACTAGGTTGAATACTAAGTTGTTATCTCCGCTCTCTCTACTCCTGAAGTTCGAGGCGGATCAGGGTTAGCTGGTTGGCATCGCTTTCAATGCCCACCGTGGTGCTCGGGTTCGCGATGTAGTAGGTGAATTCGTCAGGTGTGCAACCAGCGCCGGAAGAGGTGAACTGTATGCATGTTGTGACATCCACGCCGGTGACGGTTCCGCTGGAAATGCCGCTACCGCTAAAGCTAGCGAATGTGCCAGAGACGGTGTTGTCCCCGACCGGGCCGATAATCAGCCAGTTAAGGTCAGCAACTCCGCTGAAGTTTCCCCCCGCCGCCGCGACCGGGCCAACAGCATCCAGTTCAACCTCATTGGTGGCGTCGACGCCGGTGGCTCCCATCGCAAAGGTGCCGGCGAACGAGGCCCCAGTTAGATTCTGCAGACCAGCCACACCGTCGACTACGTCGGCCTCGCTGACGGTGTTGGTGGCAGGGCCGTCCATCGAGAGCACACGGGCGTTGCCGTTGCCGTCCAGGTAGAGTTCAAGGTTGTAGGTATAGGGGAGGCCAACGGCGAGGCCCGAGAGCGTTACGCGCCCTGTCCCCGGCGGGTCCACCGTGTAGTTCCCGCCGGTGATGGTGACACCGCCTGGGACACTTATATTCCCACTGGCAAGGTCGTTGAAGCTGAGATTGCCGCTAACACTTCCGTCCGAGTTGCCGGTAACCACTCCCGCCAGCTGAAGGACTCCGCCGGCAATGTTGTCGGCTCCCGTTGCCCCAAAGACGTAGCTGGCCCCCTCGAACGAACTGGCTCCGAAGGTTCCAGTTCCGGTCTGAACGAAGGCTTGACCGCCTGTTACGCCGAAAAGGTGGTCGTTCTCGACCAGCCGCAGGACGCTGCCACTGACGAAATAACCTACGAACGAAAAAGCCGAGCCCGTTGTGGGGTTAAGGGTGAAGATGACCCTTCCGAATTGGTCCAAGGGTGCGGCGCTAACCGAACTCGGCCCAAAAGTCGCTGTGGTTAGGGTTCCCCCGTCGTTTTCGTCGAAAACGCTGCCCGCGCCATCGATATTGTTGCCGCCGGAAATACCGTCAACGTTAATTACGCCGCCGATTCCGAGCGCATTATCGCCAAGGTCAAATCCGCCAACAGAGAACGCGTAGCCGGCTACCGGTGTTGTCGTGGGGGCCGATTGTGGTTCCAACTGACCGCTGCCGCTTGCCCAGCCGTCGAATTCGATGATGCGAGCGCCCGAACCGGATGTCAGGGTTGCGTTCAGGATCTCAGTACCGTTGCCACCCGGGCCGATATTGGAGTCACCGGTGTTAAGCGTAATCTGCACGTTGCCGTCGGCCGTAAGGGCGTAGGTGCCAGTTAGGGTATCCGTCAGAACATTACTCGCGTCTGCGAGGTCTTGCTCTCCGGTGATGGTTCCGCTCGTCCCGCTGCTGCCGCTGGTGGGAACAAACGTGAAGGCCCCAGCTACGTAGTAGGGGCTATTGGCGTCCTCCCCCGACAGCCAGAACGTGTAGTTACCCGCCGTCAGAGCTCCCGAGGCTGCACTCGTGATGTTGACATTCGCGTTGGCAGTTGTGGTTGAGCTATCAACTGCAGTCGCGGTGATGGTTACGTTTCCTATTGTCGAAGGCGCGGTATAAGTGACGCTAGCCCCGCTCGCCACTGCGCTGGTGCCCGAACTAAACGAGCCGCAGGTGTTGGCCGGAGCGCAGCTATAGATGACCCCGCCGTTCGAGGGATCATTGGTAACGGTTGCGACCACAGGAGCGGTCCCGCCAGGCACAAGAGATGTCGGTGGTGCCGTCGTAAAGGTGACGCTGATTGCGGTTGTAGTGATTGTGATGCCGGGAGTGCTGGCGCTTACGCTGCTGTTGTCGGCCACAGTCGCCGTGATCACGACAGCGGAAGGCGGCACGCTGGCAGGAGCCGTATACGTAACTGCGGTGCCGCTAGCGGTGTTGCTTGCGCTAAACGTGCCGCATGCTCCAGCCGTTGTGCTTCCGCAAGCCGCAGACCAATTCGCGCCGCTGGAATCGTTCGTAATGGTCGCGCTCACCGGGAGGGTGCCGCTGGCGGCCAGCGAGGTTGGAGTGGTGCTCAGAGAAATCGTCGGGGTCGTGTTGCCTCCGCCTCCGCCGCCTCCGGAATTACTTGAACTGCACGCCACCAGGGCGGCAATCATACTCAGGCTCAGCAAGAGAAGGAGAGACCTGCAGAAACTCACTGTGCGGAATGTCATCGCGCACCTCCGTTAAGCTCGACAGTAGATGTCTTCTCGGTCGTGCTGTCAGCGTTCGAGCGACCGGTTCGAGATCCATGGAAACGCACCAGGAATCCGTTTGCACTGCGCACCGTCACAATGCGGCCTCCAAAAATCAGTTGGCGGGCGAGCAAGTAGCTCTTCCCGTTGATCTCGTTCATCGCTCCCACGACCTGTACTGGCGTTCCCGTGTGCAGTGCCTCCTGCACATCCTTCTCAAGGAATGGGCCGACATGAGCGTCGGTCACTCCGCGCGAACCGGCAACCAGCAGATGCATGCCAACGGGCGCTCCGGCCACGTGCTTGGAAATAACCTCCTGTATTGTTCCGTTCAGGGTGATTTCGTGCGCCTTGTCGTAACCAAGGCTCGCCGGGGTTTGGGCGGGAGTTTCAAGCGCCCGTTGAGCAACCAGTGGGACAGCCAAGATCGCCAACAGCAAGCTAGTCAGAAGCCCTGCGATCGGTCGTGGAGGTTTTGGCAGACGACTACGATTCATAAATCTTCTCCTCAAAATTTTATTGGTCGTGGCTAGCGGCTATGTGCGATCCCAAGTTGCGATCCCGGGAGACGGCAAAAAGAGAATGGCGCGGATTTCGGCTCCAACCTCAAGCCTCTTAACCCTTAGGAATTCCTGAAAGTTGCGCGGTGAAAATAATTTTCCAACGGACAAGCATCTCCACTGCAAATGATTGTTCTGTCTTACGCCTCGCTCTGGGTCTTGCTACGGTGGCAGTCCTGCTTCGGGGCTCCAGGTCACCACGCCGCGACGGTAGAGTCGTTTCAAATTGCAAGTTTGTTTTCGCTAGAATCGCTCCGAAGGCTTTCTGACAGATCGAACCCGGGAAGCAGACTAAACGAGCCTCTGCATGTTTCGCAGTGTCAAATGTGGTGACTCTAATTACGTTGGTAACCCGAAGAAGTTGGAAGCGCGCGGTAAGCAAAACGCCGGGACGACCAAGATTCTCCAGCTCTGAAGCTCGATAACATCTTTCCAGGGCAGTTCGGCGCGACGAAACCTTGCTACTGCCGCAACCCCATCCAGCTCTCTGAAACCACCAGCGAGTTCCCCGGATTGTGCGGGTCATACTTCACCGACGTGGGCAGTCCCAGGCGGCAGGAATGTAGGTTGATCCACTGGCGCAGGTAGGTAACATCTTGCGAGCACTCGTACGAAACGCCCGCGACGTCATACTTATAAATGAGCAAGACGGCGGCGTGGTGACCATTGGCGGGGGCCATTTCCTGCACGTCGATGACTGTGCCGTCGGTGATGCGGCCGATGCCGTCGAGCCAGGTGCGACGCTCGCGTTCGAGATCTGCCGGCCCTTTGGGCTTGCGCCGCAAAAACGCATAAGCGCCGGCGGCTATCGCGCCGCTTACAACCACAACCGAATAGAAGCTGAGTGAATCCATACTGAGGTGAGTGACGCATTGGCGGCGAACGGCCAACCGCGTTTTCGTTACCAGCATATGACGGAAGCGGCGTTAGCGGAAGTGGGTGAAGAGTTACTGAGGGTCCGGGGCTGTGGAAAATTTAGAAGCCTGACTTGCGCCGGCGACTCGGCCAGTTCATTTCTGAGTGCAAACAAAGTCTCGCGCAATTTCGCCGAAGTTGCCTTCTGACACCAAGCCGAACTGATCGTCGTGGTGAGTCTTCTTGCTGACCACGAGTTTACCGCTGCGGTCTCGCGAGTAAAGCCATTCGGAGTTCGCAACCACGCTCGATAACCCGCTGCCGCTGGCGCAGTTGAAGCGAACCCGGGCACGCAGTTCTACGAATGGACCACCTTGCGGAAGCTTTGTGGGCTCTTTATATTCCACGCGGACCCAGGCGGTGCGCAGACCGTTTTTATGTGAAGTTACCGAGCTAACCAAAATCTGATCGCCGCTGGGAGTAGCGCCGATCTGCCGCCAGTCGCCGGCGGCCAAGGCTACCACTCCCACGAGCAGGATTGGGGCCAGCACTACCGCAATGATGATGAATAAACCCTTTTTTACCGCAGCTGGGGGAGCAGGCATAAAGAGCGCAGAGACACTTTGGGGGAAAAACCGATTTCTGTCAACTGCGGGGCCTGATAAAGTCCGGGATACAACTGGCAAATCGTCTGGTATCGTGGTTTGCGGCGGAGGATTGTCTCGGATGGCTCAAGCGGAAATGCTTCACACCACCAACATGACGTCGGCGATTGGTCCGCTGTTTCTGGCGGCTTCTTCGCACGGATTGGTTGCGCTGGAATTCGATGCCCGGCTGCCGGGGCAGCAATCCATCCGCCCCAACCCGCGCGATCTTCGCGAAGAGAGAAGGGGCTTCACCTTTGAAGAATCTGCTCGCGCGATGAAGCCGTATCTGAGTGAGCTGGAAGAATATTTTGCCGGCGAGCGGCGCGAGTTTGATTTTCCGCTCGATCTTCGCGGCACCGACTTCCAAGTCGCCTGCTGGCGGGCGCTGCTGGCGATTCCTTATGGGGAGACGCGCAGTTACGGCGACATTGCCCGCGCCGTGGGCAACCCGAATGCGTTTCGAGCCGTGGGCATGGCGAACAATCGCAATCCGATTGCGATCGTCGTCCCGTGCCATCGCGTGATCGCCTCGGACGGTGGCCTCTGTGGCTATGGTGGCGGGCTCGACGTAAAACGCAAACTGCTCGAACTCGAAGGCGCGCTCAGCGGAGTGCTCGCAGCGTAGAGATTATTGGATTGTCATCCTGAGAGAGCGCGTCCTTTGCGCGAACGAAGGATCTGGGCGAGCCGCGCGATTCCACGGAGCCTGCCCTGAGAGAGCGTGAGCGACCAAAGGGCGCGTTTGGCTCGCTTCCTTGCAACATCACAACACTTTGACCTCTTCCAACAGCTCCGCCTCTGCGCTGAAAAAAGCCAGCCTCTTCTATCTCGTCTTCGTAATGTTTTCCTACACCACCGGCGGCCCTTTCGGCCTCGAGGACATGGTCACAACCTCCGGCCCGGGGATGACGCTGATCTACCTGCTGGTGTTGCCATTCTTCTGGTGCATTCCGGTTTCACTGGTGTCGGCCGAGCTAACCACCGCCATGCCGGTCGAGGGCGGGTTCTATCGCTGGACGCGCGCCGCCTTCGGCGACTTCTGGGGATTTCTCTCCGGCTGGTGGAACTGGTCCGCGTCGTTTCTGTTGGGCGGAGCTTACGCGGTTCTCTTCACGGATTACTTGGTTTATTACTTTCCCGGAATCACCGGATGGAAGCACTATCTCGTTTCTCTCGCGCTGATCGCGGTCATTACGTGGATCAACGTGCGTGGAATTCAGATGGTCGGCCAGGTCGCGACCGCGCTGGAGATTTTTATCTTCGTGCCAGTGGCCACGATGATTGTGATGGCGCTATTCCGCTGGCATCACAATCCGTTCGTTCCGTTGATCCCGCCGCATCAGCCGACATTCAAGATTTTCGGCGTTGGATTGGCGCTGGGCCTGTGGCTGTATTCGGGATATGAACAGCTTTCAACCGTAGCGGAGGAAGTGGAGAACCCGCAACGCGCTTATCCGCGAGCGCTGGCGCTGGTGGTGCCGCTTTCGATCGCGGCATATTTTCTGCCCACACTCGCCGGACTGGCCTCGGCGGGCCATTGGGAGCAGTGGCATACCGGCTTTTTCTCCGACGCAGCAAAGATGATCGGCGGATCGTTTCATGGCCACTTCTGGCTCGGCACCTGGATGACTCTGGCGGCGATGGTCGGCAACGTGGCGCTACTGAACAGCACGGTGCTGACTACGACCCGCATGCCTTTTGCCATGGCCGAAGATGGATATCTTCCCGTGGCGCTCACGCGCAAACATCCGCGTTATGGAACCCCATGGCTGGCAATCGTGGTCTCGGCGGTCATCTATGCAGCGCTCGCGTGGCAAAGTCTCGGCCAACTCATATCGGTGTATATCTGGCTGCGATCGGCGACGACGGTGCTGACAGTGTTGTCGGCGTGGAAGCTTCGACAAACGCGGCCAGAGATGCCGCGCGCATTCCGAATTCCCGGCGGTCTCACAGGATTGTTCTACGTAGTGGCCGCGCCGGTAGTGATGGCGGTAGTCGCATTGTTAGGCAGCGATCGGTTCGCTTTAATCGGAGGCGCGGTTGCGATTGTGGTGGGACCAGCGGTTTACGGAATTATTCGCATTAGTTCTCGTTCGATATAATTATGTTATGCGCGTTCTTGAGTATCTGAGGAAGGCTACGCGGGCGTCACTGGAACGAAGGCGGAAGCAGCGCGCCCTTAAACGTCTGCGAAAGTTAAGTCGTCCCTTTCCTCCCGGTTTCAAATTCAATCGGGAAGAAATTTATGATCGGGTCGCCGATTCGCATCCGGATTGGTAGGCTTTTCAGCTCACCCAATCCAGAAACTTGTACCAACCCCCCGCGAACGGCAGAAACCACGGCTTACCGTTGTACAGCCCGAGCGGCGCACCCGGAAATGGAATGCCGACGAAGGGATTCTCCGGCTTGTCTCCCGCAATCAACTCCGCCATCTTCTGGCCTTGATACGTGGCCATGGCAACTCCGTGGCCGGCGTAGCCGAGGGCGTAGTACATGCCGTCGATCTGGCCGGCATGAGGCATGATGTCGAACGCGAAGTCTAGCGTGCCTCCCCAGACATAATCGACCTTCGCGTCGCGAAGTTGAGGATAGACTTCGATCATGCCGCGGCGCAGAATTTCGGCGCTCCTGCGGATGGTCTGATCGTTCTCAGGGAAGAATGCCGCGCGTCCACCGAACAGCATGCGGCGGTCAGGCGTGAGGCGGTAATAGTAAAGATAGTTTTTCGAATCGTAAATCATGCGGTTGCGCGGGCTAAGTTCATGCGCCAGGGCCTCCGGCAGAATCTCCGTCGTAATAATGAACGAGCCAATCGGGATGATTTTCTTTTGCAGCGCCGGTGTCGCACGGCTGGTATAGCCACTGGTCCCTACAAAGACAGCGCGTGCCCATAGCGCACCACGCGACGTAATGATCTTCCAGCCCTGCTCGCCTTGGTGCGCAGCGCGCTCGATTCCTTCGACACGAGTACGCTCGAAAATCTCTGCTCCGGCCTTCATCGCCGCGCGGCCGAGTCCCGCGACATAGCGAGCGGGATTCAACCCGGCGCTGACTTCGTCGAGCATGCCCCCATAATAGATGGGCGATCCGATCTCCTCACTTAACTCGTCCTTTTGTACAACACGCAGTTGGTGATTGAACTCGCGCGCGATCACCTCGGACTGGCGCGCATAGTCGTCGAAATGCTTCTGCTTGCAGGCGACTTCGAGATGGCCACAGCGCGAGAAATCGCAATCGATGCCTTCTTCGCGGATAATTTGTTCGACGCAATCGATGGTTTCAAGTGACGCGGTGTACATTCGTCGAGTTAGCTCGCGTCCGTACTTTGAGATGAGCTGGTTCACGCCCAGTTTCATGCCGGTGAGAACCATGCCGCCGTTGCGGGAACTGGCTCCCCAACCGATGGTTTCCGACTCGAGCACGGCAACTTTCGCGCCTCTCTTTACCAGGGTGCGCGCGGCGGAGAGTCCGGTGAAACCGGCGCCGATTACGGCGACGTCTATACGGTCCGGTAGTGAACGATGTTCTGTTGGAGGAAAAGTCGCCGTGGTGAGCCAGTAGTTGTGTTCTCGCAGGGGCATGTGGCCGTCGCGATTGACTTATCTTCCGCCCCTTTGGGGCTTGTTCCTTCTCCGTTTCTCTACCCACGGCTTGCGCCGTGG
The DNA here is from genome assembly GCA_964407505.1 of uncultured Acidobacteriaceae bacterium. Lineage (GTDB taxonomy): Bacteria > Acidobacteriota > Terriglobia > Terriglobales > Acidobacteriaceae > Sulfotelmatobacter. The sequence goes on along the minus strand of CAYOVU010000008.1, from coordinate 34,826 downwards.
GCTGCAGTCTGACGCCGCTTCGCGGCTAGAATCCTACAACACGGCAGTCTCGTGAATCAGCTTTCCCTCGACAAAGCGCGATAAATTCAACAACGATGCATCGATCAGGTCGGTTTTGCCCGTGAGAATCAAGTCGCTGAGAATTTTCCCCGTCGCTGGGGCGTGCATCACGCCGTGTCCGCTGAAGCCGTTGGCGAGAAAAAAACCGGGCACGGTGCTCTCGCCCAGAACTGGATGATGGTCAGGAGTCATCTCATAAAGCCCAGCCCAGGCGCGCTTCGGATTCACCGGAAGATTTGCGAAGCACGGCACGCGGTCGGCGGCGCGCGTCAGAATTTTCTCTACAAATGCCGGATCGAAATCCGTTTTGAATCCCGGAGTCTCTTCAGGATCATTCCATGCGAGCAAGAAGCCGCGCGCCTCGGGACGAAAATGAAATCCGTTTGACATGTCGACGATCATGGGCGCGGTGCGGGGAAATTCGTCAAACGGCTCACTCTGAACCAGCATGCGGCGCAAGGGTTCGACTGGCAACTCTACGCCTGCGATGGCGGCCACGCTCGCAGCCCACGCGCCGGCACAGTTCACAACTTTACGAACAGCGACTGAGTCACGCGTGGTCTCGACGGACGTGATGCCGTTTGCATCGCGCGTAAAACCGGTGACGATCGCATTTTTCCAGATCGTTGTCCCATGCTCGGCTGCCCACGTCATGAATCCATTCATCGCGCTATAGGGATCGACGAAGCCATCGGTGGAGCAGAAACTTCCGCCGATTATGTCGTCCGCGCGCAACTGCGGAAACATTCCGCGAATTTCGTCGCTCGCGATCAAGCGAACGTTCTTCAATCCCATCTTCACTTGCTGGGCATAGTTGGTGCGCAGATAAGACATCTGATGCTCGTTGGTGGCGCAGAACAGATAACCCTGCGGGCGATAGTCGCAGGGAAAACCGAGACGCTCCTCGAAGCTCGCATAGAAAGGAATCGAGTAGAGCGACATCTGGATGCTGACCGGAGTGGAAAACTGCGCCCGCACTCCACCCATGCTCTTGCCGGTGGATCCCTTGCCCTGAGCGGATTCGCGCTCGATCACGAGAACGTTGTGGCATCCACTCGCCGTGAGGTGATAGGCGATACTGGAGCCGACGATTCCTCCTCCGACGATGACGACGTCTGCAGTCTGCATGGGTGCGTAATCAAACGAACCAGCATTTTAGCGCACGCCTTTCCGGGAGGTTCTTCTCGCGGTCGCCAAAGGTTTAACACGCAGGACGCAGAACACCACAGAGGAACAGCAATAGAGTCGGAAGCGGCACCGATTGGACATGTACTGCCGGGACATGCAGCTATTTGGGTTCTGGAACTACCTTCCACCTCGGTAACTTGCCGAGGTTACCTCAGCTGCCTAGTCTGAATAGTATGGCCTTGCGCTGCCTCTTATTCTCGTCGGATGAAGAGATGGTCCAGCCGATCTGGCAGGTCCTCGCCGACCTCGGGATCGAGGGAGAATACTGTGGGAGCGCGGTGGACGCAGTAGAAAGGGTCACGACCCAGATGTTTCAGATCGTGATCACAGACTGGGAAGACCAGCCGGAAGCCGCGTTTCTGCTGAAGACTGCGCGAGACTTAAAGGCGGCACACCGGCCGCTGACATTGGCGATCGTGAGCGACGATGCCCGGCTGCCCGAGGCGCTGCAAGCTGGAGCCAATTCCGTTCTGATGAAGCCCATTCGCCCTGAACAGGTGCGCGACACCATGAGCACGGCGTGCGAGTTGCTTCGCTCAAAAATGCAACCGGGCCCTGCCGTTTCATCCAAGACTCCAGCACCCATCGCAATGGCTGCTGCAGCTGCGGCGTCATCGGGGGTTGTTTCTGCCGCTCCTGTTTCTGCAAGTGCGGCGGCCGCACCATCGACGCCTGCTTCCGTGACCAAAGCGCCTGAGAACGCTTTTCGGGCGGGAGAGTTCCTGCAATCGCAGAGTGCAGCGCCCGGCACGCACTTCGACACCGAATGTGATGTTCAAAAATCTTTGGATCAAGCTGCTGCGGCTGAGGTCGACGCGCTAACAGAATTGGAGCCTGTGGCTTCCGCAGTCGCAGAAGCGCCAGCAGAACCAGTCGAAACGCAGGAGCCACTCACCGGCTGGGCGGCATTGCAAGCGCGATTGACTAAATCAGCGCCTCCGCCGCCGAAGGAAGATTCAGCAAAAAGCGAATTGCTCTCGTATGGAGACACGCATGCCGAGAAGCCGGCATTGCGGGCACAGGCCGGGTCGCCTGATGAGGCGAAGATATCCGAAGAGCAGCAGTCGCAACCGGAATCCGCAGCCGAGGCCGCTCTTTTCGCCTATATGGCGGAAGGATCAAAGCCCGAGCCGGAACTGGTGCCGGAGCCGCAACCGAAGCGCATCAAAAACCTTTTGGTCGGCGCTGTGGCGCTTGCTTGCCTGCTTCTAGTAGCGATGCCTCGTACGCGACAACGTTTGGGGACGCTATATCGCGACACCTTGCATACTGGCGGCATTTGGCTGAATCCGCAGCCTGTCGTTATTATCCAGGTCGCGCCGCAGCATGAAAATTTCGGTCAGGCGGGGGATGAATATAAGCTTCCCGTGCCGGCAAATATTCCGGATGCTACCACCGATCCTTCACAGATTCGCGTGCTCCCGGTGATCGATCCAACTGCGAAAGCACCTAAGGGTTCGGGCACGAACGGCGGACCGGCGCAAACAACCACCGGTGACAATAATGCTACGGATCAGAATCAAGCCGATCAGAGTCAGATGAGCCAAGTCCAAACACAGCCGGAGCAGAGCAGTCAGATACCAAGCGAAGATTTGCAGGTTCGTGAGCAATCCTCGCCAAGTTCCACGAGTACACCTCCAACGACCGCTGTGGGATCTGCTGAGAAAAACTCGCCACTTGAGAACACGCCGACAGTGCAAACACCTCCGCCAGCACAGCGTGCAGTGGCACCACCTGCGCAGGTTTCCGCACCATCTTCTGAACCACCGCCGCATGTAGCTTCGGCGGGAAGTAATGGCATGGTTCCCATGAGTTTGAAATCGCAGACCGCTTCGACGGTGCCAGAGGTCAGCGGAAATATGCCGGTAGAAGCGGCCATGGCGTCGATTGAGCCGGTGAAGCTCACGGAGTCCGTCGTGCGGGGATTGCTGACCCAATCGGTCGATCCGGCGTATCCAGATAGTGGCAAGGCTGGCGGACAGCGGGGAACCGTGATTCTGCAAGTTTTGATAGGGCGCGACGGCTCGGTGCAGGACGCAATGTTTATGCAAGGATCCTTGGTATTTGCGCGGGCCGCCATCACCGCCGTGAAACAGTGGAAATTCAAGCCTTATTCGTTGAATGGCCGCCCGGTAGCGGTGCAAAGCTTGATCACACTGAACTTCAAACCCCCGGTTTAAGTGGCGATAACGAACCTGAAATTAGATCGTCTTACTCTAAGGTGAGCGCCAAGGTTACTGCGGATTCGCGCATCGGGGCAGCTAGCCCACAAAAAGCGGCATCTACCAGATATAATAATGAAAGCTCTCAGGGGACTCCATTCCCGGAAAACGAAGAATTCGATGTCCATGAAAACTAAAGCTGCGATTCTCGTCACCTCTTTTGCTGTATTGCTATTCGTGGTTGTGGGTTCTCTCGGAGGCGTGCATGCCTCCTCAAACGACGGCTCCTACCGGCAAATGCAGGTTTTCAGCGAAGTGCTGTCACGCGTGCAAAGCGAGTATGTAGAAGACCCGAACATTCCAAAAGTGACGGATGGTGCTCTGCACGGCCTGGTGGAATCGCTCGATGCGAACTCCAGCTACCTGACAGCGGCAGCTTACAAAGCTTACAAGGCTCACAAAGCTGAGGCGAAGGGTGAGATTGGGGCGACGGTCTCGAAGCGCTTTGGATATGCCGATGTGATTTCGGTGTTGCCGGGCTCGCCAGCGGAAAAGGCGGGAATTGAGGCCACGGACATCTTCGAATCAATCGAAGGCCAGAGCACGCGAGACATGTCGCTGCCGGAGATTCGGAATGCGCTATCCGGAACTCCGGGATCGACGGTGAATGTTTCGGTGGTGCGGGCCCGCCGGGCGGAGCCGCAAAAAGTGGTAATCGCGCGAGATGTCATTAGCATTCCGCCGGTTTCCGACAAAATGCTGGAAGATGGCATAGGCTATGTGAAAGTTGACGCGCTGACCAAGGGCAAGGCGCAGGAGATTGCGGGGAAGATCAAGTCGCTTGAGAAATCGGGTGCAAAGAAGCTGGTTCTCGATCTGCGTAACACATCGGACGGAGAAGAGAGCGAAGGCGTCGCCACCGCGAATCTTTTCCTGAACCACGGCACCATTACCTATCTGCAGGGACAGAAGTTTCCTAGGGAAGCATTTAACGCAGAGGCCTCGAAGGCGATAACAACACTTCCACTGGCCGTGCTGGTGAACAAAGGAACGGCCGGGGCGGCGGAAATTGTGGCCGCGGCAATCCTTGAGAATGCCCGCGGTGACGTGGTGGGTGACAAAACCTTTGGAGATGGATCGGTGCAGAAGACCATCGATTTGCCAGATGGCGGTGCGGTGATTCTCTCAGTTGCGAAATACTATTCACCCAGCGGAAAAGCGATTCAGGAAACCGCTGTTACCCCGAACGTGCTGGTGGCCGACGAGGCTGACAATGCGATCTCCGATGACGACGACCAGGAACCTGCCAGTCCGGAACAACCAGAAGCTAAACCAAAGGCCACGCAGGATGATCAGTTGCAAAAAGCCGTCGAAGTGTTAAAGAGCCGGGCGAGCTAGATTCTCGCGGCGGTCAATCATTCCCACTAACTTGTTGGAACATCGCGCGCTGCAAAGCGCGCGATTTTATTCTGAAGTTGCCGCTATGGAATCTCCTCGATTGCCTTCAACTCTTGTTCAACAATTGCCCTCGGCAGCTTAGTGAAGCCAGCCGGCTCGGCGTAGGACTGCCCTTCAGTCAGCATCCACCGCAGGAAGTCCTTTACGGCCTGTTGTTTCATGGGGCCAGTTTTTTCAGGAATCAGAATCCAGGTGAAGCTGGAGATTGGGTATGACTTCTCTCCTGCAGGATTGGTGATGGAAACACGAAAATCGGAGGGCATGGTCTTTGCGGCAGCGGCCGCCGCCGCGGAGATGCTCAGGGAATCAGCGGTGATGAAGTTCCCGGTCGAATTTTGCACCTGCCCGCGCGGCAGCCGGTTTTGCGCTGCATAGAAGACTTCAACATAACCGATGGAATTCAACGTCTCCTTGACCATTCTCGCAACATTGCCGTTGCCTTCCGCTTCCTTGCCAATGGGCCATGTGATCGAGTCTCCCCGTCCTACTCTTGTTCTCCACTCCACGCTGACTTTGCTCAGGTAGTCCGACCAAATGTAAGTGGAACCACGGCCGCTGACGCTATGGATGACGACAATATCATTGGATGGAAGTTGTACCTCGGGGTTCGAATCGGAGATTGCAGGGTCGTTCCATTTCGTGATCGTTCCCAGATAGATCCCGGCCAATGCTTTCGGCGAAAACCTTAGAGACCTTGTCACTCCTGGCACGTTATAAATTGGCACGATCGCACCCAGAACGCTGGGAAAGTGTAAAGCTTTTGTTCTCGAGAGTTGCTTGTCAGTCATGGGAACGTCGGTGCCGGCAAAGTCCGCAGAGCCGGAGGCCAACATTTCAATCCCAGCCCGGGAACCGAAGGGCAGATACTTGATGTGGATGTCAGGACGCATTGTTTGAAAAGTCTGCTGCCAAAGCGAATAGAGCGGCAAAGGGAACGTGGTTCCGACGCCTACCAGTTGGATCTGTCCAGAATCCTGCGAGGGAGCGGGGTGTACCAGTGCCAGCGCCAAAAGAAGCCACCGGAATCGCCGGAAATGCATGTTGCCCTCGTGTTCGTCCAGGGAGTTTTCCCTTGACGCTTTGCCAGGGCGTAAAATTCCCCAGCAACAGCTCTCCAAGGATTTATCGGCGAATACTGAAAAACCGTTAACGATGGGAGTCGTAACGGCAGTCACAGAAGAGTTGCAAGGCCAAGAGTGGATGAATCGCGTATGGCTCTGCCGGTTGACGGCCTGCTATCCTGATCGCATCTCGCCATGACGTTGATCGATGCAGATCTTCCACCCGTAGAAGTGGCCGGGCGGAAGTTAGTGGGCCGGGTATTGTTTGGCCTGCTCGTGCTCGCTTCCGCACTGGTGGGGGCGGGCGCAGGACTGCTGCTGGTTTACACCACGGATTTGCCGCAGGTGGACGCTCTCGAAGCCTACCGGCCAAGCTCGATTACCGAGCTGTATGACGATCAGGGGCGCGTGATTGGATCTTTTGCGCTGCAGCGGCGAGTCGTCGCGAGCTACGACGATTTTGCCCCGGTGTTGCGTGATGCCTTGATTTCCATCGAAGACAAAGATTTCTACTTGCACTCGGGAATCAACTTCTGGCGCATCGTTGGAGCCGCGTATCGTGATATTGAATCTGGCGGGAAGGTGCAGGGAGCATCGACCCTGACCATGCAACTGGCGCGCAATCTGTTTCTTTCGCCCGACCGGTCCTTCCATCGCAAAGTGCAGGAAACGATGCTCGCAATCCAGATCGAGCGGCGCTTCACCAAACCGCAAATTTTCACTCTCTATGCCAATCAGATTTTTCTTGGGCATGGGGTGTACGGCTTCGAGGCCGCGTCGGAATTCTATTTCAACAAACCAGCGAGAAAACTTTCGTTTGCCGAAGCCGCGCTGCTGGCGGGTCTGCCGAAGGGGCCAGGAGTATATTCGCCAATCAATCATCCCGACCGCGCCCTGAAGCGCCGCAACCTTGTGATCAACGCCATGCTCGAGGACGGAAAAATCACTGCGGCTCAGGCGGCGGACGCGCGCTCGGCCCCGCTGGTTCTGCATCTGCAGCACGACCCCAACTCGCTGGCGCCTTATTTTGTCGAGGAAATACGGCGGTATCTGGAGACTAAGTATGGCGCCGACCAGGTCCACGAAGGTGGCTTGAAGGTCTACACCACCATCGATGTCGATCTGCAAAAAGCGGCGAACCAGGCCGTACTCGATGGTCTCGCCGCCTACGAGCGGCGTCATGGGTGGAAGGGACGCCTGGAGAATGTGGTGTCAGAAGGAGCCACGATCGACAAGTATGAACACCCTGATTGGGATGACGAACCCGAAATGAACGGATACATCCACGCTCTGGTGACTTCGTCCGGGATTGGCATTGCGACAGTGAAGTTTGGGCGCTACTCCGCAGCTCTGGGACAGGCCGACGTTGCCTGGACGCAAGGCAAGATACAAGATCTGTTGCATGTGGGAGACATCTGCTACGTAAAAATGCTCTCGCTAAGCGCCAACGGCGCGGCGCGGGTGAGCCTGGAACAGGATTCCGGCGCGCAGGGCGCGTTGGTGGCGATCGACAATGCGACTGGCGGAATCAAGGCGATGGTGGGAGGACGCGACTTCAACCAATCGAAATTTGACCGTGCGACTCAGGCGCTGCGGCAGGTGGGATCGTCGTTCAAACCGTACGTGTATACGGCTGTGATCGACAAAGGCGGAAGCCCCAACGACACAATTCTGGATGAGCCGGTCACGTTTGAGACGGGTTCCGGGCCTTATTCGCCGCACAACTACGATGAAAAATTTGAAGGAATTATCACGCTGAGACGCGCTCTGGCTCAATCGCGGAACATTCCAGCGCTGAAGTTGGCGAGCAAGGTGGGAATCAGCAGCGTGATCCAGTATGCAGCGCGATTCGGTATCACAGCAAGACTGCCACCATATCTGCCGGTCGCGCTGGGTTCGGCGGAAATTACCCTGATGGAACAAACTTCGGCGTACAGCGTGTTTCCCGATGACGGGGTGCGGGTGACGCCGCGCTACATTACCAAGGTGACCGACTACGAGGGACGAGTGCTCGAGGAAAATTATCCGGAAGTAAAAGACGTGATCAGTGTACGGACGGCGCGCATCATGACGGCGATGCTGCGTGAAGTCGTGCTGCACGGAACTGCGGTGGGAGCGGCAAAAATGCCTTTCCCGGTCGCCGGCAAAACGGGCACGACTAACGATTTCACGGACGCGTGGTTTGTCGGATTCTCGCCTGCGATGACTTGCGGCGTATGGGTAGGATTCGATGAGAAGAAAAGTCTGGGCGCCAAGGAAACGGGAGCGCATGCGGCGCTGCCGATCTGGATGAACTTCATGAATATCGCAACCGCGGGAAAAGATCCGGGAGAGTTTGCACCGACACCGGAGACACTTCTACCCGTGACGCAGCAACTGGATACGCCCGATATTTCGCCGGGAGCGGATGAGACGCACTGAATCTGCATATTTGCCCTCTTATGAAGAATTTTTTTCGATTCGCGATGATGGCTCTGGTGCTCGTAGTCGTCGCGCTGGTGTCGGCTCTGACGGCGATGCGGTTTGCAATTCATGGACAGGAAGTACAAGTGCCGGCACTGGTTGGGCTAGCACCGGCGGATGCGGAGCGTGCGGTTGCCGGGTCAGGGTTACAGCTTGAAGTGGAGCGGCAGTATTACAGCCCGCAGATTCCCGAGGGACGAATTATGACGCAGGTGCCTTTGCCGGGAACAAAGGTACGACGTGGTTGGCAGGTGCGCGTAGCCCAGAGTCTCGGGCCACAGCGTGTAGCAATTCCGGATGTCACAAAAGAGAGTGAGCGCGCGGCGGAATGGAATCTCCGGCGGCGCGGGTTGGATCTGGCTTCGACTGCGGAGATGCAATTTCCGGGAACTCCGGCGGATCAGGTGCTGGCCCAGAGTCCTCCGGCGAACGCTAACCAGGTGGCAGCTCCGAAGACCAGTCTGCTAATAACGGTTACAGCCAATCCCCCGGCTTATGTGATGCCAAGTTTTGTTGGCCAGCCTTTGGGTAGTGTGAGCCGAACGTTGCAGGATGCAGGATTCAAGCTCGGGAACGTAACCATGGCACCGACGGCATCCGCGAGCGCGACTGCGCCGAATGCTGGCTCCTCCACACTCGGCCCATCAGGCCAACCTTCGCCAGCCAGCATCATAGTGGTACAGACGCCGAATGCTGGGCAGAAGATTCTTGCGGGAGCTGTGGTCAATTTCGAAGTGAGATAGAAGTTGGTAGTGATCGCGTTTTGATAAATCACGAGCCTTAGACTTTCTCCAGGATCGCCGCAAAAAAGCCGTCGCATGGCTGAACGCCGGGCAGAGTGCGCAGATAGGGACCGCGAGTAAGGCTAGAAGGATCTGGGAAAATTACTACACCTTCGCGGTGAAGCCGCTCAAGCTCAGAGCGACAGTCGACTACGCGGAATGATGAGTCTTCGGCCAGAGCTCGATCGACGACGTCTTCGTTTTCTTCTCTCTCTAAAGAGCAAGTGGAATAAATCAAGCGTCCCCTGGGAGCAACTTGGCCAAGCACCGAGTATAGAATCGCGAGCTGTCGCCTTTGTAGATCGCCGAGGTCCTCGGGAGTGAGCCGCCATTTGATTTCCGGATTTCGCGAGAGCGTGCCTGTGCCGGAGCAGGGGACGTCTGCAAGCACGCGGTCAAACTTTGCCGCAAAGGGCAACTGGCGCGCGTCGGCCGCAATCACGCAGATACTGCTGCCTCCGACTTCCGCGGCTGCAGGATGAACGCGCAGCAATCTCCGCAACAGGAGCGCGCGGTGGGGACGAAAATCAACCGCAACAATCTTCACGCTGAGATTTTGGTCAGCGATGGCGGCGGTTTTTCCTCCTGGGGCCGCACAACAATCGAGAATGTCGCCGCCGCTGCCCACTAGAGTTGCGACGAGTTGCGAAGCTTCGTCTTGAATCGCACAGAGGCCTGCACGGAAAGCAACGGTCCTGCTGACATCTCCTTGCCGAACGCGTCGTGCAGAGGTAAGCAAAGCGCCGGACGCGAGTTCGATTCCTTCGGTGCGGAGTTGGTCTTCTGCTTCCGGTCGGCGAAGACGGATCGCAGTCACAGGAATGGACTGGTTATATTGGCAAATTTCAGTTGCCGCTCCCAGCCCGTAAGCGTCGATCCAACGTTCGACAAGCCAAATCGGGTGCGCAGTGCTAGCTGCCAGAATCTTGGCTGAAGATCCATCGAGCGTAAGCTCAGTAATATTGAGAATGTTCTGGCCACCGCCAACGATCTTGCGAAGGACCGCATTGACGAACGGAGCCGCAGAGCGTTTGCGAGCACGCTTGACGAGTTCGACGCTCTCGTTGATGGCAGCACGCGCGGGAATTCGGCTGAGCCGACGGAACTGGTAAACGGCGAGGCGGAGCGCCGTAAGAATCTCGAGATCGAGTTTGGAGAGAGGTTGGGAAGAACTCCCGGCAATTTCTGAGTCAAGGAGCGATTGCCAGCGTAAAACTCCCATTACCAATTCCATCGTCAGGGCGTGATCGGCCAGCGTCAGCTGGGCGTATGTTTGCGAATGCAGAAGTTCCGATGCGTAGGAAGATTCGTGCTCGACGCGCAGCAGGATATCGAAGGCGGCTGCCCGAGCCGGGGACACCATTGGTCGCGACTCTCTTGATTTGGATTTCACTGTGGACAGTATGACGGAAGCGAACGGTGCGGAGAAGGCATTCGCGCGATCTTACATGCCGAGTTTTTCGCCGGGCAGTGGACGATAGCCGCGAATAAAGTCGGCCGCTGAAGTACGCTTCTTGCCTTCGAGCTGAAGTTCGAGTAATTCGATGGCGGTTGATTCGCCGCAACCGGCGAAAAGGCAACGGCCTTCGACCTTCAACTCGGACGGCGGCAATGCGGAATCCAGTGCAGCCGCATGCCATATCTGTAGAGTCTTGCCGCGAAATTTCGTAAATGCCCCAGGCCACGATTGAAAGCCACGCATGCGATTTAGCGTTTCCGAGGCAGTACGGGAGAAATCGATGATGCCGTCTTCTTTCTTGAGAATGGGTGCGAGCGTAGCCTGCGTGTGATCTTGCCGGCGTGGATGGATCGTGTCGGCCTGCAATCCGCGCAGAGTTTCGACAGCGAGGTCTGCTCCCATGGTTGCCAAGTTCGGGCCAAGTGTTTCCGCAGTGTCGTTGGGAGCAATTGGGAATTCGCGCTGCAGAAGGATGTCACCGGTGTCGAGGCCGGCATCGATCTTCATCGTCGTGACACCAGTGATGCTTTCTCCGTGTGCAATCGCCCACTGAATAGGCGCTGCGCCGCGATATTTCGGCAGGAGCGAAGCGTGCAGGTTAATGTTGCCGCGAGGAGGCATATCCAGCATCCATTGCGGAATGATGCGGCCGTAACCGACGATGATGATGGCATCGGGCTTAAGTGCCGTGAGTTGAGAGCGGAATTCTGCGTTGTTCTTGATGGCTTCCGGCTGCGCTATCGGCAATTCCAGCTGAAGGGCTCGCCGCTTTACCGGAGAAAGAACAAGTTCAAGGCCGCGACCTTTTGGACGGTCTGGCTGGGTCACGACGAGTTGAACCTGGAATTTAGCTTCGACCAGCCGGTCGAGCGTAGGTACGGCGAAGCTCGGCGTGCCGCAAAAAACGAGACTCAGGGATTGAGACATTGAGACATTAAATCATTGACTCAATCTCTCAATGACTCAATTCCCTACCATTCTCCGGCTTTGATCAGCTTGCGAATTTTGCGCTTCATCAGATCGCGCTTCAGAGCGCTGATGTGGCTGATATACAGTTTTCCATTGAGGTGATCGGTTTCGTGCTGGAAAGCGCGAGCCAACAGGTCGTCTCCGGTTTTTTCGAAAACCTTCCCGGTCAAATCCTGGGCGCAGACTGTGGCCACCTGGGCGCGAGTGACATTCTCGCGGAAGTCGGGAATGCTGAGACATCCTTCGCTTTGCGCATGCCGCCCTTCCTTGTGAATAATTTCAGGATTAATGAGAACGAGTTTGGCGTCCGGATCTTCTTTAAACGTGACGTCGACCACGGCGATGCGGCGCGAGATTCCGATCTGCGGCGCTGCCAAGCCGACGCCGCGGGCGGCGTACATCGACTCGAACATATCTTCGACGAGCTTTTTTAACTCTTCGTCGAACACCGTTACTTTTTCAGCCGGCTTCTCGAGAACTGGATTTCCGAATTTGACGATGGGATAGATCATTCTCGGCTTAGATCATCAGTAGTTTTGGAGCTGCTGGCTATAACCTTGGAAGTTGCGCAAGGTCTCTCCCATGGAATCGCCACCGAATTTGTCGAGGGCGCAGCGGGCTAGAGTGAGGGCGACCATGGCCTCAGCGGCAACGCCAGCCGCCGGCACCACACAAACATCCGAGCGCTCATAGGCAGCGCTCACAGGCTGGCGAGTCGAGAAATCCACCGACCGAAGCGGACGGCGCAGGGTGGAAATCGGCTTCAGATAGCCGCGCACACGAATCTCTTCGCCGTTGGAAACGCCGCCTTCGATTCCTCCGGCATTGTTTCGAGTACGGGTGAATGCGGTAAAATTCGATTGCTCGCCGTAACCAATTTCGTCGTGCACCGCGGAACCGGGAGATGAGGCAGCAGAAATACCGGACCCGATCTCGACTGCCTTCACGGCCTGCAACGACATGATGGCGGCGGCGAGCAAGGCGTCAAGCCGCTCATCCCACTGAGCGTAAGTGCCCAGGCCCGGCGGAACTCCATGGGCCACCACTTCGAAGACTCCTCCTACCGAATCACCAGTCCTGAGAACTCTATCCACTTCTTCTTTCATGCGCTGTTGCACTTCAGGGTTTGCGCAGTTCAGCAGGACTTCTTCCTGCAGGTAAAGGGATTGAATGTCACTCCACAGGACTTGCTGGCTCATCGCCGCGTTGCCCACCGCAGTGACGTGGCTGAGAACTTCGATACCGAATTCGCGCAGAAAAATCTTAGCAAGTGCCCCGATAGCGACGCGAGCCGCCGACTCACGAGCCGAGGCACGCTCCAGCACATAACGGGCTTCTGGGAAGTTGTATTTTAATGCGCCAGCCAGGTCAGCATGGCCGGGACGCGGGGAAGCGACACGCTTGTGGCGGGCAGGATCGCCTGCTCCGACGGGAAGAGATTCCTCCCAGTTTTTCCAATCTCTATTTTCGAGCTGAACGGAAATGGGTGAGCCGATAGTCATGCCTTGACGGACGCCGGAGAGAATGTGAGCGGTGTCGCGCTCAATCTTCATGCGCCCGCCGCGTCCGTAGCCCTGCTGCCGGCGCCTGAGTTCCCGGTCGAGAAAAGCCTGGTCAACCTTAAGCCCAGCGGGCAGGCCCGAGAGGAAGGCAACCAAGGCCTCGCCGTGGGATTCTCCTGCAGTGAAGTAGCGCAGCATGAGTTGCTCGATTTTACCTGATACGGCGCTTCACCGGAGTGACACGGGGTGAGAAAGGAGTGACAGTTACGGACGAATCGCCGAAAAGAAGACCGAAAAAGCGAGATCCCCCGCGAATTTTCTTTCCCCGGGAGCGTATGGATGCGTGAATGATTGGTACAATTAAAGTTACGCCATTGACTCGTAATTCGTTCCAGGTAAGTTCCACTTAGCGGTTCGCGTTGCTTCGCAAAACTTCTGGCCAAACAAGGAGGACTGTGTGCCCCCACGCACAGAACCACGGGAAATAGTTTTTCTTCCCGAGAGAAAAATTCGCTGTGTGCTCGTCCACGACCATGTTCTGTTCCGGCAGGGCCTGCGGCGGTTGTTGGAAGACGAAGCTGATATCGAAGTCGTCGGCGAAGCTGGCAATGCAGCGGAGAGCCTGCGGCGGGTTTTTGAATCGCGGCCAGATGTGGTCATCGCGGATGCCGATACGTTCGGGTTATCTGTTGTCGACTCGGAGATTCTGCTGGCGCGGGAGTCACCACAAACAAAGGCCGTGCTCTTGAATCTGCAGGAACAATGTGGTTCTACGGCTGGCGGAGTCCCTGCGGTACGGCAAACTTCCGCAGAAGAATTAGTAAAAATAATTCGCGACACGTGTCAGTGGAGCGGAATGAATTATGGGGAAGTTTCCCTGAGTCGGTCTCCACAACGCGACTCCGAAACCCTCTTCGAGCAAAAAGGTAACCTAACCGCCCGTGAGCGCGAAGTGCTGAAGTTGCTCGCCGAAGGAAGAACGGTGCGGGCGGCAGCGGCGATTCTGGGATTGAGCACCAAGACGGTAGACGCGCACAAGTTCAACCTGATGCGAAAGCTTGGCATCCACAATAAAGCGGAGATGGTGATGTGGGCGATTCAGCAGCGGGTGGTAAAGATTCCGGCCAACTTCTAGAGAATCGTTATCGATAGAACTGTTGTTGGTAGTTCAGTTAGTGCTAGCGGCGGCAAGCTCTGCGAGACTGGAAACTTCCAGGTCCGGCCTTCCCTCGGCTGATTTCACTGCGCCCACTCCAGATCGCGGTGAAGGGCGGTTGACCCAAACAGTGGCCAATCCTAGCGACTGTGCCGGGATCACGTCGTGATATATGCTCTGACCAACGTGGAGAATGCGGTTGGCAGGAATGCCGATGCGGCTTAACGCGAGTTCAAAAATCTTCAACGACGGCTTGTAAGCTCCCGCCTGCTGCGCAGTGATGACTTGGTCAAATTTCACTCCAAGCTGAGGCTGGGTTGTGGCAAAAAGGTCGTCATCCACGTTGGAAATCACGGCGAGTCGAAAGCGGCTTTGCAACGTGTGGAGTGCCTCTACAGTATCGAGCCACGGCTTCCAATCTTGTAGCGACTCGGGCAGCGAGCGGACTTCCTCATCCGTGGGCGCGAATCCGAGCCGTTCCCCAAACTGCTGCACTACGGACTGAAGAACTTCGCGATAGGGACGATACGCTCCCTGCTCGGCGCTGGCTTCGAAATCGCCATAGAACTGCAGGATCATCGCATCGTCTGTACCTTTGTTCGTGCAATGCGCTGCAAGGATGCGATGCAGGCAACCGAGGATCCCCTCCTCCCAATTGATGAGCGTGCCATAACAATCGAAGGTGAGGATTTCGAAGCGGCTGAAGTCAAGCATGGCTGATACGCTCTCTAATCCACCAGACCTACGTTTTAAGTCCGGGCAGCATTGGAGTTTCTTCGCGGACTTCGCCGGTTCCTCCTGCTTCGGCTTCAACTTCGGTAGCGGCGGAAGAATCCTCAACAGGCATCGAAGCCTTGGGCGTAAGAAATTTGGTGCTGTTCAGCAGTGGGCGTCCGAGCGATGGATTGTAGCTTGTCCAGGAACTTTCCAGGTCGGCCTCGCGTTCGAAGTGAGCGCGCATGGCCTCCATTTTGGAGTCGAGATCGTCCATGTAGTGCAGCAGGAGAGCTTCGGGAAACATCGGCAGCTTGGGCGAGCCGAATTCGTACTCGCCGTGGTGGCTGATGATGAGATGCTCAATCAGAGTTTTGAGTTCGGCAGGAAACCCAGGGAAAAGAGCCAGCTTCGCCTGCAGCATTTCGAGTTCGATGATCATGTGCCCAAGAAGCTGGCCGCGCGTCGTGTAAGAAAACGACCGGTTGTAAGTAAGCTCGTGAATCTTGCCAATGTCGTGCAGAAATGCGCCGGTGAGAAGCAAATCACGGTTGACCTGAGGATAGTTTCTGCAAACCAAGTCGCACGAGCGAAAAAGCGAGACCACGTGATCGAGCAGACCACCGATATACGCGTGATGCAAAGTCTTCGCCGCGGGAGCGTTGCGATAGGCCGTAGCGATCTCCGGATCGGACATAAAGGCCTGCACCAGAGATTTGAGATGAGGATCTTGGAACGATGCGACGAAATCGGTCAGCGTTTGCCAGAGTTCATCGATGTTCCTCGTGGTCTTCGGGAGGTAATCGGAGAATTCAATTTCCGATTCGCCCAGCTTGCGCAGCTTGTGGATGGTGAGCTGAAATCGGTTCTTATACTTATTGACCAGGCCCTTGACCTTGAGGAAATCGTCCTGCTCGAAAGCATTCAAGACCTCCTCGACGTTATCCCACATCTTGGCTTCGAGGTGTCCGCTCCGATCGCCAAGGGTTAGCGCGAGATACGGCTCCCCGCTCTTC
The DNA here is from genome assembly GCA_964407505.1 of uncultured Acidobacteriaceae bacterium. Classification (GTDB taxonomy): domain Bacteria; phylum Acidobacteriota; class Terriglobia; order Terriglobales; family Acidobacteriaceae; genus Sulfotelmatobacter. The sequence goes on along the minus strand of CAYOVU010000008.1, from coordinate 18,836 downwards.
TTTGGCTTGATTTGCTTGCTGACGACGACAAAGTTGGAGGTAACGATCTTATTTTCGTGGCGGACACAGTCGCAGATGTAGAACTCTTTCATTCGTCGTATCAGTGTAAATCAGAAGGGACAAGGGTGGCGCTATCGCAAAACGCACGCAGCCGACATTCTAGAGCGGCCGAGACTCATGCAGCCGGGAAGCTACAGCAGCCAAATTCTAAATCGGCACACCCAGCACCTTCTTTTTCTTCTTCTTAAGCTTCTTGGTGTCAGACGTTTTGGCGCTCGCGGTTTCGATCGGCTCCGTCTGGTTCGAACTGCGGCCGGAATCAACATAGCCTTCATTGACTTTGATGTAGGCCTCTTCGCGCAGCTTGGTCAGGTAGGCGCGCAGCGCGGGCTGCAGCTTCTGGTAATATAGGGCGTCCTGAATCTTGGGCTCGGCGTCTTTCAAGGGCGGGATTCCTGCCATCTGGTGGTCGGCAACTTTCAAGATCACATACCCCTGCTTGGTTCGGATCACATCGGTGACTTCGCCGGACTTCATGGCAAATGTTTTGTCTTCGAGCTCCTTGGCAAGAGACCCGCGCTTGAACCCGCCGAGATCGCCGCCTTGCGCCGCCGAAGGACCTTCGGAATATTTCTTAGCGATGTCTTCAAAGCTCGCTCCGGCGCGAATCTGTTTCAGCAGATCGTTGGCCTTCGCCTCGGCTGCCGCCAGAGCCGCAGCCTGCGCCGCTTGTTTCTCGGCCTCGCTGGCAGCATCTTGATTCTGCGAATTATCTCCGCCCGCGGACTTGTCTGCCGCAGGTTTATCGGCAGCTGTCTTTGCCGGGGCAATCAGGATTTCGCTGAGCTTGATCGATTCCGGCCGCTCCATTTCACTCTTATGCTCTTCATAAAACTTTTGCTCTTCATCTTTGGTGATGCTGAGGTGAGAACCGACTTCTTCTCCAATCACTTTTTGCGTGATGATCTGGTTCCGCATGTTCTGTTTGAAATCTTCGTAGGAAATCCCCTGGGACGTGGCGGCTTTTTCCAGCTCTTCCATGGTCTCCAGCTTCATGTCCTTGCGCATCTGGTCGAGGCGCTTGATCAGGTCGGTATCGCCGGTAATCCCCAGGTCTTTGCCCTTTTCGAGCAGCAGTTGCTGATCGATCAGGTCGCGCAGAACATCTTTTTCGCGTTCGGCATAAAGCTTGTCCGCGTTGGCAGCGTCTTGCTGCTTGACGTCGTCCTTGAGCTGGTCTTTGCTGCGCATGTATTCCGAGCGGGTGATGATTTGGCTATTCACGCGCGCGATGATTTCTTCAACCACCTGGCCAACCACAAAAGTTGGCAGGCACGCCATGGCAATGAGTACGAACAGCAGTTTTTTCATAAGGTTTTCGGGGGTGGCCACGACAATCCTGCGGCACAAACCTTGCGACATTTTACTACTTCCGCGAGGAATGTGGGCCTGGCATTGGGTAGAGCGCTAGTTGGTTCGCGCCAAAACCAATGCGGTCATATCGTCAGGAACGAGCGGATCGCAGGTAAACTCGCCGACGGAATTCAAAATGGCTGCGCTGATGGTCTGGGCGTGCGTCGAAGGTTCAAGATGCAAGCGCTCCTTGACGCGTTCCAGACCAAATTCCAGGTCTTCGTTTTTATCGTCTTTGCACTTGCCTTCAACCACGCCTCGCGAAACCAGCAACAGAACGGCGCCCTTTTCCATCGCCACAGTAGGTGCATCGCTCGTAGCGTGCGAGAACAAGCCCAGGGGCAAGCCCGTGGAAGCCAGTTCGGTGATGGTTGTGCTGTCGCGCAGGAGTCCCGGAGTATGCCCAGCGTTGGTGTAGCAGAGAGTGCCGAATTTCTCATGGTAGCAGCCGATGAACGCGGGGCAGGAGTGAACTCCCTCGGCAGCTTCCATCACGCCGCGGTTGAGCTGCAGGCAGAGATTGACCATGGCTTCGGCTTCGTTGATATCGGCGCCGGCAAAAAGCGATGCTCCAGACGTTCGAAAAATCTTTTGCGCTGCGGAGAGGATCGATTGGTTGTTCTCGCGGCGCCCGGCAACGTCAAGCAAGCCAAATAAGATTCGCTCCGGGCTTACTCGCAGCGAGTCGTAGAAATCGCCGGCAACTCGTTTTCCGTAGGTAGTAGCGGCAATCTCAGCCCCTTCGATCGGGGGGAATTCGCCGGGAACGGCCTCCAAAGGCGGCAGAGGCTCGGGCGATCGGGAGTGGAATAGGGCACACATTCGCTGGCTAGCGCAAAACCGAAACTAGCATAAGCCGTGGCAGGGAGCAAATCGGCTCTACTCGCCGTACTTATCGCTTAAGTATTTGGCGAGATCGATCTCGAGTTGGCCGTAGTCGGAGTGAATGGTTGTGCGCAGAGCTGCTTCGGTCGAACTCCCTTGCCCGAGCAGTTGCAAAATTCGCTGGATGTCGCCCATGCCATAGGCATCGTTGATATAAGAAACCGCCGCCAGAGATTCCGCATAAGCCAGGTAAGCTTCGCTGCCGGAGAAGCGCATGAAACTGCCTTCTAGCACGTTGAGCGGAATATTATGTTGGGCTTTGAACAACTGGGCTAACTGATGCCCATCGCCGCCCAGGGATTTCGGTTCAAGCAGCTGTGCGATCCCTTCGTGCAGCCATGGCGGACAACGTCCCGCGGAAATCTGGTTAATGAAGGAATGCGCCAACTCGTGCTTCAACACCCGCGCCAGGTCGGGCGTCATGGAACTGAGGCCACTGATTGGAATCCGCAGCTTGCCATCGTTGAGAGCTCCCGACCACGAAGGCGCACGCGTCACATCGAAGAAAGCCTGTTCGGTATAAAGCGTTACAAGAATATTGTCGCGAGGGGGACTGCCGAGATCGCGCGACAGGTCGTCGTAATCGGCCTCGAGCGCAGCCAGAATTTGACCCCGGAACGCTTCGGAAGTCTGTTTCCCCTCGTAATGCATCACGAAATGACTGCTCTCGCGCTGTGCGAAATCGGTTTCCGCGTTTTGCTCACGCTCAGCCTTCGCAAGATACTGCTGCACCGTCGCATCCGGACGCAATTCAAGCGACCGCTTCCACGAGACAATGGCGTCTTTAGTTCGGTCGGACGCCTGCTGCGCATAACCCAGCACTGTGTAGGCATCGGGCGAATCGGGAGCCGCGGCCACAGCACGCTGCGCGAAGCTGAGGGCCTGCGAGGGGTTCCCGGTGCGCACGAGCGAGGCTGCATAGTAAATGAGGACGGTTGTGTTCTCCGGCTGAAAGTGGAGTGCGCTGTCGAAATAATGGCGGGATTCGTTAATGTTCCCGCGGTCGAATTCAAACTTGCCGGCGATAAAGTCTGCCGTAGCGGCGAGTTCCGCACTCCCTTTGCCCTCGAGTTTCACCAGAGCGTCTGAGTCGATTTTTCCATCTTGAATGATTGTCTTCGGAAGGTCGCCTTCATTGGCTAGGGTATTCGCGGGTGTGAACGACGGCAGATCGGCAACCCCACCGCCAGTTGTTACCGAAGCGGTTCTGATCGCTGGCATGCCGCCGGCCTCGACCCGCTCGACTGAGCTCTTCGGGATAGCATAGCTGTCGTCGCCGATGTCATATTCATAGCGGCTGCCATTTTCGCGGACGTGATCGGCGACGATGGTCCGGCCATTCTTCAAGTGAATGGTGTCCGCCGATGCCGTGGCGCAAGCAAGCGTCATCCAGGTTGATATTGTTACGAGGGTAGTGACACGAAACCGCATTGAAGCGCATTCTAGCAACAGACGACGCGGACCTATACGTGACCAAAGTGTCGATTCCATTCCGCAGATTTTGGATTGCGCTTGTCGCATGTGCGGCAATTTTGCCCGGAGGCCTCGCTGATTGTGCGCTGGCGGAGACGCCGCGGCCGGGGCCTGCGCAATCTCTCTATGCGCAACTGAGCAACGTCGGCCTTGATCCCAGCCGTGTCTTCAAAGTGCGGGAAGCGGCCATCGATCGGTCCGCGATCCACATCACATTAGAAGATGGAAACATCGCCTTCACGCAGGACGTGATGGGAAGAATTACCGGGGCCTTCTTTGAAGGCGACGGAGAAGTACTGTTGGTTCCTCCCAACGAAGTGGAACGGCAATCGATAAGCCTGTTCACCGGCATGGCGATCCTGGAAGAGCGCTTCAGCTCTGCCTACTTTCGCTTCAACGACAACACTGCCACCGAACTGCAGCCCGGCCTGAGGGATCCCGATGAAGCCAAGGAGTTTGCCGACCGGTGGAATATGACGGCGCGCAACCTGGCGCAAACCGACGCTATGAGGTTGCTGGTCGATTTCAGCAAAATGCTTCCGGTCGCGGGCGAGAAGACCCCCGAAAATTCTCCGCCCGCGAATGCAATCGATCCCGAGGATCGCATGCTGCACATCCGGTTGCAGGGAAACAAGCTTGGAGCCTTCGACATTTTTTTTGACTCGACGGCAGGAGAACAAGTTCAGGCCGGCCAAGTGAAGACCACAGAGACCGGAGCCGTGTACTACGATTCGTGGACATCATTTTCGACGACTCCAGTCTCCAACGAATCGAAAAGAAAACCAGCCCGGGAAGAGATCGCGCAAACCGTGCCGCCAGAAGCCGGATCGCGAGAAGATCCTATTTCCGTTCGCGGCTATGTGATCGACGCAACGGTGAAACCTCCCAAAGAGCTCGATGCGGAGGTGAAGCTGCACCTCGATGTCGAGCGCGGTGGGTCGCGCTGCCTGGTGTTCGAGCTCTCGCGCTTCCTGCACATTCAAACTGTCGAGGCCAACGGGCGTGAGGTGGAATTCATCCAGAACCCGCCAGTGGAAGGAACCCGCTTGGCACGCAGCGGCAATGACGTGGTAGCCGTGATTCTGCCGGAACCAGCACGCAAGGGACTGGAAATCAACCTGCGCTTTGTCTATGCCGGCGATGTGCTGGCGGAAGCTGGCAAAGGTTTGCTTTATGTTGGAGCGCGCGGAACCTGGTATCCGAATCGTGGTCTGGCCATGGCCGATTTCGATCTCACCTTCCACTATCCAGCAGGTTGGACGCTGGTTGCGACCGGCAAACCCAGCCAGATAGCGAAGCCGCCTGCGTCTCCACAAGCGGAAGCGCAAAACGCCGGAACCGAGCAAGTGGGTCGCTGGGTTTCAGAACGTCCTATACCCGTAGCAGGGTTCAATCTCGGCAAGTATGTTCGAGTCGCCGCACCCGCTGGAAATGTGATGGTCGAAACGTACGCTACAGTCGGAGTTGAAAAAGATTTTCCCCATCCTCCGCCTCCCCCAATTCCACCCGACACGCCGCATCTGCGGCCACGGGCAGTTTCGCCGCTGAACGTCGCGCCAACCTTGTCTCAGCCCCCGGTTTCACCGGCACAAAATGCCGCAGCGGTAGCCGAGGTGACGGCTCATGCGATTCGTTATTTCGCGGAACGCTTCGGTCCATTTCCATACAGCCAGCTGGTTTTAACCCAGCTGCCGGGACGCGAAAGCCAGGGCTGGCCCGGCTTGATCTTTCTTTCCTCTTACGCGTTCATGACTCCGCAGCAGAACGAAGAACTCCACATGGACCCCGCGCGAATCCTGATGGTGCAACAGGTCCCCGCGCACGAGGCTGCACACCAGTGGTGGGGCGATCTGGTTCTGTGGAGCACTTATCGCGACCAGTGGTTTTCCGAAGGTTTGGCCAACTATTGCGCGTTGATGATGCTGCAGGAGAAAAATCCAGCAGCCTTTCACAAGGTGATGGAAAAATACCGGGAAGATCTGCTGGAAAAAAATAAGGACGGTAATTTTCCGAAAGACGCTGGCCCGGTCACCCTAGGAAGCCGGTTGCTATCGTCTCACTTTCCCGGGGGATATGAAGCGATAAGTTATGGCCGGGGGACGTGGCTGTTTCACATGCTGCGGTCGATGTTGCAGGATGCGGCGTCAGAGTCTGGGCGAAAGGAATCGGGCCGCGGTGTCGCCGAAGAACCGTTCCTGCGATCGCTGCGTAAACTTCGCGAGCGTTACCAGGGAAAGGCAATCAGCACTCGCGAACTTCTGGATGTTTTCGCCGAAGACCTGCCGCCGTCGTTGCGCTATGAAGGCAAGGCATCACTAGACTGGTTTCTGGAAGGATGGATCAACGGAACTTCGTTACCCAGGCTGGAGTTGCAAGCCGTTAAATTTATCCCGAAGGCCAACGCCACAGTCGTGACCGGCGTGATACGGCAAAAAGACGCGCCCGAAGATCTGGTCACTTCCGTTCCTATCTATGCCGTAACATCCAGTAAGTCTCCTGTCTATGTGGGCCGCGTATTTGCCGATGGCCTCGAGTCATCGTTTCACCTGTCTGCGCCGCTCGGGACACACAAACTCTTGCTCGATCCGAACGGAACCATCCTGACCAGTCCAAAGTAGATGCGCAAAAGTGCGAGCGCTCGCAAAGCCAGGGGCTTCTCTGTGTCTGCTTGCCGTCTTCCCGCTTCGGAACCAATTCCCTGCACGAATGCCAGAACGGGCAGCGTGACTTGCCAGGACCATCTGCAGGCAGCCTGACTTGAAGAGCATAGTCGCGCCTGGCGCATCATTCGCGATTAATTCATAGGAGTGCATGATGGCAGCTGAGGTGCTGACCATTTGCAGATAAGACGCGGGTAACTGAATTTGAACTTTGACGAGACTGCAGGCGGCGCAACCCAAACGAACGGGGAGGAGCATACGACGGACATCGCGTCTGTGGCAGTCGCAGAAGCGATCATCCGTGTGCCCTTTTCCGAAGAAGGCCAGGCCGGTGGAGCGGAAACTATCCTCCTTGTCGAAGATGAGGAGTTCGTAAGAAAAGTAACCGGCGAAGTGTTGGAGTCGGCGGGTTACCGGCTTGTCAGTGCCCGATGTGCGGGAGAGGCATTTGAAGCTCAACACAGATGCCCAGAACCAATCGACTTGCTTCTTGCGGATGTCGTGTTGCCAGGAAAAAGCGGTCACCAACTGGCCTACGAATTCGGAGGACTTTGCCCGAACGCACGAATTCTGTTGATGAGCGGCTATGCGGAACAACTGGCTCTGGGTGGTTTGTCGGCTCATGGCAGAGAGCACCTGGTGAAACCTTTTTCCAGCCGCACCTTGTTGCGAAGAGTGCGCAAGGCGCTGGATGGAGATCCAATTGATTCGAGAGTACCGGCTTAACCGGCGCTAGTTCGAATGGCTCGCTCTTTGCGATAGCAGGCGGCTTGCAGGATTTCATTCGGTATTTGGCCCAAGGGCACAATGCGATCGAGGATGCCCATCTCCGCACAAACTCGGGGCATACCATAGACCACGCAACTCGCCTCATCCTGGCCCAGCGTAAAGCCGCCTTCGCGATGAATAACGTTCATTCCCTGCGCACCGTCCGCTCCCATGCCAGTCATAATAACTCCCATAGCTTGCGAGTGAAATGCGGATGCCACTGACTGCATCATGATATCGACCGATGGAATGTGTTGCTTATCTTCGCGCTTCTCTGAGAGGAAAATCACGGTTCGCGATTCGGTGGGTCGGCTCACCCTCAGGTGTGAACCCGCTGGGGCAATATAGACCACCCCGGGATGAACCACCTCACCGTGCGACGCTTCGCGGATCGAAATCGCACAGAGTTGATTCAACCTCTCAGCAAACGGAGCGGTGAAGCCTGGCGGCATGTGCTGCACAACAACGACCGGAACCGAGAGGTCCGCCGGAAGCGTGGGGAGAATTTCCTGCAAGGCACTTGGTCCTCCGGTGGAAACACCAAGAGCAACTAGAGCCATGGGATCATTTGGTTGCCTCCGCGCCGGCAAGTCCACCGTGCGAGGAGGCTTCCGCGAAAGCGGCAGACAATCTCTTGAGCGCCGCGATTCTGCGGCTGCCTTGATTTTGGCGATCAGATCTTCACGAATGTGAAGAATGTCCAGCGATGTAGCAGAAAGTTGTTTGGGCACATAGTCGAAGGCGCCGGCCTCCAGGGCGTTTAGCGTGATTTCGGCTTCTTTTATGGTTGCCGAGCTCACCATAATGACTGGGCGTGGGAACTGGGCCATGATGCGACGGAGCGTCTCCAACCCGTCGAGACCCGGCATCTGCATGTCGAGCGTAACAACGTCGGGATCAAGGCTGGCCACTTTTTGCAGGCCTTCGGTTCCACCGCTCGCCGTGCCAACAACCCACAGATCAGAATCGGCGGCGAGCATGCGAGTGAGCGCCGTTCGCATGAATGCGCTGTCGTCGACAATGAGCACTCGTATCTGAGAGTTCCCGAATTCGCCGTTCATGTGCGGTAAATCGTCTGCACAACGCTGTGCACTTCGTCCAGGTAGGAATCCAGTTCGAAGGTGAGACGGGCCCAGTCAAAATCTTTCAGCGAGGTTGAAGCTTTTTCGAGGATGGAGAATCCTGCATCGTCGAACAGATTCACTTGTTGTTGTTCGAGGTAGCCATAGTTCAGGCCGCTCATGCGGCAGAGCAAGTCGGCGATGTGCACCAGGGCAACTAATTCAGGACTCTGAGTCGCTTTCTCGGGTGAGTGATGAAGGGCCACAACTTCAATCAGGTCCGGGGCAAGGTCCCAATGTTCCGCCAGAAGGCACCCGCTGTCAGAGTGGGTAAAACCAAGCGATTGCTCTTCGCCCTCGTGTAGTGGAATTCCTTCGACTTTGGCAATCTCAAAAGCCGCGCTGAATTCCTTAGGCAGAATCCAGAGGTTGACGATGATCCCGAGATCATGGAGCAGGCCCGCGAGATACGCTTTTCCCGGATCGCTAAGTTTGAGCTTGCGCGCAAGATGGCGACAGACCAATGCACATCCCAGGGAGTGCTCCCAAAAAACCACCGGATCGAGGTTCCCTCTATCGCTTGGGAGGAGGTGAAGCACCCCGCATGACATGGCGATGTCGCTGAGGTGGTGAAAGCCGAGACTGACTACGGCACCGCGCAACGTTTCTATCCGCTGCCACCGGCCGAAAAGCGGCGAGTTCGCCATTTGCAGACACTGCGCCGCGAGTGACTTGTCCTGCGCCAGCAGATCCGTCACCTCTTGCACGTTGAACTTTTCAACCGGTTGCTGCAGATGGCGCAGCAAAGGCACGAGGACGGCGGGAATGGTTGGAATCTGCCGCAATCCTTCGAGGCGCTGCAGCAAAACCTGCTTGGTTGCGGGTGCGGTGGTCACGGGGTTCTCCTTCCCGCGTACTTCCCTTTCACGTAGGCAGTAGTTCCTGGTAAGTGGACGAGTTGAAACTCATCGTTGACGCCGAAAAGCGATTCCGACTGTCCGAGAAAGAGGTATCCGTGAGGAAGAAGATTGGCAAGAAAATGCTGGACTACGCGGCTCTTGGATGTCAGATCGAAGTAGATGAGCACATTGCAGCAGAAGACTGCGTCCATACTCTTCATGAAGGTCATGCGCGAATCGTCGGACAAGTTAAGGCGAATGAAGCTGACGTTGGCGCGGACGCGAGGACACACTTGAAGCTGATCGCCGTACGGAAGAAAGTACCGCTCCTTATAGGGTGGCTTGAGGTTGCGTGTGCTGTAGTCGCCGTAGACGGCCTGTTTGGCATGCGCCAGGGAGCGCTCGTTGAGGTCGGTGGCGATAATCTCGATATTCCAATCCTTGAGCCGGCCGGCAGCTTCCTCCAGCAGCACCATCCGAAGCGTGTATGGTTCTTCTCCCGTGGAGCAGCCGGCGCTCCAGATGCGCAAGTTGCGCACCCGAAGATCGGATTTCGCCTCAATAATTTTCGGAATTACGATTCGCCGTAAGGCTTCCAGTTGCGGCTGGTTGCGGAAGAAGCAGGTTTCTCCGATGGTGATTTCGTTCAGCAAAGCGGTCAGTTCTGTCTGCCGAATGGGACGAATCGTGAGGCACTCGAAGTACTCCCGCAGAGTAGCCACCTGGATTTCCTTCATACGGCGGCGGCAACGATCTTGCAGCAAGCTGAGCTTGTTATCCGGGTGAAAGATTCCTGCGACTTGGTAGATCAGGTCGCGAATGGAAATCAGACCAAGTTCGGGAGGACCTTGCGTGCAAGGCGCAGGTTGCGGCGAAGACGCAGTCGTCAAGAGAGCACCTTTCAGATCGCTTGCATGGCCGCGACTCCCGGATTACGCCAACACACAGAAATGCGTCACTACGCCGGATACGCGCACCCATGATTTCCATCGGCAAAAGACGGTCATACTTTAGGCGTGGTGGATCCGTGACAGGGGAACGAATCAAACCTGTCTCAGGGTCGGTCTGGCACTCGGTCAGGGCAACGATGGGGATGACTTCGCAAGGGCGCCAGGCTTGGAGGTCAAAGGAATATCGGAAGCCCGCGCGGCGAGAATAACAATATCTACCCGCCGATTTTGTGCGCGACCGTTCGCCGTGAGATTGCTCGCGATCGGGTGGTATTCCGCATAGCCGGCGGCGGAGAGCCTTTCCGGCGCGAAACGATGGTTAATGATCAAGAAGCGAACCACTTCCGTTGCACGAGCGGTTGAGAGCTCCCAGTTGGACGCGATTTGCGGAGTGTGAATCGGTACGTTGTCGGTATGTCCTTCGATACGCAGTAGACAAATACGCACGGCCAGAATTGAAGCGATTCTGTCGAGAGCCGGCAATGATTCAGGTTTGATGGTTGTGGAACCGCTGTTGAAAAAACCGAATTCTTTCAGGCTCACGACCAATCCCTCGGTCTCGCGATGCAGCGCTACCTGATTCAACGCAATCTCATTGCGCAAGGCTTCCTGCAGTTCGCTCTCTAGCGTGGTGAGGTCCGTTTGGTCGGCTGTCGCCACGGGATTTTCCGGAGGCGAAGCCGTGCGTCCCGTTTCAGTTTTGTTCTTCATTTGCTCAATGGCCTGCACCGTGCTGAAAGGCATGGGCTTGTTGCCGTCCAGGGGAATCTCCGTGGTAGCCGCCGGGAAAACGCCCATCTCCTGAAATGCAACCTGGATCGCCATCGCGAGCTGGCCGACTTTGCGTTTGTCCACCTGCGACGAAGCGTAGAGAACTACAAAGAAAGCGAAAAGCAGAGTGATGAAGTCGGCATAAGAGACCAGCCAGCGTTCATGGTTCGAGTGAGGACGATGGCGCCTGCGGCGGCTCATTTCCCTGCCTCTTCTTCATTAGGGGATTGGTTCGCCTCAACCAAAAAACCCAGCAGCTTGGTTTCGAGCATTCGTGGATTCATCCCTTCTAGAATGGAAGCCACACCTTCGAGTGTCATCTCCCGCATGACCTGCTCTTCCCGAATACGCAGCTTCATCTTTCCTGCAATCGGTAAATAAAGAAGATTCGCGGAAGCTACTCCATAGATCGTGGCCACGAATGCAACCGCAATCCCTTTCCCGACTTCGTCGATCTTATCCAGATGCTGCATGACTTGAATCAACCCCAGCACTGCTCCGATGATGCCAACGGTGGGAGCAAAACCGCCGGCGGACTCGAATACCTGTGGCACCTGCTCTTCATACTCGGCCTGATTGTCGAGCTCCAACTCCATAATCTTGCGTAGCTCCTGCGGCTCCGTCCCATCCACGGCCAACATTAAGGATCGCTGCAGGAATGGATCTTCAATCTCCGGCAACTCGGCATCGAGCGACACAATGCCATCACGGCGCGCCTTTTGCGCAAACTGCACAAGCTCGCGAATGGCGTCCTGCTGGTTACGATCGGGATTAACGAAAACCATGCTCAACTGGCGACACGCAAGAAAAATGATAGGCAGGGGAAACTGCAGTAGCACCGCTCCAAGCGTGCCGCCAAACACAATCATTGCAGCCGTCGGCTGCAGGACCTGGCCGAGATTTCCGCCTTCGAGCAAAAGGCCGGCAAGAATTCCGCCGACAGCCAGAATTATCCCGCCGAGGCTTGCCTTGTCCACGCTCACTTCTGGGACTCCGTCTTGCGAGCTTCGGAACTCTGCTCGGGGAGCAGAGTGTGCGAAGCAGAGCTGTCCCAGACAAAAGTCAGCCCCTGCAAAACCGAACGCCGAAACTCAACGAGTCGCGCCAGCACTTCCTTTGGGCTCTCGCGTACAACGATCTTCTCTCCGGTGACCAGCGTGATCAGTGTGTCAGGAGACTGCTCGATGAATTTGATGAGATCGGAGTTTAAAGTCAAGAGCTGGTTGTTGAGACGCGTGAGCCGGATCATGTTCTCCCCTGTATTCGCATGGCAGTCAGATTCCGCGGAGACGCACAGGCTTCTAAGGGGATGTATCGGCGATGGGGAATTGAGAATTAATATCGCGCGTTCAATGGCTTCGTTACTGAGGGGCTAAGCCCGACAGCTAGGCCCCAAAAACACCGGTACTAAAGCGGGAACGAGGATTGCCGATGGAGCAAAAGACAAGCGATTCGGGTTCCGTAAGCATGAAGTGGAACGGGAACTCAGCAGAGATTCACCCGCTGAGGAGACGGTCCAAAACGGCGGGACCAACTTAACAAAGGAGTAACACAATGCCTATCGGAATTCTGAACAATATCCCGTCGCTCGCGGCGGAAAATGAATTGACGCTCACTAGCAACGCCCTGAATAGCACCCTCGAGCAGCTGTCGTCCGGCCAGCGCATCAATAGCGGTGCCGACGATCCCGCGGGCCTGTCCATCGCCAACGGGTTGCAAGCCAATATTGCCGCTTTGTCGCAATCCGTTTCCAACGCCAATGATGGCGTCGGCGAGTTGCAACTAGCCGATGGCGCGCTGGCACAGGTCACCACCCTGCTCGATACTGCGGTCACGCTCGCCACCGAGTCGGCCACCGGCACGGTATCGAACTCGCAGCGCACCGCCATTCAGGCGCAGTATGCGTCGATCCTGTCGGAAATTAACCGCATCGGCACCGCCACAACTTATAACGGTCAGGCCGTATTTCAAGGCGGTACATCCACCAACCTCAACGCGGTAAGTAATCCCACGGTTTCAAACCTGACGCTGAACACGGCGCTGACCGTGGGTGACACAACTTCGGTTAGCGCAGGCGGACAGACATTTACTTACACTGCGGCCAATGGGACAGCGACCACTACAAATGCGAACCAGGTAGGCAGCTCGCTTACGACAACCGCAGCCGGAGCCGCGACTCTGGCCGGCGGTACCATCACTATTAATGCGGGCGGCAAGTCGCAGACTTTTACCGGCGGCTCGGGAACCGGTCAGTTCGCCACGGTCGCGACGCTACTGACCGCTATCAATGCCAACACCGATTCGACTGGAGTGCAGGCCTTCCAGAACAGCGCTGGCAATGTGGAAATCGTCGATCCGAACAACAACGGCGACCTCACCGTCACCACCACCGGCACCGGAACCAACGGCATCGCCGCAGTTTTGGGCACCTTTTCTAATCCGACTGTCAACGTCACCAATCCGAACGAGGATGTAGGCAGTGTCACCGGACTGACCAGTGCGTCAGTCCTAGCCGTTGGTGACGCCGTCACACTAAACGTCGGCGGACACAATTCAACTTACACAGTTACAACTACAGCGAGTACGGTGGGCGCCCTCATTACCGCCCTCAATACCGGCGCCACCTCCGGCAGTGTCGTCTTCGCCGGCACCGCCGGGCCGGTCGATGCATTTCTGAATTCGGCCGGCGCAATCGAGATCGTTGACCCGGGAAACAATAACGATCTCAACGTGACCTCCTCCGGCGGCTCGTCGGCCGCCCAGATCGGCAATTTCACCGCTGCGCCGCAAGTCGTCGCCCCCACGGTACAAGATCTCATCAATGCTATCAATAGCAATACCACCGTTGGGGCGAAGGCGCAGTTGGTCAGTGGACAGCTCGTCATCACCGATCCGCAGGATCGCGGCGACCTCGCCGTCACCACCAATGACAACACTCTGGGTGCGCCTGTATCGGGAGCTCCAACTTCGTTTGTCAACCAGACCAGCACCTCGACGGCCGACGATCCAAATCAGTTGGTAGGAAGCGTCACCAGCTTGACCTTGACGTCAGCTCTCACATCCGGCGACGTTACCGCGTTTACCGTGGGCGGCAAAAGCTTCTCCTTTACCGCCGGCGCCAGTTCAACGGTCGGAAGTTTGATCAATGCCATCAACACACCCAGCCTGGACCCCGCCGGCCTGACCGCTTATCTCAACTCGGCGGGCAGCCTAGTTGTGACCGATCCCAACAACGACGGCAATATCGCCGTTAGTTCCACCAATACCGAAACCGTGCTCGGAACCTACAGCAATCCAACGTTGACCAGTTCCGCAGCCACCAACATTTTCCTCAGCGACTCGACTGCTATCGGCTCCAGCCAGATCGCGGTGACCATCGGCGGGCTTTCCACATCATCGATCACCAACGGAACCGGAACGAACGCGATCAACCTGGCTATAACCGATCTGAACACGCAATCCGATGCACAAACGGCTCTAACCCAGATCAATCAGGCCGTCGCCAATATCGCCAGCACGCGTGGGACCCTCGGTGCCAGCGTCAACCGGCTCACCTCGGCCAGCAACGTTATCAACAGTCAAGTGCAGAACCTGACCTCGGCGGAAAACACGATTCTGGCGGCGGACATTCCGACCGACGTCGCTAATCTAACCAAATTCTCCATCCTGGAACAGACCGGCATTTCCGCTCTGGCTCAGGCCAACCAACAACAGCAACTTGTATTGAAACTGTTGCAATAGGCTCGTCTCGGTGGGGCAGGGCGACCTGCCCCTTACCGATCTTCTCCCGGTCGTTCAAAAATCTGGGGTAGCTCGTTATGAGCGTAAGTCCCGCAGCCACGTTTCCCCCTCCAGCTGAGTCTCAAGCCGGCCCGGGAAAGGTGCGCGAGGCGCCACCGCAGACGTTTCCACCTTCGGGAAATGCTTCGACGGGGGAAGGTGAGCGGCCCCAAAGTGCTCCTGTGCTGCCTGCCGGCCCGCAGGATGAAGTCAAATTGCAATGGGATACTTCGGACCGGGTCGAGATCTACCAGTTCGTGAACCAGCAGGGCAGCCTGATTGTTCAAGTGCCGAGCGAGCAAATGCTCGCCATCGCCCGCCAGATTTCTGAAGCACTGGCCCACGAAGCTGCGCCCAAAGAACCGGTCGCGGTCGAAGGAGGAAAAGACCATGGGCGTTAGTTTGAATCCGTCAACGATTCTCTCGGGACAAGGTCTGGATGTTAGTACGGTGGTGCAGCAAATCATCTCTTCCCAGAGTGGGCAATTGTCGGTCTGGCAAGGGCAGCAAACCACCCTGGCGACTCAGGAAGGGTTGCTGGAAGGGATGGAGAACAATCTCACCAGCTTGCAGACCGCCGTCGCTGCGTTGGCCGACCCGGCGGGAGCGCTCACGGCCCAGGCGGCAAACTCCTCGAACACCGCAGTACTGACCGCAACCGCCCAAAGTACAGCCATCAACGGCACCCATCAGATCGTGGTGAACAGCCTGGCTACAACTGGCACTCTGTACACCGATCCTATCGCCGCCGGCGCCGGTACTTCTTTTCTAGCCAGCGGACAAACCAGCGGCGATATTAAGCTGCAGGTGGGCGGAACCGGCGGCACAACTCACGATATTGCCATCACTCAAGGCAGCAATGACACGCTTGATACGCTGGCCAGCTACATCAACGCGCAGAGCACCGCGAACAATTGGGGAGTAACCGCCAGCGTGGTAAGCGATACCACTGGGTCGAGACTGGCTCTGTTTAGCCAAAATTCAGGCAGCGCCGGAGCGCTGTCGGTCACCGCCAACACCAATACCACATTGAATTTCGACACCCCGGTCGGCGGTACGAACGCGTCTTTAACCATTGATGGCGTGCCCTTCAGCAGCAGCAGCAATACCGTGACTGGAGCCATCCAGGGAGTGACGCTCAGCTTGGCTAGCCAACTGCCCGGAACTTCAGTGCAACTCACAGTTGGACCGGATACAAACCAGATCACCGGTGCGATCAATAACTTCATCTCCGCTTACAACAACGTGGTCAGCACCATCAACACGCAATATGTCGTCGATCCCACTGGGAGCGTTCCCGCGCCGCCGCTGCTGGGAGATCCATCGCTGAGCGCGGTGCAGTCCAGCATGCTCAACGATGCCGCCTACGCCATTAGCGGCAACAATGGATACGTCAATCTGGCCTCGCTGGGCATCAACATGAACGACGATGGCACCCTGACCCTGGGCTCCAACGCACAGGGCCAGACTTTTGCCCAAGTAGTGGCGTCCGACCCCGCCGCCGTACTGAACTTTTTTCAGAACGCCTCAGGGACGGGGTTCGCGAACAGTTTCAACACCGATCTGAATAACCTGACCGATCCAACTTCAGGCCCCCTCAATGTGGATCTGGCGCAAGACCAGGCGGAAGGGCAAGACCTTACCACTACCATCAACAATTTCCAAACCCAATTGACGAACGAACAAACCGCTTTGACCCAGCAATATGATTCGGTCAACGCTTCCCTGCAGCAATATCCGCTGCTTTTGCAGGAGATAACCGAGACACTCGGCTCACTGGGCGCGGGCACCTCCAGTTCGGGCTCAACGGTTCCGGGCGGACCCACTCTCACTTCGGGGCTATAGCAAATGGATGCACGCTCTCACTACCGTGAAACAGCCGTACGGGGCGCAAGCCCCGTACGCCTTGTGATCTGCCTGTACGAGCAGGCGATCGAAGATCTGCGGCGCGCCATCGCCGCTCTGGAAAAAGGCGACATCGAAGCACGCACGCGCAGCATCAATCATGCCCTCACCGTGATCGCCCACCTGCAGGGTTCGCTCGACATGCAGCAAGGCGGAGAAGTCGCCGCCAACCTCAACCGGTTTTATGGCCTGATCCGCGCGAGCCTGGTTGAGGCGCATGTGAAGCAATCCGCAAGAATTCTCGAAGAACAAACTTCTCTGCTGGTCACGATTCATGAAGCATGGCTGGAAGTGGAGCGCACCATGGCCGTACCCGCGGCGCAATTCATAGCGAGCGGGCAGGCTGCACCGGTGCTCTCCGCGCCGCAAATACCCGTCGCCGACTGGAACGCATGATGCCCTCCCGAGTGCAGACCTTGCGCGAAACCAATCGCCGCTTGCCAGAATGGCTGGACGTTGTAGTCGCCCGGCAAGAGCAGGCCGCTGTCGCCACCCCGGAACAGATGTCTGGATTGCTTTCGGAACTGTTGAAGGCAGGCGAAGAGTTACGCGCAGAACCGATCCCGGAAAAGGGAATCGACCCCGAACTGGACGATGAACTGGAGAAGTATCGCCTCAACGTGGAACGGCTTCAACGAATGCTGCCGGCCATCCATAGTCAGCTGCTGGTCGAGCGGGCGCGCCTCGAATCCCAGCGGGCGCGCGTACAAGCCGCCGCCGAATGGGCGCGAGCCTCGCGCCGCACTCTTTAAGGATAATTCGCCTTGTACAGTTTGCTTCTCCTCGTTTCAGATAAGTTTTTATCTCAGATAAGAAAACAGATTGACGTGCGCTGTCTGGCCAATTGTCGTCAGCGTGGCTTGAAGAGAGGTCTCTGCCGTGGTGAGGTTGCTGATTACGTTGGATAGGTCCGCGCCTGCGACCGTATTTTGCTGCTGCGCCAGTTGTGTGGTTTCGCTGCTGAGATAGGTCTGCTGCGCGCTGATCTGATTCAGCGCGTTACCGTAAAACACACGCTGGCTATCGATCGAAGCCGAAGCGTTGCTGACTTCGGTAACGGCGGCGGGAATGCCATTGCCGCTCACCAGGCCGTTAATCAGATCCTGAATGCTCTGAAACATGTCGGTGCCAGATGAGGAAAATAACTGCGATCCCGGCAGATTGGTTTGCAGGGTAAAGTGATCGCCTAACGTGACGCTGTTGACGCCCGAGTTGCCGGCGTAGGTGACCCCGGAAGGAGAATTGGGGTCGAGTACGTAGGGAGTGGTTTGAGTGGCGGTTCCAGCGAAGACGTAGTTGCCCTGATAGCTTAAATTGGCCAGGCTCACCAGCTGGCTCTGGATGCCGCGCACCTGCGTAGCCAAAGCGATGCGATCGGCGGCGTTGACTGTGCCATTGGCCCCCTCCACGCCCAGGCTGATCGCCTGCTGCAGCGAAGTGATCACTGAATTCAACGTGGAATCGGCATTCTGTATTTCGCTTTGGATGCTGCCGCTGCTGCGCTGGAATTGATCGGCTTCGGAAGTTTGATCCGCGTTCTGCACCAACACCGCGGCCGCAGTAGGGTTGTCGGATGGAACGTTGACGCTCAGCCCGGTAGAAATCTGTTGCTCGTCGGTATTGATTTCCTGCTGAGTCTGCGCCAGGGCAGCCAGCAGGTCAGGATACGGATTGGGATCTACGCGCATAGGATTACCCGGTTAACGTGCCCATTTGGATGGTGGCATACATCATGTCGTTGATGGTGGTCACGACTTGCGCCGATGCGGCATAGGCGTCCTGATACTGCACCATGTTGGCCGCCTCCTCGTCGAGATTGACTCCCGAAATCGAGGATCGCTGGTCGTTGAGTTGCTGCAATACCAGACCGGAAGCGGTCTGCTCCGCGGACGCGTTGGATGTATCGTTGCCCACATTGAAGACGATTCCGGAATAATAATCTGTGGGACTCTGTCCGCCGATAATCGCATGGCTGTTCAGCGCATACATGGCTTCGGCATTGCCGTTGCTTCCCGCACTGCCATCGGAGCTGGCCGCGATCAATGACGGATCGGTGATGGCAACGGACAAACTGGCAGCCGCGCCCACTCCGTTGACCGGAGGAGGATTGAAAAGGTTGGTGCCGGCGGTGCCGTTGAGATCGAATCCGCCGGCTTGCACTGTGTTCACGGCGGTTGCAAGTCCGGAGGCGAGGGTATCGAGTTGGGTCTGAATCGCCGGAATCGCCTGGTCGCGAGCCTGCAGCGTTCCACCCAGCTGGCCGGAGGTAAT
>CAYOVU010000007.1:0-5848 GCA_964407505.1 uncultured Acidobacteriaceae bacterium | reverse complement strand
AGCAGGTTATAATCCTGCGGCTTGAGATTCCAAGGCCGAAGCTCAAGTCAACTCCGTCGCGGCGTTGCACTGTGGAAACACCGCATCAGAACTCACCTTGCAAGATTGAAAGACCACAAAGATTTTGGACACGAAAGGGACAAACATGAAGCTCCTCCGTATGCTCGCAATCGCGCTTACCCTACTGGCATCTTCCGCTTTGGCCAGCGCTCAGGCACCCATTACTTCGAAGTGGCTGAAGCTCAAGAATCCACCGACTTTCCTCCCCGACACGGCGCTGTTGCTCACGGACGGAACAGTCATGGTGCACCAATACAACAGCAACAAATGGTGGCGTCTTACTCCTGACATCACCGGAAGCTATGTGAATGGAACCTGGTCCGCTCTTGCTTCGATGCAGACGGGATACGCGCCGCTTTACTTCGCCGCTGCAGTATTGGCTGACGGCCGGGTGTTGGTGGAAGGCGGAGAGTACAACAACCTTCAGCAGGACGAAACCAACCTGGGCAGCATTTACGATCCCACGACCAATGTGTGGACTCCGGTAAATCCTCCCACGGGATGGAAGACGATTGGCGACTCGCCGGCAATTATTCTTCCCGACGAAACCTTCATGATGGGTCAGGGAGGACAACCCTCGAAATTGCAGGTCGAGTTTAACGCTACGACTTTGACCTGGACGGCCATTGGCACCGGCAAGGCCGATGGTTTTTCCGAAGAAGGCTTCGCGCTTTTGCCCGACGGTAACGTGTTGACTGTCGATTGCGAAGACGGAACGAATTCTGAGCTCTTCAATCCCACGTCCAACGCTTGGACAAGCGCGGGCAGCACGATCGTTGCGCTGCCGAACAGCGGTGGCCTTGGTATCGTGCCTGAGATGGGTCCTCTGATGCAGCGTCCTGACGGCAGCGTTGTTGCCTTCGGAGCAACCACCAACACGTCCATCTACAGCAGTACGACCGGGACGTGGACTAAGGGTCCGCAATTTCCCAACTCTGACGACATCGCGGACGGCAATGCTTCGATCCTTCCCGATGGCAACATCCTCGTCTACACCAGCCCCGGAGTCTTCAGCGGCACCGGTACCTTCTACGAATTCAGCTACCCGGGAAACACGTTCACTGCGGTTTCATCCACCACTTCGGGTACAAAGCTGGAATCCTGGCAGGCGCGCCAGTTGCTCCTTCCCACCGGCCAGATTCTGTGGGATTCAGCCGATGGCGCGACCAAGGATATGGAGCTTTATGAGTCCAAGGGCACCATCACCGCTAGCTGGGCCCCTACCGTCACGTCAGTTCCCAAGACTCTGACGCGTGGCAGCTCCTATGTGATATCAGGTACCCAGTTCAACGGTCTCACCGCCGGCACGGCTTACGGAGACGATGCTCAAATGGCTACCAATTACCCGATTGTGCAGCTCACGAACCAAGCCACGAAGCACGTTTTCTACGCCCGCACGCATGACCACAGCACCATGGGGATTGCGACTGGCAGCACAACCGTATCTACCACTTTCGACGTTCCAGCGGCCGCCGAAACGGGTGTTACCGCACTCGTTGTCATCGCCAATGGAATTCCGTCGGCGAGGGTGAAAGTTACCCTTCAGTAACTAATATCGCGCGCCGGTTAGAAACCAGCAGCGCGAATTGCAAGCAGGCGCCGGAATCCACGAACGGATTCCGGCGCTTTTTTCTTCCCCGCACAGGCCGTTAATTGGGTGGACTCCACTGCTCAAACCACGAATCACTAACCACGGTCTCACAAATCTTCCACTGCACATTGCAACTCCCTCGCAATCTCTTCTGGTGCGGAACTGGCCGCAAACTTTATCGGCTGCCCAATCTGTACGGAGATTTTCCAGGGTCCCGCGAACTTTCTGCCGGCTTGCTTTACTTCATACAATCCAACAATCCTCATCGGCAAAACCGGAATGTCTAAATTCTTAGCCAAGAGCCCAATTCCCGCGCGAAATGGATTCATCTTTCCGTCCACTGTATGTCGTCCTTCAGGAAAGACCAGTACGCTGTATCCGAGATCGACGGCCTGACCCGCGTAAGCGAAACTCTGCCGGAAGCCGGCCTCGCGTGGCAGCGGAAACAAGTTCAGAAGTGAGACACCTAGTATCCATTGCGCGCGATCGTAAACTCTCCGGAAGAATCCTCTACCCGGAGTCGGCGTCCGCAATGCTTCCAATGCCTCGCCGCCCGTTGCAGTTGCAATCCGGTGCCGCAATCGCGCGGGTAATGCAGTTTGTACAAACCCCACATCCACGTCGGAGATATGATTGCAAACGACCAGCAGAGGACCATTCCATCCGTGCAGATTCTCGCGGCCTTGAATACGAGGCCAGCCCAGCAGCATCATGGCTGGCCGCATTAATAAATAGTGCGCGAGCCATCGCACCCAAGTCGACGGCCATCGTAAAACCCAGCTCGGATAGTGATACCGCCGGCGCTTCCCGGCCTTGCCACGCAACATCTTCTCCACATCGCCTAACGTGCATGCCGCGCCCAGGTTTGCTTCGCTGAGATCAACCTGATACCGGTCTTCCAATGCGCTAATCAGTTCGACACGATCCAATGAGCTAAGCCCGAAATCCGAATCGAGACTTGCTGAGGAATCGAAGCTGCTCGCTCCTCGCCCAGTGATGCCCTCGATCAATTCCGCAACAGCACTGTCATTCCTTACATCGTCCTTGCCAGCATGCTGAAGCTGCCGGGTTGCAAATTCGGTGATCAAGTTCCGTCGCGGCTTTTGCGTGGACGTGCGCGGGAAATCTTCTTGCGGCCATTCGACCCACATCCGCAGGCGCTGGAATTCTGTCAGCGACTGGTTCCCACTCTCGATTACCTCGTTCGCATCGGCGCCATCGCGCAGTATCAATACCGCGCAGGGTTCCGCATTTCCACCGCGCTCAATCCCAACCACCACACAATCTTTCACTGCGGGCTGCTGCCGCAATGCCGCCTCTAAGTCTTCGGGATAAATATTTAGCCCCCCGGGCGTGACGATGACCTCCTTCTTGCGTCCCTTGAAGTAAAGGTTTCCGGCTTCATCGAGCGCGCCCACGTCTCCCGTGCTGTACCAACCCTCGTTGTCATCTGTAAGTCTCGCGACTTTTGGCAGTTGGCCAGCCTCCCAATAGCCTGCGGCCACGCCTCCGCCGCGGATCAGAATCTCGCCATCTTCAGCCAGCTTTATTTCGCGCCCCGGCAACACTTTCCCAATCGAGCGTTTTCCTAACTTGAAGGGATGATTCACACTGATCAGAGACGTCGTCTCCGTTAGTCCATATCCCTGAATCGCGGCGTAGCCTAGCCGGCCCCAAAATTCTTCCGTCTCGATGTCGAGCGCAGCGCCTCCGGAAATAAACGCCCAGAACTTCCAACCAAACTGCCGGTGGATTGAACGAAATGTCCACCAGCGGCGGAGGAAGCGCTGTCCCTCGGCGGCGCGGAATCGTCGCCGAAAATGCTCAAGACAGCCATCATCTTCGAGATCGCGTTCAATCTTCTGCGTCAGCGACTGCAAGACTCGCGGCACACTCACCAACACAGACACTCGCTCGCGTTTGATCGTGCTGACAATTTCTGACGGCTTCAATTCTTCCTGAAAAATCACCGTCCCGCCCAGCAGCGGCGGCAAAAACATTCCCAGGAATTGTCCGAAGACGTGGCTCAGCGGCAGCAGGTTCAAGAACCTCACCGGATGCACCCACCGCTCATACTTCAAATACTTCTTCATCTCGGTTTCCAGAGGCGTGAGATTCGCCAGAACATTTCCGTGCGTGATGACAACGCCCTTGGGTTCAGCCGTGGTGCCTGAGGTGAAAACAACCTGCAGTATGTCATCGCAACCGATCGCCACGTCGGGGACTGGAGCAGTGGAATGATGGCTCAAGGTTTGCGTCAGATCTTCAAAAATCATGGTGGATGATCCAAACTGCCCAGAGCTGGAAAGTTCGGCGTGTTTCCGTGAGCAGACCAGCAGCTTCGCTTCAACTTGCTGGTAGACCTGCGTTGCGAAATCAGCGGACGCACCATTGTCCATTGGGACAACTGCTGCACCCGCGACCGCGCATCCAAAAAATGCCGCGACCCACTCGGCGGAATTTTCTCCCCACAACATGACTCGATCGCCCTTGCCGATGTTGCGAGCCCGCAACTCGCGAGCGAAACAAAGTGCTGTATCGCTCACCTCGGCGTACGACCACCACTCCATGCGATAGCCACGACGGCGGCCATAGGCGCACTCGCCGCTGTGCGCTTCAAAGTTCGTCAAGAAAAACTCTGTCAACGATTCAGCCATGGACCAGTATGCTCCCGCCAGTTTAGCGGAGCGGGGACACGGACTAGGGTGTGGAATGTTGGAGGAGGGCTCCTGGAGCTGTTTTGCTGGAATGGGGAAGACTTTCCCGAGGGATGGGGCGGGCTAATCAGGCCAACTCACGATTGCCCGTCCCCCATGTTTTCAGTCAAGCTCACATGCAAGGCGGCCCTGCATCGGAGGTGAAGGTGTCGTTGTCGGAGAACCAACCATTGACTCCAATGGAAGGCGCTCCATAGAACCAGGAGAAGAAGACTAGTTCCTGCAGATGGTAGGTGTAGCCGTTGGGCATGGTCACCGGGGGGAAATCGGTGCCGGTGAGTGGATCTCCGACCTCAAGATTATCCTGGCAGCCGGGTTGTTGTCCGATATGTCCCCAAGGTGGCACCGGGTTATCCCCGTAGGGGTCATTCATCCACTCGCCGACCTCGTGACCGGCGATGGATGTGTCGAAAATTGTCGGCCCGAAGACGCCGGTCGTGTCGAAATCCATGACCCCATAAGTTTGGTTGGCGCCTTCGAAGCTGTGATATCCCAGAACGCAGCAGCTAAAAATATCGGTTACCGGCGATGCGAGGACTACGTTGGCGAGCAGGAGAATTGGGAGCGATCCGGGATTTACGCCTTGCGACGACAGCGAAGGAATGATCTTGGTGGTCAGCAGGTTGTCAAACCAGCCGATGTCGACGATCCCCAGTGGCGCACAGAAATCCGGTGGGCCGAGTGAACTGGTAGCTAATGCCAAGCCGAAGGCTTTTGGTACGTTGATGTGAACAGCATTGGTAGTGGTAACCGGGTCGAGCAGCATATGGTAATTCGTATGCTGAGTATTGGCCCAGAAGTTTGCCCGCTGAAAGGCGTCCTCATATTGGGTGTTGCCAATGAACGTGCCGCCCATTTCAAAGCTCGTCGGCTGGATGATCGGCGATTGCTGATACAGAGTTACGGGAACGTCGTTCGGCGGCGTCAGGCAAGAGGGATTCGCCGCGGTGGGATCTAGCACGGTAATGCCGGGGGTAGTGGAAATCTCGCCGTCACTGGCAATGCTGGTGCCGACCAGATTGGTAGTAATTACAATTGGAACGATCCGAGTCGGGACCTTGGCAACTTCACCCAATCCGCCAAAATTTATCTCCAGGGCATTCCGGCCCACCATTACTCCGCTGTAAGTGTTGCCGTCTCGAGTCGAGGTAACGGTGTAATTCCATTGCGGAAGCTGAGGGCTGCCTGGGGTCTGTGCGGCTGTTTGATGCGAACCCGGCGCCCGTTTTATTACGGTTGTGTAGGCTTTCAGTCTGGCTGCATCCTGTCCGAACGCTGCGGTTGGAGTTACAGCACATCCCACGAGGGTGGCCGAAAACAGAAGCAAAAGTGTTTTACCTTTCATCAACGCACCTCGCGAACAGAGTCGGGCACGGACACGCGAACCGATGGCTCGTTAGATGAACGGACGCATTACTCCACGTGGCGTTCCCCAAATGCCGGGGACTTTAGCAGAAGGCAGATGGTTGGGGAAGAGACT
>CAYOVU010000006.1:0-107858 GCA_964407505.1 uncultured Acidobacteriaceae bacterium | reverse complement strand
GGCGTTTCATTACCGTGGATTGTTGGCTTACGACGAAAATGGAAAAAAATTACCGGCGTGGCTTGAGCTGAAGGCTTCGCAATTGCTGTTGAGAGTCGAAGATACGTCGGCTCGTTATCCTGTGGTGATCGATCCCTTTGTACAAACCGGCGAGCTGACGGCCTCGGATGGCGTACCGAACGCCGAGTTTGGGGACTCCGTGGCAGTGAGCGGTAGTACCGTGGTAGCCGGCGCGCCGGGGTGCCTGAATTGTGGATTCGTCGGGGCGGCGTACGTGTTTACGGAGCCGGCGAAGGGCTGGGGAAACATGACTCAGACCGCCAAGTTGACTGCATCGGACGGGGTGGCGAATAACCAGTTCGGTTTTGCCGTAAGTATTGACGGTGAAACGATTGCAGTGGGAGCGCACGGCACGAATAGTGGCAGAGGCGCAGTCTACGTTTTCACCGAGCCGGCAAACGGTTGGACAAGCATGACGGAGACCGCGAAACTGACCGCCTCCGATGCTATACCAAGCGAGTTGGTGGGCCGCTCCGTATCGATCAGCGGCAATACGGTAGTGGCGGGAGCGCCGCAGGACAATAATGGTGCATACAAGCAACAGGGCGCGGCCTACGTGTTCGTCGAGCCTGCCGACGGCTGGGCTGACATGACCCAAACCGCAAAGCTCACCGCTTCGGACGGAGTCTCTTATGGTGAGATGGGTTATTCAGTTGGCATTGACGGCAATACCATCGTGGTCGGCGATCCGAGCCCAATTTCCACGAGAACGGCGTCGGCAGGCAAAGCATACTTGTTTGTCGAACCCCTCGGCGGCTGGGTTAACATGACGCAGACGGCTGAATTAACCGGCTCCGATGCAACAGTTGGCGCCCGCCTGGGAAATTACGTGGCCATCAGCGGCAATACGGTAGTGGCAGGAGCGCCTCTCGCGACGCCCGGAACTAAACAACAGCAAGGTGCCGCATACGTGTTCGTGGAGCCGGTAACCGGCTGGGCGAATATGACGCAGACTGCCAAGCTGACTGCCTCGGATGGGGTACGGCGCGCTTACTTCGGACGGGCCGTGGCCATCAGCGGCAACGAAATTGTCATCGGCGCGCCGAATCAAACGGTGAACTCCGATGCCGGGGAGGGCGCGGTTTATGAATTCCTTGAGCCCGAAACTGGTTGGGCGAATATGACCCAGAGCACCGAGCTCGATGCGATCCATGCCGGGGATAATGATGAAGTTGGTTGTCGTGTGGGTGTTGACGGCGCCACAGTCGTCGCGGGAGCCCTTGGTGGGAGCAAGCGGGGCGCAGTTTTCGTATTCTCAGATACGCAGTAAATAAGGTAGTGTTTGGTGATCAGTTGCTGGTGTCAGTAGAATCGGTGCCTCGATTCTCCCACTGACGATTTGCCACCTGACTGTTTGCCACCAACTACTACCACTAATCACTGTTTCTTTGCCCGCGTGTCTCTGCATCGGCGTGCAGCCATTCGTCCAGGGCATGAGCGAGGAGTTCGATGTCCTGGCGGCATTTCCTCAACTCCTGCATCATCTGCAAAGATTCATTGATCTTCTGCTGCTTCTCCTGCACGTAGGCTTCGTGACGCTTCCGAATGAAGGATTCCAGGGCTTCGGCGGCGGCTCCCCGTTCTTCTTTCACGGCGCAGAATTCAAGTCCAAAACAAAAGCCCGACCGGTTGCGCACAACCCCCGCAACCCGAATTTTGTCCGGAGTCTGGAACTCAACCTCCATCAGGTCGCCGGGCTGCAAGTTGACGCCGCCGTAGAGTTCCATGCCCGCGCGGCTTAGCTCACAAACCAGACCGGGCACAGTTACATTTTCGGAGTCAGTATGAGCCGCGATCAAGACAGGGAGGTACACGTGAAATCGGGGCCAGCGGCGAGTGTTGGTTGCGTCCATCGTTGGGGAGTTGTCATCAAACTCGAGCTACAAGCTCAATTTCCATTTAACTATTTCAAGAATCCGAAATGCAGAAAGTAGGCCGCTGTGGCAAGACCCGCGGTGAGCAGGCCAACTGCGCCTGCCAGCTTAAACCGCCAGGGCCGCGGTTCTTCGCGATTCGCCGAAGCAGCCCGCAGTTTCTCAATCCACTCCTCCTCGGATTTGTTCTGGTTGGATTGCTGCCAAATTAGTGTTCCCAGGCGGCGCTGATCGTCGGCCGCAAGCGAAACAAAGCGGAATGGCTGCAATGCATCGCTTACGGGACGCAACATCTCCGCACCTCCCAGCACTGAGCCCTCTCCGGTCAGAAACATCACTTTCACCCGCGATCCCTGGTCCACGGGCTGCGGGAGCGATAATAGTCCACCAGTCAGCGAAATCACCTGAAGGTTTGCGCTGGTACGTTGACCATCTGGAAAGCGGAGCACAGCCGGAGTATTGCCCTCCAGTTGTGCCCGCGGAACACGCCACTGCAAAGAAGGTTGGGGAAGGCCGCTCATAACGAAATCAGTATGCGGCGGCATGATTACTAACAGAAGATTACCTAGGTGCCGCTTTGGGGCTGATTACTGGCACGAAGGACGTAACACTTCGAACAAGACATCGCTTCACGCTTCGCGACACAGCCAATTACTTGACGATTTTATTTTCTACGATCTGGGCCATCTTTTCGTACGGTATGCATTTGTTGGGAGGTGTAAAAATCTCCTTGCCTAACGCTCCGAGTTCGATATCCCGATAGATGGCTGTGACCTTTTGATCGTCGAGCTGCGTTTCGATTTTTATCGGGACACCCTTCAAGTCATCTGCTTCCCACACCTTCGATTCGATCGTTCGGCCATCGGCGCGGGTCACGGAAACTTGCTCGACCGTACAGCTGTGGCCCTCCACCGTTTCCGTCCCCGCCGCAGTCCGTTTTACCTTGATTCCTTGCAATAATTCCAGCGGACTCGGCATCATTTTTGTCTGTTCGGTCCGCATGACGATACATTGCAAAGTCTTGTCCGGATAGACCGTGAGCCGGTAAAGGTTGTCGGTCGCCGCCGGGAACAGGTCTGCCAAAGCAAGAGTTGTCTCAATTCGCACGCCTGCGCCGGACCAGTAGACTTTCATTGGCAACGATCGCCGCTTCGTTCCGATCAACTGGACCGCGGTGAAATCCGGAAAGCTCAAGGGAGCCTTGGACTCTTGGGCGTGCGAAACGACTGTCGAGATCATCAATACCGCTACCGCAAGTTTTCCGAAGGTTCGTGGACGCACCGTTGCACTCTCCCGTGGGCTGATGCCTGCTGTTGATGTTTCGTGATTGGCGATCCGAAAAACTCGGATGCCCAAACGAACAAGAATGAAGAACAGAAAACTAGAGAAGAACCCTGCTTGCGAAGAGGCCCAGTTCGTACCGAGCCTCTTCACAAGCGCCCCCTGCGAGCCTGCCGGTAAACTTACTTCCCGAGCAGGTCTCGCGGACTTCCAACGCCAGTGCAATAGTCCCAGGATGGACTGACGGTACATCCATTCGAACCAGCAGTGACGTCGTAGAAGTTTGTGTAGTAGTTGGTGGCCGACGGCAGTTGCGAATAGAGGAGCGTAGCCTCCTCATTTGTAAACCAACCGTTGTCCACTACGTCATAGCCGTACCAGGTAGAGAGCCGGTTGTTCGCCCGGTTGACGATGCTTGCCAGCGAGGGAGACGAGACGCTGGTGCCGCCGACAACGCCCCACCCGCCATACGTGTATTGGTTGTAGATCCAGACGCCCGAGGCCGGATCGGCATTGAAAGAGATGTCAGGCGTTTGCCGCGAGGCTTGTCCAAAAATGGGGTATTGAAAATCTGCCCACGGCCCCATATTCGAACCGGAGAATGAAGTGGTGTAGGTTTCGATGCCGCTAAAGCCACCACCAGAACCACCCCAGCAGGATTCAGAGTTAAAGGTTCCGTCGCTGTTGCGCAACACCGATGTGCCGCCCGCCGAAATTACCCATGGACTGGAACTGGGATACAGGCCGCCGCAGCCAGCGTCTCCGGCGGAAGCGAAGGCGATCGTGGGAACCTGGTAGTTGTAGTGCCAGCCCGCGAAGACTGGATCGTAAGAGGTCTCGCCGGAAAATTCTCCGATCGTCCAGCTATTGGTGACCTGTCCGCCCCCAAAATTTTGCTGAATATAGTTAAAGGCTACGCCTTCCGCGTAGGCCAGATCGGTGAACGAATTGGAGCAAGCCTCTACCAGAATGATGGCAGCCTTGGGAGCGAAGACATGCGCCCACTCGATGTCCAATGATTCCTCCACAGCCCAGTCTGAGTTTGGTGGCGGCGTGCTGCAGGATCCATTGCCGTTGGCATACATCTTGATGAACGTTGACGGTGAAAGGCCCCAATACTTGACGAAGGCCTTGAAGTCGTTGAGGGCGTATGGATTGTCATAGGCATCAACGATTGCGATGGCGCCCCAGCCAGTCGCGGTTGGGCCTTTGGTTCCCGAAGCGCTGTTCGGAATGCATCCGGTGCTGCGTTTGGTCGGGCTTTGGACATACAGGCAACCCATGGAAGCCGGGGTTTCCGCTTCCTCAATGGTGTCGGTGGAAAGGGTCGAGTTGGTCCGCATGGATTGCGGGGCAGCCAAGCCCTTCGGCTTGCTGCCATCGGCGCTGCGCACGAGATAGGTCGTGTGAGCGCGCAGGCCCACGTCGTTGGTGGCCAGCGACATGTCGCTGGCCGGCGTGTAAACGTATCCGGCTTGCGGGGTGCGTGGACTCGCCTGCGGTTGTGTGCCACTCTTAGGTCCGCTGGCCTGATACTGAGCGCTTGCATAGGTTGAAATAATGAGAATCACCGCTGCTGCCATCGCAGCAGAGAGCCTGGCCGGAAATCCGCAATTCCGCTTCTGCATCTGCATTCTCCTTGATCTCTAACTGTCTTTTCGTATGAAACTCTGGGAAGGAACGTCGTGTTCTTGATTCAGCCGCCCAATGTTGGGAACGATTACCGAAATGCTTTTCCCAAACGCGGAGCATATTGCAGTGGTCGGGCCTCAGGGTCAATAGCGGGCGCATGTCGGAACCTTACTTTTCATGTCCCGCCAACTGAAAGAAAACAAGGGAGATGCTGCAGAGGGATGGGACTGGGGTAAAATGCAATTCTGCGATTTGGGGGATTCCTGCGGTCCGGGCCATTGGAAGTGTCAGACACGATCCGATTTGGGGGCGATTTCGAACTCGACGTTCGCTTGCAAAAGCTACGCCGGGCCGGACGCACCTTGAAGCTGGAGCGCGTCCCCATGGAAATTCTGCTTCTTCTTGTCGAGAAGAATGGCCAACTGGTGACCCGCGAACAGATCATTGCCCGCGTTTGGGGCACCGACGTTTTCCTCGATACCGATAACAGCATTAACGGCGCCATCCGCAAAGTCCGGCAGGTCTTGAAAGATGACCCTGAGGAGCCTCGCTTCATTCAAACCATTACCAGGAAGGGATACCGGTTCATCGCGCCCGTGGTCGAGGTCGATCCCGAACCAAAGCCGGTGCTCTCACCTCCTCAGTCTCCTGTCGTTGAAGATTCCGGTGCCGACTCGTCACGGGCCTGGTGGGCGATACTTCTCGGGATCGTCCTTGTCCTGCTTGTAGTCTTTAGCTACTTCCGATGGTCGCAGTCTCGATCCCAGGCGGCGCCATCTGGCCAGCGAACCATGCTGGCGGTTCTGCCCTTCGAAAATCTAACTGGAGATGCAGATCAGGAATATTTCAGCGACGGCATGACGGAGGAAATGATCAGCCAGCTTGGGAGCCTTGATCCTACTCATATTGGTGTTATCGCCCGCACTTCCGTGATGCACTACAAGCATAGCCCCGAAAAGCTCCAGCAGATTGCCCATGAGCTTGGCGTTCAGTACGTGTTAGAGGGAAGCGTGCGGGGCGACGCCGACAAAGTACGAATCACAGCCCAGCTGATCCAGATGCGCGACCAGACCCACCTTTGGGCCCGGCAGTACGACCGTGAGACCAAGGACGTGCTGGTGCTGCAGAGCGAGATCGCAACCGAGATTTCCGACGAGATCCGATCCGCTCTCGGAGAGCGCAAACCGATTGCTCCCACTCTTGAACCTACGCTTTCTCCTCAGGCTTATGAAGCGTACAACCTCTATCTCAAGGGCCAATATTTTTGGAACAAGAGGACCGTTGCAGGATTCCACGAGGCAATCAACTATTTTCAGCAAGCGACGGCGAAAGATCCCAGCGATGCGCGGGCATACGCCGGCTTGGCCGGCGCCTATACTCTGATCGCCACCTATCAGGGGTCTCCTGCGGAAGAATTCGCCTCGCGAGCGCATGCGGCAGCGCGGCGAGCTCTGCAGCTTGACGACAGCCTGCCGGAAGCTCACGCGGCCTTTGCTTTGATCGTTCAAAACCACGACTACGATTGGCAGACTGCGGAGAAGGAATTCAAAAGGGCCATCGAATTGAATCCCAACTACGCGACCGGCCATCATTGGTATGCCGAGCACCTGGCTTGGCGGGGGCGCTTCGATGAAGCTCTCCGGGAAAGCGAGCGCGCTCGTCAACTGGATCCACTTTCGCTCATCATCGCCGCCGACGACGGGGCAATTCTCTATTACTCCCGGCAATATGACCGGGCCATCGCTCAGTTCAACGTAGTTCGCGAACTTGACCCTGACTTTCCGCGAGCTGCAGTAATTTTTTCTGCCTACATGCAAAAAGGAATGTTCGAGGAGGCGCGGGCTGTAATCGACAAGCCGGGTGCAAGCCCCTGGCAGTTGTCGAACATGGTATACCTCTGTGGCCGTGCCGGACAGCCGGCAAAAGCCAGGCAGAAACTGAAGGAATTGCTGGAATTGAATCAGCGGCAATCCGTGGATCCGATCGTCGTCGCGCAAGCGTACGTCGGAATGGGAAACAACGATGAGGCTATCGCCTGGCTGGAGAAAGCTTACATACAGCATTCCAACAATCTGACCGCGCTTAACGTG
Organism: uncultured Acidobacteriaceae bacterium; assembly: GCA_964407505.1. Taxonomy (GTDB): domain Bacteria; phylum Acidobacteriota; class Terriglobia; order Terriglobales; family Acidobacteriaceae; genus Sulfotelmatobacter. The sequence continues at coordinate 100,921 of CAYOVU010000006.1, read as the reverse complement.
GAACCCGTGTACGATCCGCTGCGCGGCGATCCTCGTTTTCAGAATCTTCTTCGACGAGTGGGCTTGGGTCAGTAGCCCTGCGCTGAAGATCTTTTCTGATTGATTCTCTTTCGGCATGTCGGTACCTAGCCTGGATGCTTTCCGTAAAGCACGCTCAGTTTCTTAAAGAGAAAGAACGACGGGAAGTTTTAACTCTGGGCGCGAGCAGCCAACGTTTTTTCGGAAAACAGGGATCTATTCTTCTTGAGCCGCGCTGGGCTGTGACCTCTCCATCGAAAAAGCAGCCGCTTCGATCACCTTGAACATGCGGAATTTATTTGCTCCCTCCCATTTTGGAATTCGGCTTTCGTAACAGGGATGATTTTTGTGTGTCACCCGGTCTTATCGGGAGCAAGGTTGCGCACGTGCATAGAGCAGCCTGTCGGCGTACATGTTTCGGGTATAACTTTTTCTTCCTGGGACCAAATGCGGTGACAGTCTGAGTTCAACAGTCCTCTTTCCCTGGAGAGGAGAAACAGGCGTGACAAAGATCGCAGTGCATCAGCCCGACTTTCGGATTGCGAAAGTTCTGCAAGCCATTGATCACAACCCATCCACCTCAATTCCATATCTTGCGAGCCTGGTAAGTCTCAGCGGATCGAGGCTCCGTCATTTGTTCACAGCTCAAATCGGCATGAACCTGAAATCTTTCCTTACCGACCGGCGACTGAATCGAGCCGCGTTTTTTCTCCAAACCACCCAAATGACGATCAAAGAGATTTCCTATCTGTCGGGTTATTCTCAGAGCCCAAATTTTGTTCGAGCGTTTCACAAGAAATTCCGCTGCAGTCCAACCTGCTATCGAAATCAACAGCGGCAGCCGATTGTGCTACAAAATAGCCTCTTTGGATAACTAACGGTCGTTGACGCTGAAGCTGCCGCATGGCATCCTTCGCGACGATACTTAATCAAGATGACGCTTGCGGCCGAAACAAAAGGCGGCGCGTCATAAAAAATAAAAAGTACCGTTTCTTCGATCATAGGAAGTACCTAATAAGTGACGGCGGTCGCCGTCGGTTCTACCAAGGAAAAATTCAACCGGCTTTGCGGTAACAGGACCTCGGTCTCTTAGAAAGTTAGTCCCGTGCGCAGAGGGATAGTTGTGCCTTGCAAAGGCGGAACTATGCCCGACGCGAAAGAGACTAGGAAATTGGTATCCACCAAAGAGACTGTCATTCGCTTAACCAGAAGCTAAAGAAGCGTAGATGAGATGAGTGCAACGGTAGGAGTCGCGATGGGTCTCGCATCGAAAAACGGTTTATCCCAGGCTAATCGCAACCTGCCTCAGCCATCACCCGAACCAGAAATGTGCGACCAGCAGTGTGCTTCCACCACCAATCCATAGCCCGACTAGCCCGGCATTTTCTTTCAGCGACTGGTAGGTCGCTGAGGAGTGCCTGATCGAAAGGATGACTATGCTAATTACAGAGCAGGAAAAGTCAAAGAAGAAAAAAGGAACTCAATCTCCCAACGGGTCCGGCTGGTCAAGAAGGTCGGTGCTGAAGGCTGGCGCCGCTGCTGGCTTAGTGACCATGCTGACATCGAAAAAGTCGTTGGCGTCGCTTCCGACAATTCCAACGCAGCCGACGGATTGCACGCCGCAGCCAACCAACAGCCCAGCGACAACGCCTTTTGTCTCGGCGCTGCCCATTCCACCGGTCGCGGTCCCGACCATCTTGAATCCGTTGCCAACGCTCCAGGCTGATACTGCGAATGGTGAGGCCGCTCGTGCCAATCATCAGGATTGGTTCCAGTTCTTCCCCTTTGTGCAATACAACGTTTCAGTGCAGCCGACGATGCATCAATTCGACCCCGCCATTCCGCCGACCTATTGTTGGGGCTACAACGGAATTTACCCGGGGCCGACATTCCTCAACGTCTACGGTGTTCCCATCGTTGTGCGCTTCATGAATAACTTGCCCGTCAACCAGATTGGTTTTGGGGCCAATAGTCACACCACACACCTGCACAATGGGCATACCGCTTCGGAAAGCGACGGCTTTGCCGGCGACTACTGGAGCCCGACTTTCTTCAAAGACCATCACTACCCGAACGTCTATGCCGGTTTCAACGAGTTCCCGCCGCTCGGCGATCCACTCGAAGCGCAGCATACGTACTGGTACCACGATCATCGCCACAGCTTCACTGCTACAAACAACTATCGCGGTCTCAACGGCATGTACTTGGTTTACGATGATGTCGATACCGGGTTCGAATTTGCCGGCCAAGGTTCGCAGGCTCTGCGTCTGCCCGGGCCATACGGGCTCTACGATATCCCGTTGAACTTTACCGACAAGTTGTTCTGCGCAGACGGCCAGATGTACGCGACAGCGCCGGATACAGTTCCCGCTGGCGACAAGTTCTGCGTCAATGGCGTCATTCAGCCGTATTTCAATGTGCAAACCCGCAAGTACCGCTTCCGCTTCCTCAACAGCGGTCCGGCGCGCATCTGGACTTTCAACGTGTCTGACAACAACGGCAACCCAGTACCGATGACCGTTGTGACCACAGATGGCAACTTATTGCCATCGCCAGTCGAAGTAATACAAACCTCGTCAACTCCGTCACTAACTGGCCTGACAGTGTATGTCTCGCAGCGCTATGACGTGATCATCGACTTCACCAATGCCACACCCGGGACAACCTGGTATCTAACGAATGTCGCCGCTCAGTTCGTGGGCAATGCCTCCGAGCCAGAGCCGGCGCCCGGAGTCAACATTGGCAACGTCGTCATGGCTTTTAACATTACCGGCGCGCCGCCGTACCCGGATCAAAGCCAGGTGCCGTCGGTACTGACAACATTGCCGAACATCACCACTCCTCTCGCCAACCTGTTCGGAACGCGAGTGTGGAACTTCAACGATTTCGTTGCCGGGGCGGAAGGCGATCCCACAAACCCGACTGCAAAAGTATTCAACGTCAATGGACTTACCTTCGATCCAAACCGCGCCGATGCCAGCATTCAACAGGGCTCGGCAGAAACCTGGCTCATCAGGAACCGGTTCCCCGGCACGGGCTGGACGCATCCTGTCCACATCCACCTGGAAGAGGGCCGCGTTCTTGACCGCAGAAACATTACGGTCAACCCCACGACCGGCGTCATTACCATCAACAGTCAAGGGGTTCCACCACTGGAGCAAGGGCGGCGAGACGTCTATCCGATCTTGCCGAACGATGAGGTCCTCATTTTCCTGCAATTCCGCGACTGGTTTGGCAAGTATATGATCCATTGCCATAACTTGGGACACGAAGACAACTTGATGCTGACGCGTTGGGATGTAACCACCGGTCCCAGCTCCACCGTTACGTCTCCGGTCTACTCGGATGGCACGCCCAACACCGGCAACGGCCAGGTCAACGCAGGTGCACAGCCGAACATCACGCCGGCCTTAACTGCGCTGGCACCCACTTTCAACCTCAATCCGCCCGGGACGAGCAAGCTCAACAGCCCAGGCTCCAAGGGCTCCAGAAAAGGAGTTAAAGCATGAACCGACGAAACTTTTTCACCTGTCACGTGGCAGATAAGTCACGGCCGTCAGCCTCTCTGGGACTGGGCTACTACAGCAATGGCGTGTTCCGCACACATGAAAACAAGCAGGTGCGGTTCTACGACGACTTGATCAAAGGCAAAATCTCGATCATCAACTTTATGTTCGCCAGTTGTGACAAGTATTGCCCCAGGTCAATTACGTGCCTGTCGAAACTACAGGACTTGCTCGGCGACCGTCTGGGCCGCGACATGTTCATGTATTCCTTCTCGTTGAAGCCAGACGAGGACACACCGGTCAAACTGGCGGCTTATGCCAAAGGGGTTGGAGCGAGGCCAGGCTGGTTATTCCTGACTGGCAGCGAGTACGACCTTACCAGCATTCGCTTCAAGCTTTTTCGCTTGGATGACCCTCTGTTGGATTTCTCGGTCGACATCCACGCCTCAATGCTGCGCATCATCAACGACAACAACAGTCAGTGGACCTCCTGGGTCTTGCCTGATCCGCCGAAGCTGATCAGGGAAGTTATTTCCTGGGTCGAGCCCACCAAACCGTTTGCAGAAAGAGTTCGCGAGAATGCCGAACGGCAATCGCAGATTGACAGGGAAAGCGCAATCACCGCGCCGAAGTGGGCCAGATTCAAGCATGCTCACGGCTGGCCGGAGATCACGACAAAGCGCGAGAACCCGGAGGGTGTGAAGAAACTCCGCACCCTATTGGCTGTACGGTCGTAGGAGAAACTGATTTCCGCTGAGGAATAAGAGTCACCAAGAAAACGTCTCTTGTCCTCAGCGGGTTCTTGATGCGACACGACGTTTCGCTTTTTAGGGCAGCACGAATTCTCCTGCAAATGACGTCATTCGGTTCCTAGGAGTCTCCCATGAAACAGTTTGCTTTCTCATTTTCTCTGATTCCTATTCTTCTCGGTTTATTTCCAACTGCCGTTGCCGGTCAGGAACAGCAGAACGGTTGCCAGTTCGACATTACGGGTACGTGGCAATCGTCCACACCCGGCCAAATGAATTCGACGCGGCTACGGTTTGGAGCTAACGGCGTTATGACCAAGCTTTCCCGCGGCAGTTCAAGCCAGACTTCCGCGTGGCAGGCGACCAGCAAATCTACGTATAAGCTGGACGATCCAAAAGCGCCCAAAACCATGATGGTAACTCCCGTCGACAAGAGTGCTGTGCCAACCGCTTTGCAGATCAAGACGTTTGATAATGGACTGTTTGTTACAGCCCCATCCGTGGATACTGGGACCACGCTTACGCGATGGACTAGAGTTGATCCTCAACGTTATTTTGTGGTGCTCGCTGCTGGTAAAGGTGACCCGGGCTTTGGCGCGCCAGGCTTTGCAATGCTGATCAAGACCGATGGTATCCACACGCAGACGAAAGCCTTTGGCTCATACCCCGTCGTCAACTCCAAGGAACGCCACCCAATGATTGGTGTAATCCCCAGAAAAATTCGCGAACAATTTCGCAGCGAACCTATCGGCAATGCTGGAGCTATGCTGCGCCTGGAAGTAACTGCAGGACCTTATAACCGGGCCTTGGAAGTGATGAAGACCTGGGAGCGCCGGGCGGATGAAAACACCCTGTTGTATACCGTTCCTTACCTCAATAATGCCGTGTATCTCAACCAGCTTGTCAACAGCCTCAATGAAACCGGCGTGCTGACGTGGAGGGGAGGAACCATCTGCACTGAAACCATCAAACTGCAGAAACTTACCTGGCTTATGAGCGATCCAATTATGACCAAGCACAATTTGACCCAGACCCCCTATTACCTTTTTAAAACTTTGCGGCAGCTCAATAGCTCTTTGCACCTTGACGATAAAGAGTTCCGCGCCGCTCTGGCAGACGATCAATCTGCAACCGCGGCAATTGCAACCAGGTAAAGCGCAACGAGGTGAAATAATCATGCCAATTTTTGAATATGTGTGCGAGCAGTGCCATCTTCGTTTTGAACGGCTTGTCCTGCACAAAGAGAAGCCCAGTTGTCCCGAGTGCGCAAGCACGAAGCTGGAGCGCCAGATGGAGGCCTTCACACAGGGCCGGCCAACTCAACCGCCGCGCGGGCTAAACAGCGATTCGGTGATTGCCCATGCGCGAGCCTTGCTGGGAAACATCCCGACAATCCCTCGCTATAAAACCAAAAACATAGGCAGCCCGGGCCGGCGCTCTCAGCGTTCTACGGTGGCGTAATTTACAACTTCGAGCTCGAGTCGTAAATGGAAAGGACGGATATCGCCGAGAGGAGCTGTCTCTCCGATCTCTTGGTCATTATTACTCTATATACTCCGCGAAATTTGTTACTCCTCGGAACGTTATAACGTTCCTCCTGTCTTCTATCCATCGGCCAAGTTGTGTCAGAAACTTTTGGCGGAGGATCCAGCTGTCGAGGACACCGAATTCTCGAACAATCAACCAGCGGAATCATGACCCTAGGTAATGTCGAGCGATGCAGTCTGACTTGAAAGAAACAGTCATATCGCTTATCGTGAAACAGTTGCATTCACGGGTCCGCTCTCTCTGCTGTTGAGCTCGATACCGATTTACTAACTCTTGGAATCGATTCCCCTGGTATGCATGTTTCTAGATCGCAGCGGAAAGGGAGTTGGATCTCGACCTCGATCAATGGGTTCTCTTCTGAGAGAAGATGCGTTCCGTCAGGGAGGGATTTCTGTGTGCGAACAACTGGTCTCGGCTCGAATGGATAATCGGTAATGGCATCTCGGCGTGTAGCGGTATTAGGGGCTACAGGGGTTGTTGGAAGCGAGATCCTTTCCGTTCTTGAAGAGCGTTGTTTCCCTGTTGGTACTCTCCGCCCGTTAGCTTCGCCCCGATCTGCAGGGAAGACTGTCCGATTTTGCGGCGAGAACATTCCGGTTGAAGTCGCTTCGGCTGAGAGTTTTAAGGGTATCGACATCATCCTGGCCAGCGCTGGGGCGACCGCAACCCGCGAGTTGATGCCAGCCATTCGCAACAGCGGCGCACTTATCATTGATAATTCAAGCGCCTTTCGCATGGAACCTGACGTGCCGCTTGTTGTTCCTGAAGTGAACCCAGAGGCGCTCAAAACTCACAGCGGCGTAATTTCCAATCCAAATTGCGTTGCCATTATCTTAACGGTTGCAATCGCGCCCATCTACCGAAAGGTCGGAATCAAACGAATTGTTGTGTCGACATACCAATCCGTGAGCGGTGCTGGGCTGGCGGCTATGAAGGAGCTTGAATCGCAGACTCGTTCACTCCTTGAAGGAAAGGAAGCTATTCCTTGCGCATTGCCGCATCCGATCGCGTTCAATGTTTTCTCCCATAACTCTACCGTTCAGTCCAATGGATACAATGGCGAGGAGAACAAGGTGATGATGGAGACCAGAAAAATTCTGGGGGATCCAGAAATTGCCGTAACTGCCACTTGCATCCGAGTTCCAGTCGTGCGCGCACACAGCGAATCCATTAATCTGTCCTTACGCAAGCCCCTCTCAAGACACGAAGCCAGGGATCTCTTGTCCAAATCGCCGGGTGTGGAACTCCTGGACGACTGGTCCAATAACATTTTCCCAACTCCAAAGATTGCGTCAGGCCGTGATGTTGTCTATGTCGGACGTATACGGTCCGATGTTTCGCAATCCAGAGACATGGGACTAGATCTCTTTGTCTGCGGCGACCAGCTCCGCAAGGGAGCCGCTCTGAACGCTGTTCAGATCGCCGAACTGATTGTGCGCGCCTGAAGCTCTAAACTGCCCATGTGTCGTTGTATGTGAACTGGCCGTGGTAGCGCTCACTATCTCGGGCCACTTATCTGTGGATCCTGTCTATCTGATTTCAATGCCGCTGGATTTGGGTTGGTCGGTGGTGCGCGCCTCATCAAACACGAGATCACAATTTCGAGGTCCGTCGGATGTTCGGCGGCTATGCCTTTTGCCGGTCGAGTACGGATGTTATGTTTGATGTTTCTTTGGCACTACGATGGCCGCGCGAAAAGCGAGGCTATAGACGCGAGTGGAATCCTTGAAACCCAACTAATCAAAAAGCTTCATAGCGCTTTGACGCAGAACAGGTCAGGAGGGATGTGAGATGAAAGATATCGATCTGCTACAGAATAAGATTTGATTTTGTACCATGTAAACCATGATATTTCCTTGATATTTGCTGATTCAATGCCCTCGAAGATCAATGTGTCCCGCCGAGCGTAGGCCCCGGCAAAGGTCGATGATCGCTAAAATTGCTTGACAACTACCTCCTCCCTAAACTATAAGCCGAGAGAACCAAAATAAGCGGTTAGACGCTGGCTGGTTCTTAGAAATTTTCGCCGGATATAACGAGCGACCCTTACCACTCAGACTCTGTTTTGGAGAAAAACATGTATCTGAAGAACTGGTGTCACCGTCGTGTCGTTTTAGCGGGACTGTTGTTTACCTTCACTGCTGTCCACGCATTCGCTGGCGTAACCGCCAGCATTTCCGGAACGGTCAAGGACCCCAGCGGTGCATCCGTGGCGGGAGCCAAGGTGACTGCCATCAATATCGGTACCGGGATTGCGCAAATCCAGACAACAAACGATCAAGGCTATTACTCCTTCCAGACCCTTCCCCTGGGCAGCTACACGGTCGACGTGCAGCTGCAGGGATTTAAAGTGTACCGCCAAACCAACCTCACGGTTGACGTCAACGCCGCGCTGACTGTTGATGTTGTTCTGCAGGTCGGCCGAATCACTGAAAAAATCGAGATTGCCGCCAATGCCTTGCATGTAGAAACTGTCAACTCACAGATGGGCGAGGTGATCGAGGGGAAGGAGATGACCGACGTTCCTCTCGTATCCCGCAGCTTCACTGACCTGCTGGCGTTGCAGCCCGGTGTTGTCCCGACGGCCTCGGGAATGTCGGGTGCATATGCGGGATCATTCATTTCTGCCGGTTTTGCAGTGCCTCCGGTTTCGGGAGATTTGAATTCAGGAGCGCAATCGGTCAACGGCATGCGCGAGTCCGCGAATGCTTTTATTCTGAACGGAGTTCTCGTGCAGGAGATTGGCTACTCGGGAGCGGGTGCAATCCCCAATCTGGATTCGCTGGCTGAATTCCGCATTCTCACCAACAATACCGACGCTGAATACGGCAATTATGCCGGCGCACAGATCAACGTAGTGACCAAATCCGGCACAAACAAAATCCATGGCAATGTGTTCGAGTTCCTGCGCAATACGGACTTCGACGCGAAGAATTATTTCGACCAGAACGGGCGCGGTGCATATCACCAGAACCAGTTCGGCGGAACCATCGGCGGGCCCATTCTCAAAGATAGGTTGTTTTTCTTTGCCGACTATCAGGGGAATCGGAGAATCCAAGGGGTTCCACAAACAATTGTCGGCGCTCCCAGTGTCGCAACCGAGTCGGGAGACCTTTCCGGGATTGCATCGAGCATCACCGGAACTGTCAATGGAGCCGATTGGGCCAATCAACTCTCCGCGCAATTAGGAGAACCCGTCGCTGCCGGAGAACCCTATTACTTTTCGGGATGTACCTCCTCTTTCCAGTGCGTTCTGCCTAATGCCCAGCTCTCGCCGAATGCCATCAATCCGATCTCGAAGAATCTTCTTCCTTATATCCTGCCAGCTGCCCCGGGCACGGTGGGTGCGAACGGTACGGGAACCTACTCCAATAGTGCAGGCGCCATCAATCTCCATGACAATAAGTTCAGTGGCCGCCTCGATGCGAACACCCAAGCTCTTGGGTTGATAACCGCCTACTATTACTTCGACAAATACACTCGAGTTGACCCTTATTGGGCCGGAAATGCGAGTGTGTATCCCGGATTCAGCGTACAAGGCCTCGGCCACACTCACAACCTCAACCTTGGTTTCACTAAGACGTTAAGCGCGACCAGCGTAAACGAATTCCGGGTCGGATTCTTCCGGCTGGACACGAAATTCAATCGTCCCGTGGGTGGGACAAACACGACCTTGGCCGCTCTGGGTTTTGCTTCCGGTGCAAATGGCGCGCCCGGCATTTTTGTGGGCACGCCCAGTGTTCAGGGTGTTCCCGAGATCGACTTCAATAACTTCGTGATCGGCGTACCCAGCCGACCGAACCAGTTGATCGACAACATCTACCAGATTCTCGACAACGTCAGCAGGATCGTTGGCACGCACACTTTCAAGTTTGGCGGCCAGTTCCACTTCAACCAACTTGAAGAGAATCTCTCGAATGTAGCCAATGGCAATTTCTTTTTCGGATCGAACTTTGCGTGTTGCGCCAGCGAGACAGGCGACGACTTTGTTGACTTCCTGCTCGGAGCTCCCAGCCAGTACGTGCAAGGCCAGTCGTATCCATCCTATGGGCGCAGCTTCTACCTAGGTTTTTACGCTCAGGACAGCTGGCGCGCGCGGCCGAACCTAACCCTGAATTACGGGCTGCGTTATGACGTCAGCTCGCCCTGGTGGGAAAAATATCACGAGATTCAAACGATAATTCCCGGTGAGCAATCGGTCGTGTTCCCCGGCTCCCCGAAAGGGTGGCTCTTCCCTGGTGATCCTCACGTTCCGCACACATTGGCACCGACGCGCTGGGGCAATTTTGCTCCTCGGGTCGGAATGGCATATTCCTTTGGGGAGCATGACGGTTTTCTCGGGAAGCTGCTCGGCAGGCCAGGCGAGTCTAGCATTCGCCTTGGGTACACATTTTCGTATGCATCGTTCGAGGGAGCAACTGATTTTAACGAAATTGGCGACGCTCCGTTTGGCGACTACGCTGGACCCGGCGAGCCGAGCTTCGCCGCACCGTTCACCTGCCGCGCCACCTGCGCACCAGGCACCGGCACGAATCTGTTTCCGGTAGCGCCGCCACCGAAACAATTCTCCGCGAGCCACCCGGCGAGTGGTGCCCCGTATGACACCGAAGCGGAATTCTTGAACGCATTCGGCGCAATCGGCAGCTCACCCGCGTTCTTCAATGGAAATCGTCTACCCTATGCTGAGAATTACGAACTCTCCCTACAACGGCAGATGACGCCCAAGGATTTAATCACAATCAGCTACGTAGGCACGCAGGGCCGCAGGTTGCTCTCTTCCGTGTCCGCGAATCCTGGCAATCCTGCCCTCTGTCTCGCAACTCCGGGCTGCGGTCCCGGCGGCGAGAACAACATTTACATCAACGGCAACTCTGCGGTCTTGGGCACCAGGTCCGTTCTTCCTGGTGTCGAACTCACACCCGCTCAAGCGTCGGCGGGGCTCACGGCGCCAATTGGTACGCTACTTCCCGACGGAAACTACGGAGTCATTCCTTTCGGCAACGACTCGTACTTCATCACCGCTGGATCGTCCACATACAATTCCGGCCAGGTCAATTACCGTCACACGGCCGGCAATTTTCAGATTTTGCTGGGATACACCTACAGCAAAGCCATGGATGATTCTTCCGGTTACGGCGAGCAGTTTAATCCGATCAACCCGCGATTGAGTCGGGGACTCTCAGCCTTCGATTCGACCAACAATTTTGTTGTCAGCTATAACTATGTCCTTCCGTTCAACAAGATCGGCGGGCCCAAGCGCCTGACCAACGGTTGGGCGCTGAGTGGCATTACACGCTTTTCCACGGGTCTGCCGGTTACCCTCGTAGAGACCGACGATCGATCACTGCTCGGAACTTCATTTGGAGGACCGATCATTCTGCCCGTCGATACTCCCAACCTGGTTGCGCCGGTTCATATCATGGATCCAAGAAGCTCTGGTAATTTGTACTTCAGCACCTCGTCATTCCAGCAATCGGGACTTGGCCAGGAAGGGAACTCGAGACGGCGATTCTTCCATGGCCCTGGAATCAACAACTGGGACATGGCGCTAGTAAAGGATACTCCGATAAACGAACGGGTAAACGTGCAGTTCCGGGCTGAGTTTTTCAACCTTGCGAACCACGCACAGTTCCTGAACCCGAGCGGCATCAGCACATTTGGAGGGACGAATGGAAGCGCAAACACAGCATCGTTCGGGGTTGTAAGTGCTGCTGCTCCTCCGCGCATCGGTCAGCTTTCCCTGAAGTTCAACTTTTGAGGGGGTGTAAGACTAGCTGTACAACTATTCGGGGAACTTCCGGGTTCCCCGAATTTTCGTCCGGCGCTTTGCCGCTTTGGACAATGTGAAGAGAGTGAAATGTCAGCCCAAGGGGTTCTTGCTGCAACGCTAGTAGAACCGGGACATTATGAGATCCGCGAGTATCCTCTGCCGGATCCCGCACCCGGTTGTCTTCTGGTGAAGATAGAAGTGTCTGGAATTTGCGGCACCGACAAACACACGTATCAGGGATATGTCGGACAATATGGGGGAGCCGGAACTCCACGTCCGGTGCCCTTCCCGATCATTCAGGGACATGAAAACGTCGGGACCATTGCTGCCATCGGTAGCGACGGAAGATATTCCGATTTTGAAGGCGTCGCACTAAAAGTCGGCGATCGCGTGATCGTCGGTCCAAATGTGAGCTGCGGAACCTGCTACTACTGCCGTCACGATTTTCCTTATTACTGTTGCGAGAATACGGTCGATTACGGCAACAACATCAGTGCGAAAAATCCGCCTCACTTATTCGGCGGCTGGTCGCAGTATTTGTATGTTGTTCCTGGCAGCTTTCTCGTCAAAGTTCCTGACGATCTACCTTCCGAAATTGCAGTCCTTACCGAGATTATGGCTGTAACTGTCGGCTTGGACCGCGCCAAGCAAATTTCGGCGTTTCCCAGCGAGTCTTTCCGCTTCGATGATTCCGTAGTAGTGCTAGGCGCGGGACCGCTCGGGATGTGTTTTGTAATGAAAGCCCGAATGCTCGGGGCCGGAACGATTATTGCTGTCGATTTCTCCGACTACCGACTCGAATTTGCGCGGAAACTTGGAGCCGATTATGTCATCAACGCTTCGCGAACCGCCGAGAAGGATCGGTTGGCAACTGTTCGCGAGATGACTCACGGACGTGGTGCGGACGTAGTCGTCGAGTGCGCCGGCGTTCCGGAAGCCGTTCGGGAAGGGCTTGAGATGTTGCGCGTTTCCGGTCTGTTAGTTGAGGCTGGCAACTTCTCTGATATGGGAGAGGTTTCGATCAGCCCTCACCGTCATTTATGCGCGAAGAATGTGCGCATTCTTGGCGTCGGCGGCGAAGAACCAGCGGCCTACGGGCCAAGCATGCGGCAGATGTCGCGTTACATGCGTCATTACCCGCTGGCAGACTTTGTAACGCATCGGTTCGGATTGAAAGATGTCGATGCCGCGATGAAAAAATCCATGGCAGCCGATTCCATGAAAGTAGTGATTGATCCGTGGTACTGAGTTCTGTGGGTCGAGTGTGAACCAGCAATTCTGCATTTCAAGCTAATTTAAGACGAGGAATCTTTATGACAGATCTTTTATCTCGCTTTCACTTTGCATGCGCTCCCGATAGTTGGGGCGTGCTCGATTATCCCGGTCCTTCCTGGAATCAGCCGTATGAAACAATGTTGGACGAAATGGCTGAGGCTGGGTACACCGGCAGCGAACTCGGCCCGTATGGCTTTTTCCCCACCGACCCGGCTGTTCTCAAACCGCAATTGGAAAAACGCAATCTGAAGTTGCTCGGATCTTTTGTGCCAGTCGTTCTCAGTGATCCCGCCTCGGCGGGAGTTGCCGTGGAACACATTCGAAAAGTAGGAGACTTGCTCTCTACTTTAAAGGCGCCATTTCTCGTGCTGGCGGATGCGCAGTCGGATGAGCGCAACCGTATCTCAGGGCGTGTTCCCCGCGGCGGCGGCGCCGGACTTACTCCGGCACAATGGAAAAATGTAGCCAAGGTGGTGGAAGAGGCCGCGAAAGTCTCCGCCGATTTTGGACTCGACCTGGTGTTTCACCCGCATGTTGCAACTTACGTAGAAACTCCCGAGGAGTGCGAGCGATTTTTCGATGTCACCTCGCATACGGGAATCGGTTTGTGCCTCGACACCGGGCACTGTGAATACGGCGGCGGTGATAGTGTCACTGAGGCTTCGAAATTCGCCAGTGTGCTGCGGTTCCTTCACATCAAGGACGTGGATAATAAAGTCCTCGAAGGAGCCCGCCGCAAGAAACTCAATTTTGAGCAGGCCATCGAGGAGAAAGTATTCACCATCATCGGGCAAGGGTCCATTGACTTCCCGGGCCTGTTCCGGCTGCTTGATAAAAATAACTACTCCGGCTGGATGGTCATTGAACAAGACGTGAAATTCGGCGCCACCGTCATTCCACCGGCGGAGAGTGTTGCCGCCAGTTTGCGCTACCTGCATGGGGTGATGCGCGACCTCGCGACAGCGCTGGAGCGTTGAGGAGAACTCGCGAAAGCTGTAAGGCGAAAGAGGCTTGTTATCCCTGTTGAGCGGAAGGTCCATCAGTGACACTGGAGAGCGGCGCCAACGCTGCACCGTCCATTGGAGAGCAGCCCCATCTGCTGCGTCGCCTCGGCCTTCTCAATGCGGTTTCCATAAACATGTCCAACATGGTTGGAACCGGTCCTTTCATCACGGTTCCAGCCATACTTGCGACCATGGGAGGTCCGCAGTCTCTCATCGCCTGGGCAGTGGGTGCTGTTCTGGCGATCGCTGACGGCCTGGTATTCGCGGAACTGGGAGCAGCCATTCCCGCTTCGGGTGGCTCTTACATCTTTCTTCGCGAATGCCTGGGACGCAAAACCTGGGGCCACATGATGGCTTGGATTTTCGTATGGCAATTTCTATTCAGCGGAACGCTCGAGATTGCCACCAGTAGTATCGGCATGGCGGGCTATGCTGGCTTTCTCTGGCCGCCACTGATGATTCACCCGTGGAGCATCAAGTTGTTGGCAATGGCGATCACGGCCCTTGCAATGCTGGCTCTCTATCGCAAAATTCAGGATATTGCCCGGCTCATGCTCATCCTTTGGATCGGCATGCTGCTCACAGCCGCCTGGGTCATCGTCAGCGGTATGACACATCTCGATCCCAAGCTCCTTTTTGATTTTCCCCCCGGTGCATGGCGAATCGGTCTTCCTTTTATTTTGGGCTTGGGTAACGGCACCATGCTCGTGATGTTCAATTTTCTGGGCTATTACCAGATCTGCTATCTCGGGGATGAGATTAAGCGCCCCGAGCGCGTGATTCCGTTCGGTGTTATCTTCTCGATCCTGATCGTCACGGTAATCGATGTTCTCATTTCCATCAGCTTTACCGGCGTCGTGCCCTGGCGCGAGATGGTGCAGCCGGGATCGCAGGCCTATGTGGCGATCGGATCCGTATATATGCAAAAGCTTGGCGGCCACTGGGCTTCTGCCCTGATGACTGTAATGGTCGAGGTGACGGCGTTTGCCGCAACTTACGCCATGATGCTCGGCTACTCGCGCATTCCGTATGCCGCCGCTCTTGACGGGGCATTCTTCCGCTGGTTTGCTGAATTGCATCCCACCAAGCGTTTTCCACACCGCTCTTTATTGCTCGTTGGATTTCTCGTCATCATTTCCTGCTTCTTCGATCTGGTCGAAATTATTACCGCCCTCATGTTGGCCCGCATTCTTTCCATGTTTGTCGCGCAAATTATCGGCTTGCTGATTTATCGCCGTGTGAAGCCCAATGCGCCGCGCCCTTTCCGCATGTGGCTTTATCCGTTGCCCGCCGTGCTTGCGCTGGTGGGATGGCTGGGGGTTTTCGTGACCCCGGCCCTGCAGCCCGGCGGATGGCAATTCATGGCCTATGCCTTTGGGACCATCGGTTTGGGATTTGCCGCCTATCTCCTGTTGGCGAGGCGAAAGCGGGAGTGGCCCTTCGAAGACAAGGAAATCATTTATGCTAACCGGTTAGAAAATGTTCTGGATTTTGATGAGGACAAATTGTAGGATAACCTGCTGTCAGGCCATAAAACATTAGCTAATTTGTAAGGAATGGCCTTTACAAAGCGCTAAGAAAGGTAGGGGGGGGGATTTGATTCGCAAGCTCGGAATCGGAGTGCTCGGTGTAGGGGAGATGGGCCGGCGTCACGCGGAAAATCTCCGTCGGCTCGTCCCTGAGGCAAACCTCATCGCGGTGGCGGATGTCGCTGCCGGTAGAGCCGCACAGGCGGCTTCAGAGTTGGAGATCGACCATTCCTTCTCCAGCCTGGAAGACATGCTCGCTCACCGCGGAATCGATGCCGTGGTAATCGCCACTCCCGATAAGTTTCATGCCAAGGCAATTCAAACCGCCGCAGCCGCCGGCAAGGATATTCTCTGCGAAAAGCCCATCGCGATTACGCTGACCGACGCGCACGCCGCGCTGGCTGCTGTTGCTAAAGCGAAAGTCCGCCTGCAGATCGGTTTCATGCGTCATTACGATCCGGCCTACGAAGCAGCCATGAAGCGCATCGAAGCCGGCGAAATCGGTGATCCCGTCATTTTTAAATCCGTTGGACGAGACAAAGATGTTCCTCCGCTCGCTGCTTACCAGTCGAACGTCAATGGCATGCTTTTTTACAACAACACGATCCATGATTTCGACTTGGCACGCTGGCTCATGCGCGACGAAGTCACTGAGGTGCAAGCCTACACAACGGTCTCAATCCGGCCCGAAATCGCGCAATACGGAGACGTTGTCGCGAGCGTGATCAATCTCAAATACGGCCGCGGCGCGATCGGCAACGTCGAATCCTATGTGCAGGCCATTTACGCCTATGACGTACGCACCGAGATCGTCGGATCGAAAGGTTCCATCTTTGTTGGTTCCCTGAATAAGACGCCCGCGATATTCTTAACCGCGAACGGCGGCACCGAGATTCTCGCCGACCACTTTCTCTCTCGTTTTGCTGACGCTTATCTGGCGGAGATGAAGGATTTTGTTCACAACATGTTGCACGACCGTCCGCCTCTGGTATCGGGAGAAGACGGTCTGAAGGCTTTGGCGATTGCTGTTGCCGCGGAACAATCGCATCTGCAGGGTAAGCCTTGCAAAGTTGAAGTTGATTAGCGCAGGTTCGAACCGGAGGTGCATGTGAACGCAGTCAGCGTTGCCTACAAGAGTCCGCTTCACGAGATGACGCAGACCACTCCCACCTGCCTGTGGAACGATTCTGCCTCAATCCAGGAATTGACCTATTCGATCGAACACGGAGCGGTGGGTGCGACGTGCAATCCCGTCATCGTCCTGGGCGTGCTGAAAAAAGAAACGGACGTCTGGAAGCCTAGAATTCACGCCTTGATCGATGAGCGTCCCACGGCTTCAGAAGAAGAAATCGCTTGGCAGATCGTACGAGAAATCTCGATCAAAGGCGCGGCTCTACTGAAACCGATGTTCGATAAACACGGCGGAAAGAATGGACGCCTTTCCATTCAAACCGACCCACGCTTGTTTCGCGATTCGAAGGCAATCGTCAAGCAAACAATCGAATTCAATCAGCTTGCTCCCAACATGATTGTGAAAATTCCTGCCACTTCCGCTGGAATTCCCGCCATGGAAGAAGCGACGTATCGTGGAATTAGTATCAACGCAACCGTCTGCTTCACGCTGCCGCAGTGCGTTGCAGTGGCCGAAGCGGTCGAGCGCGGCTTGAAGCGTCGCGAGCGCGAGGGCAAAGACATCGCAAGCATGGGCCCGGTTTGCACGATCATGGTGGGCCGTCTCGATGACTGGCTCAAAGCGCTGATCGAGAAAGACAACATTGCCATCGATCCCGGCCGTCTGGAGTGGGCCGGCGTGGCCGTCTTCAAGAAAACGTACGAATTCTTTCGCCAACGGGGTTATCGAATTCGCCTGCTTTCCGCGGCCTTTCGTAATCACATGCACTGGAGCGAATTCATCGGCGGTGATGTCGTGATCTCACCTCCATATTCCTGGCAAGTTCGTTTCAATGCCAGCGATATCCCCGTGCGGCCGCGGATCGATAAGCCGGTCGATCCGGCCATCGTGCAGGAGCTTTCGAAAAAGTTCGCCGACTTTCGCCGCGCATACAGCGAAGACGGCCTGACGATAGGCGATTTCGACAACTTCGGGCCGACGCGCCGCACACTGCGCCAGTTTGTCAGTGCATGTCACGAGTTCGATGCGGTCGTGCGCGATTTTCTGATTCCGAACCCAGACGTGGCATACGCGTAATCACAGGAGGAATTTGTGGGAAAGCTGGCAATCACCGGTGGGGAGCCCTTACGAAAAACACCTTTCACACGTTGGCCTATGGGTGGCAAGGAGGAGGCAGGTCTGCTCGACGATGTGCTGACCAGTTCATTGTGGGGCGGTCAGCCTTTTCCTGGAAAGTGCTCTGTTGCGTTCGCGAAGAAATTCGCAGAAGTTCATACCGTCAAATATGCGCAGTGCGTCAGCACCGGGACCATTGCAATCCAGGCGGCGTTGAAGGCGATCGATATTCAGCCGGGTGACGAAGTGATTGCTCCCGCGTATACCTGGGAGGGGACCGTCGGCCCTGTCCTCTTGCTGAATGCGATTCCTGTATTTGTGGACGTCGACCCCGACACCTATTGTCTCGATGCCAAGCTAATCGAAAAGGCAATTACGCCGAAGACCAAGGCGATTTTGCCCGTCCACCTCGGCATGCGCTTCGCTGATATGGATGAGATCCTGCGGATCGCCGCCAAGCATAGTCTCAAAGTCATTGAGGATTGCGCGCATGCTCATGGTGGAGCATGGAAGGGCAAAGGTGCCGGCTCCATGGGCGATCTGGGCGCATTCAGTTTCCAATCGAGTAAGCTCATTACCTCTGGCGAGGGTGGTGCGGTCATCACCAACAATCTTGAATATATGGAGAAGGTTCAGAGTTATATCAATGCCGGTCGCGCCAGTACTACCGACCAATTTCACCATCGCATCGTCGGCTTCAACTATCGACTGGGAGAGTTTCAGGCGGCTGTGCTCTGCGCTCAGTTGGAGCGGCTTCCGGAACAGGGATCCCTTCGCGAGGCCAACATGAAATATCTCGAAAGCCGCTTGCAGAATACTCCCGCGATCGGCTTCCTGAAGCCAGATCCGCGCATCACCCGGCTGGCTCCCTACGGATACATCGTGAAGTATTTCGGCGAGAAGCTGAATGGCATTCCGCGAGCGGCGTTTGTAGGAGCGCTGCAACTGGAAGGAATTCCTTGCGACGGCTTGTTCTATGAGCCCGTGTACAAGAGTTCTTTGTTTCCGGTGAAAGCTACAGACTTTCCCGCACTTAGCTGGGGACGCGAAAAGCCGTTGGATCTGAGAAGCATGTATTTGTGTCCTGAATCCGAGCGGGCCGCGTATCAGGAAGCGGTCTGGTTCGCGCATCAACTTTTCCTTGGCAGCCGGGAAGACATAGATGCCATTGCCGATGCGATTCACAAAGTGCTCGAAAACATTGAAGAACTGCGCAAGTTCGACCACAAGGCAATTCGTAACCAGCGACTTAGCCGCGCGGATCGCGAAAGTTAGGGTGTTTCCGCACAAATGCGCGCTCAAAGAAAGACAGGATTCGCAGTTGTGGGACTGGGCAGCATCGCGCAATCTTCGGTTCTGCCGGCTTTCGCACACTGCAAGAGAGCGCGGCTCGTTGCTCTGGTGAGCCGCGATAAAGGCAAAGCAAAACGTCTCGCCGGAAACTTCAATGTTCCTGCTTATTACACTGCCACGGACTATGCGGAGTGCCTGGCGAACCCTGAGGTTGCGGCAGTTTATATCGCAACCCCGCAGAGCGAGCACGAATACTTTACGGTTCAAGCGGCACGCGCCGGAAAGCACGTGCTTTGCGAGAAGCCATTGGCGGCAACGCTCGAGCAGTCGGAGCGGATAGTACAAGCCTGCCGGGAAAATCGCGTCTTGCTGATGACCGCTTATCGAAAATATTTTGAGCCGAGCGCGATTTATTTGAAGAACTTGATCCGGAGCGGCAAGCTTGGGCGCATCGATATCATTCATACTGGCTTCAGCGAGTTATTTAATCTTGATAGATCGCCGAATTGGCTTGTAAATCGAAAACTTGCAGGTGGTGGACCGCTGATGGACCTCGGCATCTATTGCGTGAATACCACGCGCTGGTTACTGGACGAGGATCCGGTTGAAGCGATCGCCCAGTCCTGGTGTCATAATCGCAAGCGCTTTCCTGAGGTAGAAGAAGGTGTCTCGTTTCGATTACTCTTTCCCAGCGGCACGGTGATGTTGGGTAGCTCGACTTACGCTGCCGCACCGACCTCTTTTATCCGCACGCAGGGAACAAAGGGGTGGGCTTCTCTATCGCCAGCGTATGATTTTGCTGAGGAACGGCGATTCACAGGAAAGGTCGCGGGCCAGTGGATGGAACGAACATTCGCAGTACTCGATGAATTTGCCCCGGAACTCGATGCATTTGCATCCGCCATTCAGGGGTGTGGGGTGACGTTTCCTGACGGAGAACAAGGGCATCGGGATATGATCATTCTGCATTCCATTTATGAGGCTGCGAAACGCGGAGCCACGGTGAAGGTCAAGTATTGATAACATCGAGCAATCTATTGTGATGGTAGGAGCTAATCGCATGGGCGAATCGAACTTAGATATTATATAAATGTCCTCATCTCGAGACAATTCGCAAAAGCCGGCAAAGGCCGCCAGCATCTACGATGTGGCGCGCGAGTCTAAGGTTTCGGTCTTCACTGTCTCCGCAGTTATCAACAACAAAAGTCATGTGGGCAAGAAACTACGGGAGCGAGTAGAGGAGGCGATCCGCCAACTCAACTACCGGCCGAACCTGATCGCGCGCAGCCTTGCCAAGCAGCGCACTCATACCATCGGGATGATCGTTCCGGACATCGCGAATCCATTCTTCCCCATGGTGGTGCGCGGCGCCGAAGATGCTGCACAAAAACACGGCTACAATCTTTTGCTGTGCAACAGTGACGATACGCTCGATAAGGAAGAGAGCGAGATCGAGCTGCTGCTGTCCAAGCGGGTTGATGGAATTTTGCTGACAAAGGCGGCCGGCGATCTTTCCCCCGCACTCCGGCAGATGATTAAAGAAGTAAATATCCCCTTTGTGCTGGTGATGCGTACTTATCCGAAACTGACGAAGGACGCTATTCTCTCTGACGATTATCAAGGGGCATACGATGCGGTTTGTCACTTGGGACGCGCTGGCCGTCGTCGCATCGCGCTGATCAGTGGTCCACTCAAGGTGAGTAATGCGATCGCGCGCTGGGAAGGGTTCCACGATGCGTTAAAGAGCCTGGGCCTGCCGTTCGATGAAAGATTGGTCATCCAAGGCGACTATCGCATCGAATCCGGATTTCGTGCGGGTCATTCCTTGTTCTCGCATCAGCCCGATGGTATCTACGTAGCGAACCATCTTATGACAGTCGGCCTGTTGAAGGCCGCCGAAGAAATGGGGCTGAGCTGTCCGGAAGACTTTGGACTGGTAAGTTTTGACGACTACCCGTGGCTGGGAGTGTTTCGTCCCAAGCTGACAACAGTGGAGTTGCCGAAACATCAACTGGGTAGCGAGGCTGCGGAGTTGTTGATCGAACGCATCGGCGGCAGCAAGAAGAAGCCAGTTGTCCGGAAGTTACAACCAGAATTGCGGATTCGCGAGTCCTGCGGTCTAGCGCTATATATGGCTCGGGGACAGTCCGGAAAAGTCGCAGGAAGACCTTCCCTCGAATCGGCCTAGTTCTCACCCATTAAATTTCTGGTATCGATTGATTATGATTCGCTGAAATCAATCTCGATTGGTTCTGTGCTCAACCCTTTCGTCTTCATCACGACATAAACTCCGCCAACAGCGCACCACACGGCTCCGATTATGAGAGTCGACTGTTGCAATCCAAGGAAAATGACCATGCAAAACAAAAAGCCAAGCGAAGGCGAGATCACATCGAGCAATAAATTCCGCTGAGCCGCCCCCGTCGAGTTGAATCCGAAGTGACGCAGCGCTGCCAGATTGACCGCCATGAAAGCCAGCAACGCTCCAAAGTTCAGAATCTCCACGGCACGCTCCCAATTCAGGGTCAGCGTGCCTACATAGGCGATGATTCCAACCAGCGCAACATTGTAGGTAGGGCTTCCGCTCTTCGGATTGAGGTGACCGAATATTTTTCGCGGCAGAATATTGTCGCGGCCCATTCCGTACAGCAAGCGGACCGCTCCCAGATGTCCCGCCAACCCGCAGGCTAAACTCGATACCAGCAACACCAAACCAAACGCGGCGAAAAGACGATAGCCTCCAACCACGCGCGCTACGTCCATGAATGCTGTCTCCGGATTCGCCAAAGTGCGGTAGTCAGGCCAAACCCGTTGTGCCAAATAAACCTGCAGACTGGCAAAGAGTCCGGTGAAGATGCAGACAAGCACCGTGGCCAGCAGCACATTTCGTCGCGGATTATGAACCTCTTCGGCAAGAATGCTGACGCCGTCAAAACCGATGTAGGTCGTTGCTGCCAGAGCGGTCCCGGCCGCAATCGCGCGCACGCTAAATGTTCTGGGATCGTAAAGGGGCTGCCACGAAACCAGCCCCTGCCAATGCTGGTGGGTCACAACATACGCCAGCGCCTGAAACAAAAAGCCGAACATGATGAGCGACATGAAGGCAAGCAATATCTGGTTGGTTCGTGCTGTAGTCCGGATGCCCATCCAGCACAGCACTGTCATAAAACCCACAGCCAGCGCCGATAATAACGGGAACGGAACTTGAGGAATTAACCTCTGTACCGCCAACGCTGCATATAGACTGTTTTGCAACGGTTGAAAAAGATATTCGAGGAACATCGCCCATCCCAGCACAAATCCAATGTGCGCGTTGAACCCGCGGCTGGTATAGGTGTAAACGGAGCCTGCAGAGGGGTAAACAGTAGCCATGCGGCCAAAGCTGACCGCGGTAGCTGTCATCGCGACCATGGCAGCAAGAAGCGTTGTAACCGCATGCCCCTTGGAAAGAACCTGCGCCTCACCGAACATCGGCACAGCGGCGATCGGCGAGATTAAGATGATGCCGTAATAAACAAGATCCCATAGCCCCAATACCCGTTTCAGACGCGGAGGCGCTTTAGGCACTTCTTGCGCCGCGGGGTTGTGCTGTGTTTCGCTCAAAAGATACGCTGCTTCTTGGCCGCTTCCACATACTTTGCCCGCGCTGCCTGCACAGGTTCGAGCTCAGAAACTTCTGCAATCGGCACATCCCACCATGATTCGTAACCGGGCACGCGTTCATCGTATGCGGTCTCGATTACGACTACTGACGTCTTCGTAGATTTTCTTGCACGCAAAAGTGCTTGTTTCAGTTGAGCGGGAGTATCGGCGTGAACGGCATCCGCTCCCAGGCTCCTTGCATTCTCCACAAAATCAACTGGAATGATTTTTCCTTCCAACGCGCCATCCTGCCTGTAGCGATATTCGGTTCCCATTCCGCGATTGCCGCATGCGCGCGTCAGGCCACCGATACTGGAGAAACCATGATTATCGAGCATGACGATGTTGAGTTTGTACCCCTCCTGCAGAGACGTGACAATCTCCTGCGCCATCATGAGATAAGAACCGTCGCCGACCATGACAAACACCTCGCGATCCGGAGCAGCCATCTTTACTCCGAGCCCCCCACTGATTTCGTATCCCATGCACGAGTAGCCATACTCCATGTGGTACCCCTTGGGATCGCGAGTCCGCCACATTTTATGAAGATCTCCGGGAAGGCTACCAGCGGCACAGACTATTACATCGCGAGGTTCACAAATTTCGTTCACGACTCCAATCACCTCGCCCTGGCTGATCGGCGGTCCCCAGTCAAGATGATGCAGGCGGTCCACTTCTTTTTCCCAGGCTTCTCGAAATGATGTCACTACGGAGACGTAACCCTTATCCACCCGGTAGCCCTGCAGCATCTCTGCTAGTTCTTGCAGCGTAACCAGGGCATCGCCGACCAGCGGCAGAGCCGATTGCTTGCCGGCATCGAACTCACTGACGTTGAGATTGATAAATCTTACCGACGCGTTTTGGAAAGCAGTTTGCGAAGCGGTCGTGAAGTCCGCATAACGAGTGCCAATGCCGATGATCAGGTCGGCCTCGCGCGCGACCAGATTCGCGCCGGGAGTTCCGGTGACGCCCATAGCTCCCAGCGACTGCGCGTGATCGTAGCGCAACGAACCTTTGCCGGCTTGAGTTTCCGCTACTGCAATTCCGGTTTGCGAGGCAAAGTCTGCCAGCGCTGCGCTTGCTTCTGAATAAAGCACGCCGCCCCCCGCAATGATCAACGGCTTTTTCGCGGAGCGAATCCACTCGGCTGCCTTCTTCAGCAAATCGCGATCGCAACGCGTTCTGGAAACCCGCCACACTCTTTTCTCGAAGAACTCGTTCGGATAATCGAAGGCTTCCGCCTGCACATCCTGTGGCAAACAAAGTACAACTGCTCCGGTTTCCGCTGGCGAGGTAAGCACGCGCATCGCGGCCGGCAATGCGGTAAGAATCTGTACGGGCCGTTCAATGCGGTCCCAGTAACGCGAGACGGGCTTGAAGCAATCGTTCACCGAAATATCCTGGCTCGCAGAAGACTCCAGCTGCTGAAGAACCGGCGCGACAATCCGGCGCGCGAAAATGTCCCCGGGAAGAAGGAGCACCGGCAGGCGATTGATCGTGGCAAGGGCCGCACCCGTCACCATGTTCGTTGCACCCGGGCCAATCGACGTCGTGCATGCCAGCGTTTTCAGGCGATTACTGGCCTTCGCAAAGGCCGCGGCGGTATGTACCATGGCCTGCTCGTTGCGAAACAGATAATAGGGAAGCCCCGGATCTTGCTCCAAAGCCTGTCCCATGCCGGCGACATTGCCATGTCCGAAGATTCCAAGGCAGCCCTCAAAAAGACGCTGCTTTTTTCCGTCGCGTTCCGTGTATTGGTTTTTGAGAAATGCGACGATCGCTTGGGCCAGCGTTCGGCGAGTGGTCATGACCCTACTCCATTCGAAGAGCTTCCAGAAGTCAACTCAGCAAGAAGAGAAATCGTCAATCTGATATGGCCAATTCGTCTAAGCGATTAGCAAAGCGCGTGGCTTTCTGTTTGAATGCTTCAGCCCTTCACTAGCGGCAACCGTGAATCCGTCTGGTTCCATGTCGAACGGATCCAGTCGTGCCGGGAATCCTCGGTCACGGAAAGCGCCCGTGAAGACCCCGCAAGAAAGTTCAAATAATAAACATCGTATCCCGGCCCGGCGACGACAGGGTGAAAACCGCTGCGCACCAAAACTGCGTCTCCATCTCGTGCTTCCACAGTGTGTGCTGCCGCGTTTTGATCGGGATAAAGATGTTGGAGAGCGAATCCATTTGGTTGCTGAATTCGATAATAATAAATCTCGTCAAGATCCACTTCCGCCGGAGGATTATGCACGTCATGCTTGTGTGGCGGATAACTGGACCAGTTTCCGCCCGGCGTGTATACCTCGATTACCATAAGGCGATCGGCCGGAAATGCCGGTGGCATGATATCGATGATCTGTCGAGATGCGTTGCCTCCCCCCCGTAGACTGCTGACGACGTCGGAGGGAGAAATCAATCTTGGTTCTAACCGGGCAGTTGAGGGCACCCGGCACTCCGCAATTTCGCACGCAGTTCCTGCTGTGAATGAGATCTGATTCTGTGCAGGCAAATAGACGGTGTAGGGAAAGCCGCCGAAAACGTCACTCCTCTTTCCGATGGAAACTTCACCCTGTCCCCAGTCCGCACGGCAGCTACCTCCGAGAAGCACGAATGCCGCTTCTTCATTCTCCGTATGCGTCCGATACGTTTCCTCCCGCGGCAAATGCCTGACAAAAAAGCTCATCCATTCCCAACCCGCTTGCTCGCGCGTGAAATGCAGGAGTTCACCACGCTCGTCGGGATTGAGTTTCTTGGGATGGACAACAAAGTCGCTTACCGTCATATGGTCTCCTGCGAAGCACCATGTTAAGCGGTCGTATGAAAGGCTTATGTCTAACCGCTTTGACACTATGGCAAATGCCAGTTTCCTTGTCAATGCTGATCAGTCGCCCTCTAATTCTCGCCGTCGCCGAGCAGACCTGTGATGGGTAGTGACCATTTCCAGAAGATTGTTTGGCGGAGATCCGGAGTGCCGGGCGGTGTATAGGGCAAAATGATCAAGCTGTCCCTGACTCGTGGCATCGCCGGGAAAGAGCTCAACATATTGCTTGTCGTTTTACTTTCACGAACGCAATTGCGATTAGCCCGTTTCCGCCCTTCAACGAAAATGGCTCCTCATAACCCAAGAGGCCTTCGTAAAGCGCTCGCCCTGGCGAAGTCACTGACGCGGAACGCCACGTGAGCGAGGCCCAGAACATGAGGCGCATCAACGTTGGTTTGAGCAGAGAGCGAAGACGTGAACAATGCAGCGATTATTACGACAGCCAGTCTCATTTGAATCTCCTCAGGCCTGAGGTCCTGCTAATCTCTCACGCTTGCTCTACCTTGCGGACGAACCCGCAAACACCGGCCAATCTAAGTACTCCTCGAACCCAGTCCCGAATATCGGCCAGATGGCCGCGGAAGGTCTAAACAGGGCAGTGGCGCCCGGATTGGCCCCATCAAAATTCCTAGGCGGCAGGTTCCAGCTGCCGCTGGATTGTATGGTTACATTCACCGTGAGAACCGATCCTGGTAGTGCCAGGAAGCTTTGCGTTTCACCAGCCGCACCGAAACTGCCTTGCGCCAGCACCGTAACTGGGCCCACAGGTACGGCCGTCACCGAGTAGGTGCCATCGGACGCCGTCGTGGTGTTGATGATGCTGTTGGTCGCTGTGGTAAGTGTGACCTGCGCTCCCGAGATGGGACTTCCAAACTCAGTAACAGTCCCAGAAACGGTCCCGGTTCCCTGGACCAAGTTGAGATTCTGCGTGATGGCCTGGTTAGAAAGCACAGTTACCTGCGCCGCGCCACCGCTCTGGCTAGCGGGATCGTACGCTTCCAGCGTCGCTGAACCCGCCAAGACTTGAACGAAGCCGAAATTGCCGCCGACGTCAGTTGTCGTCTGGTAGTCCCCGGCGTTGTTATACAGTGCGACTGGCAAATTTGGGAACGGAACCCCGTTAATGTCGAACACGATCCCACTTACGCTTCCGGTTGGCGCCACGGTAACATTGGCAGTCGTGTCCTGGCCCTGGAATACTCTCGCGGTCGTGGCCCCAGAGAGCGGAGGCCCTCCCTGGCCCGTGGGGACCGTCGCGACAACAGAATAGGTTCCGGCTGCCAGGTTTGGCGCGCTGTATGTACCGTTGCTGCTAATCGGTACTATCGGATCGGCACCGCCCCCGCCGCCCTGTGGTGTGATCTGCACGGTTCCTGACGTAACTGCTTCTCCAGTCGAGGCAAATACAGTTCCATTCAGAACAGCCGTACCGGTCATTACGATGTTTTGCTGTGCGACCGTGCTTCCAGCCGCAAAGTTTCCCGGCGTGGCCGGCGATCCGACCGAAGAAAATATCTCTGACGCCTGAACAACGAAGCCAGTCACCGGGATCGCCACCGGAGCACCTGTATTGCCGAACTGTGCAGTGAATGCGTAGTTTCCGGTCGCAGTGGAAGTTGTAGTCCGAGGTTGAGCAAATAGAGGCTCGTTACTCTGAAATGTGACCTGCATGTTCGGAAGGCCAGTTACACCATCTCCTGCTAATACTTGCCCGATCACTTGGCCCGTCAACGCCTCAAGAGCCGGTAGAGTGCTTACACCATTTGCCGGTACCGTGAAGTTTTGAATGGTTGGAAGATCGCTCGCGAGAATTCCCGTCAGTCCCTCCGGCGGAAGTTGGATGAGACGTTGTGCTGAAGCAATCGCGCTGGTGACGCTACTCTGGCAGCTAAAGAAATGAAGAAGAGCGACCTGTCCGCCAGCGGGTACGGTGATATTGTCAAATTCCTCTTGTAGGGTACCCTGCAGACTTGCGGAATCAACGGTCCACTGAGCACTGGTCGCTTGGACGGCTCCGCCGGGTCCGTCAAATGTGTCTTGTATCGTTGGGAGTGTCTGGGCAGCCCCCAAGGTCGAATCGATCGTAGCGGTATCCTCGATTACTACCCAACGATCTGGGCTTGAAGAGGTGACATCGAGAACATTGTCTCCACTGGAAGTAGAGATCAAAGTCGGCGCGACGCCCACGGTAGTGTTGTTGTTAGTAATCCCGGTCACAAATCGCAGATCGCTCGAGAATCTCAGGCCGATCGTTACGGCATTTGTTCCAGGATTTTGAACCACTTCGACATAGCGGGCGAAATAACCATCCACGGGAATAAAAATCTTCCGAATGATGTTCAGGCCATCGATGTTCTGTTGTATATCGAGTTCCCGGCCATTGTTGGCAGTGCTCGCGGTGCTGCTGCCAGCGAAGTGGGTGACGGTTGACCCTGAAATCACGTCGAGTCGCATAGCGCCTTGTGGCGATGGCCCAGAACTACTGAAAAACTCATTCGTCCCGTTGTTAAAGGAACCGTCGAATGCGATTTCGTAGTTGAACGCGTTGCCATCGAGCAACGTTACCGGCAATGGAAGGGATTGGCCAACCAGTTGGATATTGGCGGTGGCAGTGGTTCCGTCGGCCGTAATTTGGCCCTGCAGAAAGCCGGATTCGGTTTGGGTGGCTTCCTGGAACAGAGCCTGGGCTGTAAAATTACCAACCGCAACCTGGCTGATTGAGTAGTTGCCAGAGAGATCAGTCAATCCAGACTGTATCTTGCCTGTGGCGTCAGTCAACGTGAGCGACGCGCCCACGGCGGGGCCTCCTTCGGCGAGCACGACAGAACCTGTTACTGTTCCAAATCCTGAGAGGATTAGATTCTGGTTCACCGTAGTTCCTTCGGCACTGAGGGTGACGCTCACTTGCGCCCGTACATTGCCGCTTCCATCCACTGCCTGCAACGTGTAGGTCCCACTGGGCACGACGCTGAAAAGGAAGCTGCCGTTGGAAGCCGTTGTAACCGTCTGAGTGGTAGCGCCGACCAGGTTCACGGCGATATTCGCAACCGGAGTGACGCCGTTCGCCGCGAACACCAAGCCAGAGACACTGCCGACAGGTTGCATTTGGAGCGTAACGCTCGTTGTGCCCCCAGCCGTAACGGAACCCGTCACGGGGCCTGCCCCAGCGGCGCTCACCCCGTCCGACGCAACTACACTGAAGCTTCCAGCAGGCACTTGACTGAAGCTGACAGTTCCGTTCGGCTGCGTGGCGCCGTTGAAAGTTCCACCAAAGGAAGTTTGGCCGGTCACAGTCACGATTCCGTATGGATCTGGATTCCCAAGCGCATCGAGCACAGTTACAGCTACAGTGCCTAATCCGTCCAAAGTGATGTTTACCGTTTGCATTTGTCCTTGACTGCTGAGGACAACATTCCCGGAACCTTGGTCTCCATCACTTGGATCGGTCACTGAAATTGAGTAGGTTCCCAGCGGCACAAAGCTGAACGTATAGTTTCCGTTCACGTCGGCGGCAGTAGTAAAGCCGCCAGTAAGATTGACTTGCGCATTGCTGACCGGGGTGGCACCGTCGGCGTGGAAGATGGTCCCTGTGACCGTGCCGGAGGCCGTCAGAGTTATGTTTGCCGTCACACTCTGCTGATCGCTCGTGACGCTCCCACTGGCCTGACCGCCAAGCTGCAGCACGCTGGAACTCGCCGTCACGTTGAAGGGGCCTACAAATATGCCGGACAGCGAATAGTTCCCATTGGGATCTGTGGTGGTTGTACTTACTCCTCCAAAGATACTTCCACTGTTGAGGGTAACGGCAGCGTTCGGGACAGGGTTTTGTGAGCTGTCACTGACCACCCCAGAAACCGAGCCTTGCCCCAGGAAAGTCACGTTACTCTGCGCGATGCTTCCCGTCTTCGGGATAGAGCCTGTGCTACGCCCGTGGTTGCCATTGAAATCTGTGGCATCCAAAGTGAAAACGCCAACTGGAACATAATTGAACGAGAATTGTCCAGCTTCGTTGGCGGTCGCGGTCGCTAAGGACGAACCGGACAAAACAACGTTTGCATTTGCAACCGGGGTTGTCCCGTTGGTCGCAAACACAGTGCCTTTAATCGTCCCCGATGCTGAAAGTTGGATGTTCGCTACGGCCGAGGAGTTTGCGCCGAGAACGCCCGCCGCCTGCCCTTGAAGACCGGTCGCAGGATCGACAGCGATTACGAGGAAGCTGCTGGGAGCAATTTCTATAAAAGCATACTGACCGTTGACATCAGTATTTGTACTTCTAAGCTGGCCACCGATATTGATGGTCACCTGCGCGTTCACTACTGCCAGATTCTGAACATTGGTAACCACCCCGGAGATACCGCCATTACTTTGGCCGAGTTGGATAATGCCAACATTCGTAACCCCCCGTGTGACGCCGCTGGCAGGAATAGATTGGCCTTGCAGGATCACATTGTTTACCGTGACGCGAGCAACTGCTGTAATCATCCCAATTTGCGAGGGAACATAAGAGATTGAGAAAAATCCCGTTCCGTCCGTGACACCCGTAATCAAACCGAAAACGACTACCGCAGCTCCTGTCACGGGTATGTTCGCCCCGTTGAGCACGCGCCCTTGGACAGTGGTGGTTGGATCTGGAACCAGGGGATTGGTCCCGAGTTGAACCTCGATACCATCAGGGATCCCATCCCCGTCTGTATCAGGGTTGAGCGGATTGGTGCCGAGTTTCAGTTCCTGCCCGTCGCTGAGTCCGTCATGGTCGGTATCCGGATCCAGGGGATTCGTACCGAGTTGCACTTCCATTCCGTCGGGAATTCCATCGCCATCGGTATCCGGGTTTCTCGGGTCGGTACCTAATTGGTATTCCTGCAGGTTGGTTAATCCGTCTCCGTCAGTATCCGCTGCTGCGACGCCCGGGTCATTGGGGTCGAAACCATGAGCAATCTTCCAACTATCGGGGATGCCGTCGCCCAGCGTGCTGAGAGGAATAGTGACGCTGATCGCTGCCGTCGCTACTGCGCCCTCGTTGCGCGCGGTGATGTAAACCTGACCCGGGCCGATCGCAGTGACAACTCCATTTGCGCTTACCGTGGCGATTTGCGGGCTGCTGGTAACGTAGAACGTGCCCAAGGCCTGCGTGCTCAGATCGGTGGTGCTTCCGTTGGGTATCGTACCGGTGACTGACAGCTGTTCTGTCTGCCCCGCAGTAGCGAGAGATGGGGAAGGCGCACTCAGGCTGATTGAGACCGGCGGAGGGGTAACCGTTCCGAATGTAATAGCAGGAATCTGACTGTCGCCGTTGGCGGTCAGGGTTATATATGCGGATTGCCCTTGCGTGGTCTGCCCTCCATTCTGGCAGATGACTCGGACCCGGTAATAACCGCTGTCGGCCGGAACGTTCGGCACGGCAAAAGTACCGTTCGCGTTCACCTGCACAGAACGATTGGCAATCGTGGCGACGCAGTTCTGATTCAACTGGGCCAAGGCCCCGGTACTCAGCGCAAATACCGTAATGATGGCGTGCAAGGTCCGCACACCGCAGAACTGGACTTGTTTCGACAACCGTTTCATCGAAAATCGTTCTTTCTTCGGCCGACCTTATTAGAAGACCACCGACATAAACACCAACACCGTGTCAAGGAAGCGCCACCGCAATCTCGTTTGTTATGTGTGGCCCGATGCCACCAATTCTCAGAATTGCCTCCCCGTGCCCACCCGCCTCGATCTGGGATACCATGAAACTCTTGTTGTATTGCTTCAATTTGCTTGGGTATTCCGGAGAAGCTCGATCTAGTCCCAACGTTGTGGTCAAGTCAATCTTGTTTTTTCTTATTAACGCTTGGTTGACGCCATGGGACAAATCCACCAATACTATCCAATTTTCACCTCCCCGCTTATCGACGAAGGTGACCTCAGCATCGTGGTTCAACCAGAGATATTGGTTAGGAGGGTAAACTGTGTCCCGTTCCTCCGCTTTCTCGACCCACACCTGCAGGGAATGATTCTTGACGTTCTCTTCGGGAAAAATGGGAATCCCGATATTGTCTGCCGACTGGCCATCGGTTTTCACACGGTTCCCTTCCGGAGGAGAATCTAGATCGTAGATTAGGATTAAATCGCTGGTCGCCGGTAGCTCGGCTGCTCGGGGATAGAACTTCCTGTAAATCAGATATTTTTTACTGTCCGATAGTTGCGGACCATAGCACAGAAAGTGATCTCGGACTTCGCCTGTGTCGAGATCAAACAGCGTCATCACATCGGCGGTATCCCGTATTTCACCAAACACAACCAGCGAGTGCTTCACAATGTATGCCGATTGAAGATCTGTCGTCTCATTTTGTAGAACCTGTGTAGACTCACGTCCACTTTTCTTGTCTTTCGAGTGAAAAACGAACTTGTACTCGTCGTAATTCTTACCAGTTCGTTCCCATTGAGTAAGTCGAACGAGGTAAGTGTCACTCTCCAGATAAGGAACTGCTGGAAGATTCGCCGCGGTTGCAGTAAGCGCGAGGAGCAAGAACGAGATGCACATTGAGAAACTATTCCGTAATGTCATCGGATACCTAGTAACGACAACTGATTGGTCACCTGAATTGTTCAAATCGAATCGCGAACACAACGTCCGCACAACCAAAGATTTCTGGCTCTACTTTCATCATCATGCAGCTTCCCTAGAAAAGTTTTATTGTGACAAAATTTCCCAGATCGTTGAAGGCGCGGGGGTTGCACGCCTGTTGTGTCGTGTAATTATCCAGGTGCTGATAATTAGCATCCTTACAGCAGGCCGGGCAGGTATCCTGCACGGTCTTGACGCCGACGGTATTGATAAATACGCTGTTTCCGCAACTTAGTCGCGTGTCCTTGGCGCAAGAAGCGACCGTCGTGTTGCCCAGTGTGGTGTTACAAGTACCCGTAATGGTATCGACTTCCACGAAAGAGTTCCCGTTTGCCCCGCCGGTAGCGCCAGCGGGGCGGTTTTTTGTAGCGCCAGAACAACTCGTCGCAGCCAGCGACTTAACATCTCCCCATTGGGTGGCAACACCGGATCCGTTAATATCCACCTGCGAAATGAACTGGGAGATCAACGTATCCTGCGTGTAATTGTTGAAGCAGACCGGCGCTGGACCTGCCAGGATGTAGGCATTGCCGGCCGCGCCGCTACACTGGCTTTCAGTAGGAGTGTTGTAAACAGAATGCCGGTAGCTTCCCAGTACGAGTATGTGGTAATCGAATGTGCCGACCACTTGAATCGTACTTCCGCTGGGGGAGGCCACCATCCAAGTGGCGCTTACTTGCGTGTAATCATCTCCATTATCGTTCGTCAAAACTCCTAAATCATCGATATAGAAGCTTTGAGTGCTGTTACCCGAGGCGTTAGGCTGATCCGGCGATAGTTGCCGATTGTTGGCCCCCAGTAACTGCATTCGTAACGTGCCAGTCTGGCCGCCTGGCATCAGGGAAACTGCGATCTGGTCCTGAGTGACGTCCGCGCTGTTCACCGATGCTGCAAGCACGGTTACATCGACCTCCGCAGGCTGCGCTATCGCTGTATTGCAAGGAGGATTGCAGTTCACGTTCAGGGTCACTTTGTATGTGCCAGGAGCAGTATAGGGATGCGCGGGATTGGCATCGGTGCTCGTGCCGCCATCGCCGAAATTCCAAGAGTAGTTCAGGCTGGGGCAATTATCCTGATCGACTTGCGAAGTGAAGTTCACAGAGACCGGTGCAGAGGCGCCGTTGGATGTCGTCATGGCCACAAATGCCTCGTCTTCTTGGCTGTTAGCTTGAATCTCGACGTCGTTTATGTCGATCTGATCCCCTCCGCAAGCGCCACCGGTGCAGACGTCATTTACAGTGCAGCCGCTCGGGTCAGTGCAACTAGTGCCGTCGGGCAAAGTGGTGAACTGGCATGCGCCGTTTGCACAGCTGCCCGACTGGCAAGTATTCCCGTTATTGCAGCCGTCACCACAGGTAGTAGTTTGTGGGATGGTGGGTCCGCCGCCGTCCCAGCCAGAAATGGTCAGCCCAAATCCGGGATCGGAGACGACCACCGATCCGTCTTCGCTGACCCTTGCCGTCCCCTCCACTACAAATTGCTCCAGGTCATGGTGGAAGGAGAAGATGTTTATCACTTGTCCGGGTGCGAGGCCGTCCGTATTTGGGAACTGCATCTGAACCGGCGGATTGAACAGAACGCCTGCCGGTTGCACGGTCAACACCAGCCGAGGTGCGGTCCCGTTCACCGGAATCATGGGTACTCGGTCGTTGTGCACCTGCGATATCGTCAACGGCCCCACGTGGGTTCCATCCGGGAAGGTCACCGAGTTCGGCGCCACCGTGTAGACCAGGCCAGGAACGCCCGTCAGCGTGAGTTGGACCGCTTGAGCTCCTCCCACAACCTGCGAGTTCGAGGTGTCAAGCGCCGGCAAATAAATCGGACGCCCCAGCGTGTTATTGATGCCGGGGATTGTCGCCATCTGGAAAGACAGAGTGGGGAATGTATACGAACTCGTGCTCGTACTCCCATCGATGAAAAGGATGATATCTCCTACAGGAGCGTTGACGATGGTGAATTGTCCTTGTGCATTGGTCAGCGCGGAGAGATTGGTATTTTCGATGCTGGCAGTGGTATTGGGAATCGGCTGCTCCGCATTGTCGAGCACGACCCCGCTCACGATTGTATTGGCGACGGGTCCTGGTACGACGCCGGAACTCAGGAAGGCGGCCGGCTGCCCTGTCATCCCCGGAAACGAGGCGACTACATCGTTATTGTTGATGCCCTCTTGTTGGCCAAGCACCAGCACTGCGTACGCCCTGCCGTCACCGTCGGTGTTCTGCACAAAGGTGTTGCCGGCACCGATCAGTCCACCGCCCGACTGCACCGTGAAGGTTACTGCCACGTTCGCCACCGGATTGCCACCGGCATCGGTCACAATGGCTACGAGCGGTTGGGCCAGAGCGACGCCCACAGCGCCGACCTGCATGTCGCCTGAGACAATGTTGATGCGCGTTGGTGTTCCCACCGTGCTGTCTGCGGAAAAAACCGTCTGTCCCACAAAGCCTGGAGCCGCTACCGCTACTTGATTTGCTCCAGCCCCGTTACGACTCCCAACTCGGAACTGAACACTGGCCTGACCATTGACTCCGGTCTGAACCGTCAATTGCCGCCCACTCTGTTGTCCTGCCAGAATCAAGCCGTCGCTCTGCGCGACCGAGAAATTCAGCGCCACGTTCACCATCGGTCGTCCGAGTGCATCCGTGGCGAGCACAACCAGGGGCTGGGGCAGCACGGTATTGATCGGAGCGCTCTGATCATTTCCCGAGACAACGGAAAGTGTTTGCCCTCCCAGTTGCTGCAGTATTACCTGCACTTGGTGTTGGTTCGTATTGCCTGCCCGGTCGGTAGCCAGCGCAGTGATCGTGTTCTGGCCTGGTACCAGCAGAACACCGTGGGCAGCGAAGCTACGGTTTGCGACCGTCGCATTGACACCGTTTACGACTACCGACACCTGATCTCCGTTCACCGTCCCCGTCACCATGTCGTTGACGTCGCCAGTGACATCAATCTGAGAGCTTGTCACCACCGCACCTGAGGCGGGGCTGCCGATGCGAACTGTGGGAGGCGTCGTGTCCAGGTAAGCGGACACGGAATCCGACCCTACTCCTCCAGCGGAAGTGGTCGCGCTAGCCGTGAGTAGGTTGTTGCCCTCCCGCAAAACAACCCCATGAGCCGTAAATGTTGTGCCATTCAGGGTTGCCGTGACCCCGCCCACAGTGACGGTCGCAGTCGGATCGCTCACGGTCCCTGTGACGGTGACGGGATTGGAAGAGAATAATTGGAGTGTAGTCGGCGACGTAATTTGGACGTTGATCGGTTTTGCGTAGACTAATGTGACGCTGGAGCTTGTATTATTTCCGGCAACGTCGGTCGCGTTCACTGCGATGTTATTGGTGCCTATGCTAAGCGTGACATTGCAACTGAAGGCCGTCCCGGTGATCGTGGCGGGACTGCCGTTACAGGTCACGCTCATGACCCCAGACAGAGCGTCCGAAACCAAGCCCTGAATGGTCGCCTGGCTGACGCCAGTGTTCGTGCCGTTGGCGGGTGAGACGATTGTCAGTACCGGAGGTGTTTTGTCCACGCTTAGGGACACCCCGGCTTGCTGGAGATTTCCTGCAGCATCGCTTGCCGTTCCATAAACGCTGAGGCCGTGAGCTTCCTGAGTCACTGCTAGGGGTGTCGGACACGAGATCGGGGCCACACCTCCGCCGCAAACGTAGGTGATGGTCACGTTCGAGTTATTCCAACCCGCCGAATTCGCTGGAGGCGATGCACTGGCAGAAATTGTGAGTGGTATAAGCTCGATGTTCAAGGTAAACAGAGACGACGCCGTATTGCCCGCAACGTCGACGGCATCGCCTTTAATGATTTGGTTAGCGCCTGACGCACTGATCGTCACAGCGGGAGGGCACACTGCGATACCAGAAAGAGCGTCCGAGCACTGGTAAGTAATGGTTACAGGGGTCGTATTGATTCCGTTGGGACCAGGAGGTGGGGTAGCCGTACCTTGAATGGTCGGCTTAGTTAGGTCGAGGTCGAGTGTTAAACCAGCCGATGCCGTGTTTCCGGCAAGATCACTTGCCGTTGCCGTGACGTTCTGATTCGTACCTTGTGTAGCCACAACTTGGGGGGCAGGACAGATATTGATTGGCGCAATCGTAGCGGTGCAGTTATACGTTACTGTGACTGAAGTATCATTCCAACCAGCGCTGTTAGGGGGGACGTCGGGTGTTGCCGTAATCGTCGGCGGAGTCGTGCTGATATTCAGCGTCACCTGAACCGCATTGCTGTTCCCCGCAGTATCCGTCACGGTTCCGGTTACGATCTGATTCGCTCCCTGCGTGCTCACCACGATCGGCGCCGTACAGGTTTGAATCAGATAGGAGCCTGCGGTGCAAGTGAAGGTCACGGTGACATTCGTATTGTTCCAGCCGTTGGCATTGGCAGGTGGAGAAGCCAATGCTGTGATAGACGGAGGAACGAATGGAGACACCGTGAATGTAACCGTCGCGACTGCCGGAGAGTCTTGAGCTCCAGCCGCCGTCACGGTTACGTGCCCCGTGTAGGTTCCTGCAGTGAGGCTTCCAACTGCCGCGGACACCTGAACCGTTTGCGGAGCCGTCCCGCTGGCTGGAGTTGCGGACAGCCATGACTGGTCCGTATAAGCCGTGAAACTCAGGGTTCCACTTCCCGTATTTGTGACACTCAAGTTCGCGGGAACTGGATTGGCTCCGCCTTGTATAGCCGCGAAACTCAGGCTGGAGGGCGAAATTGAGAGGATCGGCGAACCTGTAGCTGGCAGGCCGTAAGCCGAGATATAACAGGTATTCCAACTGGCTCCGGTCGACCAAGTCGAAGGCAGGGAAGCAAGATTGGTCTGCGATGAAGTTTCACTATGGCAAGCCGTCGTTTGCCTGTCTCGAAAATACGGGCTAGTGGCCTGCGTTCCCAATAACGCGATCCAGTAACGGCTGCCAGCAGTAATGCTGCTGGGTGTGATCGAGATAGAATTCCAGCTTCCAGCTACCGGACTCGCCGTGCTTCCCTGTCCAAGAAGAGTTCCCGGGTGATTCTTGCCGTTGTCTGCGTACAAACCAATGTAGACAGGGCCGGATCCCGAGGTCGGATCAAGATATAAGTCAATGACGGCAACACTACCCGTTGTGTTTGCGATAGCAGGGAAAGCTTCTGCTTGCTCAGCGGGATTCTTGTCGAGATTGCTTTCGACCTCCTGATTCCCAATCATCACGGTTGCGGGGAAAGTTCCCGCCACGGCGTACGCGGAGATATAACAGGTGTTCCAGGTCCTCCCAGTGCTCCAGGTGCTCGGGAGCGACGTGAGATTCGATTGGGAACTGGTTTGGCTATGGCAGGTGGTGGTGCTTCTGTCGTGAAAGTAAGGTTTGCCGCCTGTAGTTCCCAGGATAGCAATCCAGTAAGCGGTTCCAGAAGTAAGACTTACTGCGCTCACGGTGACACTGTTCCATGTGCCAAGGGCGAACTGCGTCGTGCTGCCTTGGGTCAATAGGCTGCCGGGTTTCCCGCTTGCGTCGTTGTAAATTCCAACATAGATCTTGGTAGCTGCCGAGCTTTCATCGAGGAAGAAATTAATCGATCCCACTTGACCGCTTGCAGTCGCCGTTGCCGGAAACGCCTCTGCCAGGCCAGTTGCGTTCGAGTCAAGATTCGACTCGATTGTCTGATCCCCGACAAGAACGGTCTGCGCGTTGAGGCCGGTCACACACAGGCAGACCGACAGCAAGCCCACCAGCAGAATCGCCGTTCGTCGATGTCTCGGCTCTGTCATATCACGGAACAAAACCGGCGTCTTTCAGATTTTTGCAATTACTGTGCGGAGGTTCTGGGCCCGTAAATCCTTACTAACGTCATCGACAACGAAGACCGACAACAGCTAATAATTGGACAACAACCCCAGGCGGAGGAACTGGTCTAGAAAGAAGCAAATATCCTCGACGAGATTCGTGGCCTCATCGTTATATTAATCAGGTATCTGGCTGTTCGAACCCACACGCTAAACGTTGCGCCGCCCCCTGCTGGAAATGAGGCGCAATGTTAACAAAAGTCCAAGGCTTGTCAAGAATTTTTTTTGGCCCCTTTACCAAAAAACGAATAAGTCACCTTTGGGACTGAAAGGTGTTCAAGGAAGAGGACCACCAACGGTGGTTCTGGTTTCCTTGCGCAGTGCGATTCCATGCGTGTGATAGGGCGCTAACTCATCGGCGACAGCTGGATACCTCCGCCAGAAATCTTGTGCCAGCCCGCCCACCGTGGGATCTTCCCGGTGCTCGGCGTATTCTTCGCCTTCTTCCTGGGCCCTGTCCTTCATGCCCAGGCGATCGCAGATCAACGAAAGATAGTAGTGTGCTGTTAGGTCGTCCGGATTGATCGACTGCAGGGCCTCAAATTGCTTTTGAGCGTCTACATATTTCTTCTGCAAATAGTAGATATATCCGAGTTCCTGCCGTGCCTGCCGCAAACGGGGAAAAAGCGAAATTACATATTTCTGATCCTCTTCTGCAGCTTCCAATTTGTTCTGGAGTCTATAGATCAGTCCTCGATAATAGAGTGCTCTCACATTTCGAGGAGAAACTATGAGAGCTTGTGCCAAGACTTTCAGTGCCGGTTCGTACTTGTCATAGCTCGCATTGGCTACGGACATATTGCCAACGCCATCGGGTCCCTCCCGCCTGTTTGCAATCAGTTTGGAGTAGTCGGCCAGAACCAAGTTGATGTATCCGTCGGCATATTCCGGATCAATTTGAACTACCCGGTGAAATGCTTGCTCTGCCGCCCAGTACTGTTGCTGCCCCAGGAGGGCAATACCGTAATTATTCCAGCGCAACAGTTCTGCCTTGCTATCCGTCCCCATGAAAGCTTCATTCTTCCCCAGTTTCAGGGGTGCGGACTTGGAGGCCATTTCCACCACCGGAAACTCCCGCGGCGCCTGAAATACAAAGTCCGTGAAGCCGTGCCGAAAGCGGCGATAGTTCACTTTCGCCGTAAAGGTAAGTGGACCCTGAGCATCGGCGGGAATCCAAAAGCGGTAACGCACAAGATCCGAGCGTCCGGGCAGAATCGTGTTGTCATACGTCTTCATCTTGGTTGACCATACCTGGTGTAAATCGAGTAGCTTCCCACTTACCGAGACTAACCGGTTCGTGTAGGTATGGGCATGCTCCTCGACATACCCATTCGGTTCGAGGTAGCCACTGCGATAAAGAACTCTCCCACTGGCGTCTCTAGCTTCGAACTCCACCCAGCTTTCATAAAAGTCCCGCTGTTCGGGCACCAGCGAGTGACCAATCTTCTTGTTCTGGATCACAAGACAAACGGTGAGAGCCTCTCCCGCGTCAAGCCGAAACGCCGTGCTGCCCAGAGGCGCAATTATTTGTCTTTTTCGGCCGGGATCCTCCCTCTCGATGGCAAACAGATCGATGGCGACCGCATCCTTGAGAAACTCCTGCACCTTATCGAGTTGCTCTTGATAACCATAGAAAGTTGGGATTGCGGTGTTCGCTCCGAGGAACCGGTGCGACTTGATCTTTCCCTCCTTCGCGGCGTAGTCTCGCGGACCGTCCGATGCCGGCATGTGGCAGGTTTGACAATTCGAGACGCTGTCCTTCTTGTAAAAAGGAAGTGGTGACTCTTGTGACCATGAGGACTGCTGCCATTCGTCGTAGACCGAAAACGCCCTTTGCCACTTGTAGTCGTTCAACATTTTAGGAAGAGCCGCCTTGTGGCACACTGCACAAAATTCGGGTGTCCGGTAGAAATCTTTCATGACTGCTTTGCTGTGTAGCTTTGGATGTGCCAGGATGTCGTCGAAACTAGCTTCGCCCGGTATGGGGGTTCCATCTTCAGCCACCACAGTTGCGGGAATACCCATGACATAGCTTCCCGTCCCTGCTGTGTTTTGTATTTTCTGGATGGAATGACACACCGTGCACGTAATACCATCCTCGTCAAAAGAACGGTCCAATTGCGAGTCCTTCGTGAGAGCCCCTGACAAGAGTGCAATCGGGTTGTGACAGCCCTCGCAATGCCGGGTATACTCAATGCCTTTCTGGTGGATGAGCA
Source organism: uncultured Acidobacteriaceae bacterium (assembly GCA_964407505.1). Classification (GTDB taxonomy): domain Bacteria; phylum Acidobacteriota; class Terriglobia; order Terriglobales; family Acidobacteriaceae; genus Sulfotelmatobacter. The sequence continues at coordinate 60,871 of CAYOVU010000006.1, read as the reverse complement.
ACTCGATATTCCTCAGGTAAAACGGCGCACGAAACGAGTTCGCATGTGCCGATTGCCGCCATTCCCGATGGGCATCTTCGTGACACTTGGCACAATAGGATGCCTTGGGAAAAGCTTCTGCGGGGATGAATTGACCCGTATTTGACAGCGCACGGCTGGGCAAGAAGGGATTTTCCCCAAAACGGTAGTTATAGCTCTGCTCAACTTGCTCTTGATAGGTGCCGGCGCCCAGCAACCGATAATTTGGCAATGTAAGCGCAAAGATTACGCAAACGCCTAAACCTGTCGCGAACTTTGTCGCTCCACTCACAGTCAGCACCAGCCGCTCATTGCCATTGAGACTCCCGTTCTCGGTTGACACGGGTGAGACACTCTACATTATCGTCGTACGATTCTCAATTGCCATCTTCTGTCATTGTTATGGATACCAGCCGCATCGGGTTGCTTATTGTCCTGCTGGGTGTGCTTGCGCTTACGCCTGTAGGTCTTCACGCTTCCGGTCCACACAGTGAAAAGCAAACCCTGACTGGTACGCTCGTCGATATCACCTGCGCCACGGATACTAAAAGGAATCTAACCAAGCTCCGGTCGGAACACACTCGAAGGTGTCTGCTAATGCCTATTTGCGCGGAAAGCGGCTACGCGCTTCTCACGGATGGCGACGAGGTTCTTAGATTCGACGGAAAGGGGAACGAGTTAGCACGAAAACTGATCGAGAAGCACTCGCACACTCAGAGCTGGCGCGTATCCATTGAGGGCACCATTCAGGGAGATCAATTGAAATTAGAGCGGATTCGATTGCTCTGAAGTCTGTTTCGGAATCACCCACACCTCTTTGTAACACTTGGGAGTTATAGCAGTCGGGAGCGCGTCTTAGGCACTGATTCCGGTCGGTATGACAAGCAATCGCTAAATTGTCCCAAGCCAAAGTCGGCTTGGTGGAAGCCCGGTATTTTCGAGCGGAACGAGTAGGTTCGCGACAGAAACGAGAGATTTAGGCCTTCCGTTGAATTTGAAACAGCGCTTCGGGATCTTTCGCCGAAGCGACCCCGGCCCAAATCCAGGCATATCGGCTAAGCAAGGCGCCGGCCAGGAAACAAATTGCGGCAGCGCGGCGACCGGAGGCCGAGTCCAACATGAGGCGTAGCGCCAGCGCCCCAGGGCCGGCTAGCAAGCCTGCCACGCGAAAGGCCCATGCGCTTTTTCCACGATGCAGCGGCGCATTCACGGGTAGTCTGCTGAGTTCGAAATAGACTCCCAGCAGCGTTTCGATCGCCGCTGCGGCGATTCCGAGAAATTGTGTGGCGGGAATTAGGAAACCCATTAGTTCGATGATTCCCGCAGCGCCTCCCAATCCGGAAGCCAGAAAATGAGGCGAGAGCATTCGGCGATTATGCGACCAGACAGGATTCGCGGTCGCGCCAATCAACACGCCCGTGTAGCTGGCAAGAATCAGGCCAGTCAGCGCTCCCATGAACTCTCCTGCCCAGCGCATTCCGATCACGAACGGACTGGCATAGCCTCGCAGCACCAGCTCCTGCCCAAAAACGCCGACAAAGACGCAGCCTGAAAAAGCGACCAGAATCCACGCACCTACCGACATCGGGGACTGGATCTTGACTACCCGGAGCATGTTCAAAAAACGTGAAGGCCTTCCCAGGTCGGCGATCAGAAGGATCGGGCAGATCGTCGCTCCAACGATGGCGATCCACAGAGCGGCGCGGATGAGGGCGGGGTCGCTGCCGAATAGTTGCGCCGCAAAGGCCAGAGTGGCCGATACTCCAGCGATGCCGCCGACAAAAAAGTACAGCGGAACTTCCCAGGTCCAAACCGGCGCCTTGAGAACGGGAAGGCCGTAGTAACTCTCTCTGCCTCGAATTTGCGGATGCGTCGCCGGCGCTTGTCCGGAACCCACGGGCAGTGCCGCAGCGGCCTTTCGAATTTCGTCAAGGCGCTCTTCGGTAGCTTTGGGTTTGCCGGGCGATGTCATCGTGTTGGCCGGTCGCGCAGGCGCTTGATTCTCTTACCGTGCAAAAGCCAGGCAGGCAATCCCAAAAATGATTGCGGCTGAAATCAGCGCCGAGGTCCACGCGCTCTTCAAATAGGATGTCGGCACTTCCGGAGCTGGCGGAAGATTGTAATTTTCCGGCTCTCCCAGGATGACAAAAAAAGCGTGCACTCCGCCCACGCTTGTTTCCTGCGGATCGTACAGGCGCGCATCCTCATATCCTCGCTCGCGGAGTTCGTGCACGCGATTCCTCCCACGCTCCTGCAGTTCCTCGATCTCACCGAACTGGATCGATTGCGTGGGGCACGCTTTGGCGCATGCAGGGATAAGACCTGCCTTTTGCCGGTCGTAACAAAACGTACATTTGAAGGCGCGCCCGTCGTCGGGGCGCCGGTCAATCACGCCGAACGGACATGTGACCACGCAGTACCCACAACCGTTGCACACATCCTTCTGCACGAAAACGGAGCCGACTTCAGTGCGCACGATGGAGCCCGTGGGACACGCCTCCAGGCACCCAGCATTCGCGCAGTGCTTGCATACGTCGGAAAGAAAAACCCAGCGGAACGGATCCTTTGTGTCCGCAAGCTGCGGGCCGGCCGCTTGCGGCTGCTCTAAAAACATCACATGCCGCCATGTGGACGCTCCCAGGCTCTGCGTATTGTCGTAGGAGAGACCGCTCCACACCATGCCATCGGCGGGAACTTCGTTCCATTCCTTGCATGCCACTTCGCAAGCCTTGCAACCAATGCACAGCGTCGCGTCGGTTAAGAAGGCGGTGATGCTCATCAGGATTCCTTCCGGGCTTCGAGGAGTTCCTCCACCCGTTGTGAATTCTCCGTCCGCTTCCCGCGCAGCACGTTACACAGCAGCCCTTTGGATTCCATGATGCGCACGTTCGGTTCCTCGGAGATAGCGATCAGGTCGTTGCTGATATCGCCTTTCACCAGTCCTATGTATCCCCAGTGAAACGGCAGTCCGACTTGGTACATCAGTTTACCTGCGATCTGGAGAGTCTGCATTCGCGGGGTGACCAGAGCGTGCGCCTCCACGGCGCCGCGCTTCGTGACGATGGTGACAAACTCGCCCGGCGTGATGGTCAGCTTGCGCGCCATCTCCAGGGAAATCTCGCAAAACATTTCGGGCTGCAGTTCCGCCAGGTGCGACAACGTGCGCGTCATCCCTCCAGCGGTGTGGTGTTCGGTGAGACGGTAGGTGGTTAGGACGTAGGGGAAGCGCGCATCAGGAGACGACGCGTACTGATTGCCCGAACGATTTTTGCTCAGAGCAACCGGGTTCACTTGCTGTTGGGGATAGATGGGGTTGCGGATCGGCGACTCAAACGGCTCGTAATGCGCCGGCAACGGTCCGTCGGCCAAACCGGTGGGTACCCAAATCCAGGCAAGCCCGTCGGCGTGCAGGATAAATGGTTTGTCACCAGCCAGCGCATCGTCGCCAGCCGCGTTTTCTCCCGGAACGTGATTCGGCGGCTTAGTGGCTACGAAATCTGGCACGTCGGTTCCCGTCCACTTCTTGCTTTCGCTGTCCCACCAAACCAGCTTCTTTCTCTCGCTCCACGGCTTTCCATCGGGCCGAGCGGAAGCCCGGTTGTATAGAATGCGCCGATCGGCCGGCCAGGCAAATCCCCAACCATGGCCGTAGAAATCTTTCGAGGCACGCTGATTCGCGCGATTCTCTTCCGGCTTTGGAAACACTCCGGAATAAATCCACGAACCGCACGCGGTTGAGCCGTCCGCTTTGAGTGCGCCAAATCCGGCCAACAGCTGTCGATTCGCCACAGTGTAGCCGTTAATTTCCTCCAGAACTTCCTCGGCGGATGGCTCCTGATGAGGCCCCTCCGTGCTGTAATTCCAGGTCAATGCGAGTAACCCGGCGTTCTTCGGCTGGGGATCTTTTCGCGCTTTCTCCCGCAGCAGATTTCCCAGGTGGAACATGAACCAGTTCTCACTTCGACTGTCGCCGGGAGGATCGACAGCTTTCTCATGCCACTGCAATAACCTCTGCGTATTGGTAAACGTACCGTCCTTTTCAGCATGCCCCGCCGCCGGCATTAAAAAGACTTCCGTCTGAATTTCTTCAGGCCGCACTTCGCCACTCAGCACTTCGGGCGCAGCGCACCAGAAGGATGAGGTCTCGGTATCCACCAGGTCACGCACCACCAGCCACTTCAATTTCGCCAGCGCCCGGCGCTCCATCCCGGAATTTGGCCCGGCCACTGCCGGATTCTCGCCCATCACAAATAGTCCGTCCATCTTGCCGTCCATCATGTCGAGCCAATAGCCCTGGTGGGAATGATCACCGGTGAGGCGTGGCAGCCAGTGGAATCCGAAGTCATTCTCCGGCTTTGCAGCGTCGCCGTAGTAAGCCTTCAGCAGACTGACTATGTATTTATCGAAATTGTTCCACCACCCGGTCCGCGGCTTGTATTTCGCAATGTAGTTCTGAAACGTTCTGGACTCTTCGCCGAACTTGGGCATGCTGAGATACCCGGGGAGAATGTCATACAGAGTCGGAATATCGGTGGAACCCTGAATCGAAGCATGGCCGCGCAAGGCCATAATGCCGCCACCAGGCCGGCCCATGTTGCCCAGCAGGAGCTGCAAAATCGCGGCGCAACGAATGATTTGCACGCCAGAGGAGTGCTGCGTCCAACCCACAGCGTAGCAAATTCCACCGGTTTTTTCCGGTCCGGACGCCGTACAATACGTATCGGCAACACGCAAGAACGCTTCTTTGGAAATGCCGCAGTACTGCTCAACTATCTCAGGCGTGTAGCGCGCAAAATGACGCTTCAGGAGCTGAAATACGCAGCGGGGGTGCTGAAGGGTCTCATCCTTTTCGTACTTGCTCAAGTCAGGCATGACGGTTGAGCCATGCTGGGAGTGACCACCCTCCGATTCACCTTCCTTGGGCGCGCTGGACTTCTGACGATCTGGGCTTGCGCCTTCGTACATCCAGCTCGCCGGATCGTAGGATTTCTTCTCGTTGTTCCAGCCGGAGAACACTCCGTCCAGATCTTCGGTATCGCCGAAGTCCTCCTGAATAATCACGGGTGCGTTTGTGTAATGCAGCAGGTACTCGCGAAAAAAGAGCTCGTTTTCCAGTACGTGGCGGATCAACCCGCCGAGGAAAATGATGTCCGACCCCGCGCGTAGCGGCAGCCACATGTTGGCCACCGCCGAGGTGCGGTTGAAGCGCGGATCCACGTGGATGACCGTGCTTCCTTTCTCCTTGGCCTCCATCACCCATTGGAACGCAACCGGGTGATTCTCCGCCATGTTCGATCCCATGATCAGGATCGCGTCGGAGTTCAACATATCCTTGGGCGCGCTCGTGGCTCCGCCTCGCCCGTAGGTTGTGCCCAGACCGGGCACAGTGGAGCTATGTCATATACGGGCCTGATTGCTGATGCACACCATCCCCAGGCCCGCAGTGAACAGCTTCTTGATTAGGTAGTTTTCTTCGTTGTCTAGCGTCGCGCCGCCGAGGTGGCCGATCGCGGTCGTCTGCATCAGCGTCTGGCCATCTCGGGTTTCAACAAAGGTGCGTTCGCGGCTCTCCCACACCCGATCGGCGATCATCTCCATCGCCTTCCCAAGTTCCATCTCTTCCCATTCTTTGGAGAAAGGCCGGCGGTACTTAACTTTGGTCAACCGTTGGGAGTGGGTGAGCAGTTCGAAGCTGGCAGAACCTTTGGGGCACAGCCGCCCGCGCGACAATGGCGACTCGGGATCGCCTTCAATCGAAATCAGTTTCCCGTCTTTGTGAAATGCGAGTTGTCCGCAGCCGACTGCACAGTAAGGGCAGACGGAGCGCGCTACTTTGGCTCCATCATTCTTGGGTAGGAGGTTCTGGGTCTGGGCGCTCATGGCTTCGGGACCCGTACCGTCTCCGCCATGCAGAATCTGGCGAAACACAGGCCAACGCAGCGCCATCTCCTTAATCATCTGAGACTCCCTCGTTCGCGTCACAGATATTCGCACCCGCGTTTTTCGCGGGCAACTGCCATACTACCATTGCCTCATAATACCTCGGAATGCGGCTTGACAGCCCTCAACGATGGGAATATATGTATCGCGTCACATGACAGGGGTTGCCTGCTCCGCTCAAGCGGACAGGGCTATTCTTGAGCACGCATCTTTAAATCTTTAATCTCGCAACTTAAGGGGAAACGATGGCGGGCGAACAACTTCCAAACCGATGGGGAATCGCAGTCGCTGCGGTAATTATGCAGATCTGTCTGGGGGCGGTCTATGCCTGGAGCGTGTTCGTCAAGCCACTGGTCAACACGCAGCATTGGACACTCACGCAGGTCTCGCTGTCGTTTACGATCAACGTTTTCTTCATCGGCGTGGGAACCGTGATTGGCGGGTTGTGGATGAGCCGTTCCGGTCCGCGAATCGTGGCTACCGTAGGTGGCATAATTTACGGCCTCGGCTATGTCTTGTCGTCATACGCCGCGGCTCACCAATCGCTTTCGCTGCTCTATTTTTCCTATGGCGTGCTCGCGGGCACCGGCGGAGGGATGGGCTACATCTGCCCAGTGGCGACGATCGCCAAATGGTTTCCCGACAAACGTGGGGTCATGACCGGATTGGCGGTTACCGGCTATGGAGCCGGCGCTTTGTTGATGGGTCCAATCGCGGCTCGCGAAATTGTTTCTGTTGGCGTGCCAACCACGTTTCTCATCTTCGGAATCGCCTATTTCATCGGGGTGGTCGTGACTGCACAGTTTTATGCGAACCCTCCTGCGGGTTGGCAGCCTGCGGGCTGGGTGCCGACCACAGCCGTCGCCAAAGCCGCCGGCACTTACAACTACACGGTGAGTGAGGCCTTCGCAACCTGGCAGGCCTGGGTATTATGGCTGATGCTGTTCCTCAACGTCTCGGCGGGCATCATGATTATCAGCCAGGCGTCGCCGATCGCGCAGCAGCAAGCTCACCTGACGGCGTTAACAGCCGGCAAGATGGTAGGCTTGCTCGGCATCTTTAACGCTGCCGGCCGTTTCTTCTGGGCTTGGATTTCCGATTACCTCGGTCGCGCTCGCGTCTACTTTCTGCTCTATCTGATCCAGGCAGGGATCTTCTTCGTCTTACCCAAAATTGGTACGGAAACAACACTCTTCCTCGCCCTTGCCGCCATTTATTTGTGCTATGGAGGAGGCTTCGGCACCATGCCCTCCTTTACCGCCGACTACTTTGGTGCGAAGTCCATGGGCGGAATCTACGGATGGATCTTGCTGGCCTGGGGAGTGGGGGGCGTGGTTTCGCCGCTCATGATCGCTCGCATCCGCCAGGCCACAGGCTCATACTCGACGCCCATACATATCATTGCGGGCCTCATGGTGGTGTCGCTGATTCTGCCGCTTATCGTGCGGCGGCCGAAAGGGAAAGACGCGGGACAGGCGCAACCGGCCGCTCGTGCTTCGTAAGGGTTCCGCTGCGAAAATACTTGGTGAACATCCCGTGCGTGACCTGGGGAGTTTTGACTTTGCGGTTGATGAGAGTATGGTAGCGTGTTTGACCGAGCCGATTTCTGCCTAGCGCCGGAGAGCTGCAACAGTTCCCGGCTTGGAGTGGTTAAGCATACCCGTTCAGTTTAAAGTTTTATTCAAAATTCCGGCCAAGGAGGCCTGCGATGGCGGCAGTTCCGATCCCGACATCAGAATTGAAGCTCGAAATAGTCAAAGCTCCGGAAGGAACTCTCGTCCGCTGCACCGGCAAGATCACGTCGACCAGTTCTGGCATGCTCCGCACCGAAGTCAGGGGCTTGATTCCGGGAGCGAAGCGAATCGTATTGGACTTAACTGACGTAACCTACATGGATAGTTCCGGTCTCGGGGCGCTGGTCAGTTTGTATGTTTCCGCCAGAGGGCAAAATTGCGAACTGAAGGTCATTCACCTCAACCAGCGATTGCAAGAGTTGTTTCGACTCACGAAGTTAGCCTCAGTATTCGAAGGGCGTGACGATTTGCCCTGGGGATGAATAAGGATTAGCGCCGTCCGACGACCTAAAGAAAGTACATGGGACAGGCGCAGCCGATCTCCACGAGTCACAGGGCGTTCCGTCCATTCACTACTGGCTTTTGCGGCCCGAATCCGAAGTAGAAGTGATAATGATTCATGCAGCCGGGGTTGAACTGTGCATCGCAGTTTGGACATCGGGACTCGCTCTGCATGTACTGATGGATGGTTAGCTCAGCGCCGCAGGCTCCGCAGAGGACGGCCTGCTGATCCCATTCAACCTCCAGCCAGACCTCGATAGGATGATCCACCAGTTCTGCATGACAATCTTTGCAGGCATAGTAAAGGCCGCAACACTTCATCTTGATCGCAATGATGTCCGTTGGTCCGTGATAGTGCGCGCAGCGAGTCTGAGTGTCGAGGTTGATGCCGAGCACTTCTGGAAAATTAAGGACCATTGCGCGATCGCGAAACTATCCGGCCATTTATCCGATTGTCAGCAGTTCTTCGTAGAAGCCGCCGATCTCCTGTGCGCGATCGACGAAGTGTATCTCAAAGATCCAGTGCCGCTCTCGACCTGAAGCATCCGGCATCCGCATACGGTTGTGGTTCTTGGGGTGAACATAAAGAGTGATCTTGTCGCCCGCAATTTTCTCGTGGGGAAATATACCAATCAGATGTCCAGCGATGGGGCCACCATATTCCCATCCGGCTAATTCCGCCAGCCTTTGAGCATATCGGTAGAGGTCGGCCCCGGTAATGTCTGGATTTTGCTGAAAATATTTCTTGCCGTTTGCGAATGCTTCTTCAATATCCCGGCATAGCTTCAGCTTCAATGGGTCCGAACCAACGACGTAAGTGCGGCCGAAATCGGCTTCCCATTCTTCGAACACAGGGCCCAGATCGAGAAACACGATGTCGTCTTCAGACACTTTTAGGTCGGGTGGGTTCTCCTCGTAAGGCTGCAAGGTGTTTCGGCCAGCACGCACGATTCGTTTGTGCCAGTAGCAGGTGATCCCATAGATGCGCTGGGCGAGCGCGTAAATGCTCTCGTTGATCTCGCTTTCGCATGTTCCCGGCCGAATGAGACCTAGCTCACCGACCTCCTCAAACAGCCTTTGGGCTTTGCTCTGCGCGTCTAACAAGCCGGCTATTCGGGCGTCTTCCAATTGCTCCATGGTTCACAAAGACTACAGTCAATTGCCCATGGTTGAAAGATTGGAGCATTCTCTGGCGGAAAAAACGCCCCAAACTGCGATCTTCAGCGACCGTAGTGTGCGATGAAGACGGCTTTTCCGAGCAAGTGGTCCTTGGCGGTCGAGACTACCATCGCGCCGATGGAGTCAGGTGGCACGTCCAGCTTTTCGACGCTTAGCGCATAAACGGTGAATGTGTAGCGATGTGGAGTATCTCCCTTGTCCGGGCAAGGGCCGTGATAGGCGTCATTGCCAAGATCGGTGCGGTCCTGCATCGTACCCGGGGGAAGAACGGAACTATGTTCCACACCGGCTTCTTTCGGTAGCGAGGTGACATTCGCAGGCAAGTCATAGACTACCCAATGCCACCATCCTGACGGATCGCCGTGCTCATCCGGATCGAACAAGGTCAACACAAAGCTTTTCGTTCCCGCAGGAGCACCGGACCACTGCAATGGGGGCGACATATTTCCGCCGGTACATCCGAAAAGGTTTGCGGTGTATTCCTCGGGGACTTTCGCCGCGAGCTTGGAATCGGGGCTCAAGAGAACGAACTTAGAGTGAGCAGCCGGTTTCGCCTGCGCCGAGCCCCGTACAGATGTCAGAGAGATCATTGCCAGTAGCAGTGCTCCAACAACGCCGATTAATTTGGTGAGTCACATGTGAGCCTTTCTCGATACGATTTTGGTCATGCAGCACTTGAGCGCTTAAGGATTTCCTACCTCAACGCGTTGGAACTTGTGCTTGCCTGATGGCTGAGACCCCAGACATAGGCAAGCGCCGACGCCTGAGTATCGGAGAGTTCTGCGCCAACCATCGGCGGCATCGGGCTGCGGTATTGCTGGGGTTGCGGAACGCCGTCGGTGATAACCTTCCGGATTCCAGCGAAGCTTCCATCGCTCCACAACCATTTCTTCTTCGTAAGATCCGGTCCCAACGGAGAGCCGGTGCCGTTGATGCGTTGGCATTTGACATCGGAGTCTGGGCCAAGATGCGGTTATGCAAGGCCAATTTGCAGGGATGTAGAATGACCGGCAAGCAGCGAGGTCGCGATGCTGGATTTGCACTGCAATGTTCTTGAGCCGTGTTTTCAGAAAGGGTTAGTGCCTGTAACTTTTGCGGCTGCAATGAATCCAACTTTGCGGTGAGGTATTCGAAATGCTGCGCAGGGTAAAGAACGTGAAGTGGGCGAATCAATGCTGATCTACCTGTTGGCCTTCGTTGGCGGGGTGCTGACGATTCTGAGCCCGTGCATTTTGCCGGTGCTTCCTTTTGTGTTTGCCCGCGCGGACCAGCCGTTTCGCCGCTCCAGCCTGCCATTGCTCGGTGGCATGGTATTGACCTTTTCCGTGGTTGCGATTGCGGCTGCATTTGGAGGACATTGGATCATCCGCCTCAATCAGGGCGGACGATACATCGCAATGGTTGTGTTTCTGGTCTTGGGTCTCACCCTGCTCTTTCCATCTTTGGCCGAATTCTTGACGCGTCCGCTTGTCCGCGTCGGTTCAGGGCTTCAGAGCGGACCGACCGGGTCGGCTGGCATTGGAAAATCTTTCTTGTTGGGAATCTCCACCGGCCTGCTCTGGACTCCTTGCGCCGGACCGATTCTGGGATTGATTTTGACTGGTGCCGCGATTCAAGGTCCGGGCGCTCGCACATCCTTCTTATTATTGTCGTTTGCCTTGGGAGCGGCCACATCTCTCGGTCTTGCTCTCTTCGCCGGGAACAGGGCTTTCGCGGCAATGAAAGGATCTTTGTCGTTTGAAGTCTGGATTCGCCGCGGCCTGGGCGTCGCCGTGATCATGGGAGTTGTTGCCCTCGCCCTTGGATGGGACACGAACCTCCTCAGCAAATTCTCTTTTGTGAACACCAGCAAGGCAGAAGAACATCTCATCGGCGCCTTGGACTCGCCCAGGCCCGTAATGGCGGCCGCGCCGGTTGAATCGGAAACGCCAGTTCTTCAAGATGAAGGCCCCATGCCCGCTATCCCCGGTGGAGTAGAGTGGCTGAATTCGAAACCTCTAAGCCGCGAGTCTCTGCGGGGAAAAGTTGTTCTGATCGACTTCTGGACTTACTCGTGCATCAATTGTCTTCGCGCTTTGCCGTATGTTGAAGCCTGGTCCGCCAAATACAAAGACTCCGGACTCGTTGTGATCGGTGTCCACACTCCGGAGTTTGCGTTCGAGAAAGAACGTACCAATGTCGAGAAGGCTGTGCGGGACTTGAATGTTACTTATCCAGTGGCTATCGACAGCGAGTACAAGATTTGGCGAGCGTTCAACAATGAGTATTGGCCCGCTCATTACTTTATCGACGGCAAAGGCCACATTCGATATCACCACTTCGGTGAAGGTGAATACGACCAGTCGGAGCGTGTTATCCAGGAACTGCTGAAGGAAAATGGTGCCACCGGCCTAAGCGGGAGCACGGTCAGTGTATCTGCTGCCGGAGTCGAGGCAGCGCCTGGCAATGGGAATGCTCGTTCTCCCGAAACCTACATTGGGTATCACCGCGCCGAGCATTTCGCGTCACCTGAACCATTAGCGAAAGATTCGCGCAAGATCTACAGCGCACCGGCAAGGCCTTCCCTCAATCAGTGGGGATTGAGCGGATCGTGGGAGGTGGATGCTGAGAGCGCCGTGCTCGAGGTTGCTGGCGGCAAAATCGTCTTCCGGTTCCACGGCCGTGATCTCCACTTGGTCTTGGGTCCAACGAAGGACGGTAAGCCCGTTCGCTTCAGAGTTAAGTTAGACGGTACCGCCCCCGGCGATGATCGTGGATCTGATACCGCGCCCGATGGAACGGGTGAGGTTCGAGAGCACCGTCTCTACCAGCTCATCCGACAAAAAGGCGACGTGGAAGACCGGACTTTTGAGATCGAATTCCTTGATTCGGGCGTTCAGGCTTTTGCCTTCACATTTGGTTGAAGAATGCGACAAATAAAATGATTACAGGAGACTGAGCGATCCGCCCGAGCCCCTGGTTGGGCAGACGGCACGGCGCCAGCGATTACCCGAAACGGAACCCCAGCCTTGGGTTGCCAAATGTGAGTAGGGCGATTACGCGTAGTTAGCAACTAATCCTGTGACCTCCATGTCCGCCTTGTCTTTGCCCAGCGCCTTACCAGCAACGAGGTTGCCGCAACATTCCGCGGCCCGTAGCTGGCAACATAATCGCGCACGGGCGTGGAGGCAGGCCGTGCAAGAAGCTTTGCCTTTAGCACATCCAGGGGTGCATTGATCGCCAGCATCTCGACCAGCGCGTCTTCATAGTCCGCAAGCTCTTGTGCGTGCGAGAGCGCTTCTTTCGGTACCAGCGGCTGAGAATCGAGCGGCTTCGTCTGAGTAGTATCGTTTTTGGTGCGCTGTCATAACCAACTCGACCAGATTGCGATAGTCGGCCTGCATCTGCAAAACTGCCTCCCTTATGAAATAGGCGAAGGAAATATGCCTCAGAGAGTCCCAGGAATCTGCCAGCTTCTGTTGCAGGTAGCTGACTGGGTCCTTTTTGCTCATCGATGAATGTCAGGATGAGCCGAATGCGGGGGGCCCACCCAATTCTCCGGTTTCGCGTTCTTTCTCTCGCTTGATGGTCAGCCGTGCAAGGGGCAAGGCCATTGAGGTGAGAATCATCAGGATGGTAGTCGCCTAGATCAGTTCGGGGAGGGTAAAGCCCGAGGGGTCGCGCTCTCGGCGCCGAAAAAAGATGCCCACCACTCTCTTTGATTGGGTGGCAGCAATGGGCACTCGTGCCGTCCACCTACGTAAACGGTACTGGAAGGCGATAGGCTATGAAGGCGCCACAGAGGGATCTATTCTTCACATTCGGGGCGGGATTCAATGGTTCACCCATGGCTGCATGTAAGCGTCAGGGTTGGGTGGGCGCAATGTTGTGTCGTCTAATGGCCACGAGCATTATCGTGTCGGTTGTCACGTCTGCGTGCCCCAGGCTTTGAATGTACCCTTCGGTGAGCAGGTTTGAAAACGACGAAACTGCTATCGTGTCTCGTTCGGCAGCAAATACGCGGCGGGTCATCTCTCGATAGCGACTGTTAACCTTCGTCACCTATATGACGAAGAACCAGTGGAAAGGTCTGTCGTGGCAACGCCGTCTAGGCGAAATTGTAAGTGTAGTTCGGCACTGCAACATGCCATCATTACAGAACGAGGTACAATTCCTGCTCCGCACGTGAGAGGCTGAAGCTGATCCTGGGGAAATATCTAAGCATGAGTTTCATGCAGCCGTTTTCGCCACAAAGTCAATCCAGCCCCCATGACCTAGATAAAACAACCGGCATTTCCTGAAGCAGAGACTGTCAAGGCCCATAAATGCATAAAAACGACGCCACTACACTACACACACCATATAGGTTGCGCGTCTAACCATACCACCAAAACATTCTATCCGTATTTTGCCTAACTATTGACCAAGCTAGCTATTGACCAAGTAAGTTGTAGTATATTGTGGGGTAACCATGACCAACATCATTAGTAAATAAGTCAAGTATGGCTCTGAACGATAGTTGTGGGAAAAGAGATAGCTTATGCTGGACCGTAGGATTCTAGATGTTACTGGAGTGGGAATCGGGCCATCGAACTTAAGTCTCGCGGCCCTGCTGTATCCGGTGGACGGTGCATCGAGTTGCTTTCTGGAGAGGAAAAAGTGCTTCGAATGGCATCCGGGGCTTCTGTTCCCGGAGGCCAATATCCAGGTGTCTTTTCTCAAGGATCTAGTTACCCTCGTGGATCCGAGAAGCGCATTTTCCTTCATTTCTTTTTTGCACGCACAAAAACGGCTATACCGCTTTATCATCGCCAATTTTCCACGCATCAGCAGATTGGAATACAACCAGTATCTCCAGTGGATTTGCGCGTCATTGCCCGATCTTCATTTTGGATGTGAAGTGGAAGAAATTACGCATGACGGCAATTCATTCGTGATTTATGGAAACGGGAAGCCGAGGTATGCGAGAAATCTTGTGCTGGGGACGGGCCTCAGTCCATCTGTGCCGAGCTGTGCAAAGAAGTACCTTGCTGAGCCCAGCGTCTTTTTCGCTCTCGAGTTCCTCGATCATGAGATAGACGCGACGGGATTGCGAGTCGCGGTTATCGGCGGTGGACAGACCGGAGCGGAGATTGTTTCCCGGCTTCTGCTGGACACGGGCAGGTTGCCGAAGGGAGTTATCTGGGTATCGCGGCGGTACAACTTTTTGCCGCTGGACGAGTCGCCGTTTGCCAATGAGCTGTTCACGCCAGCTTACAGCGAATACTACTACAAGCTCAGCCGCGGTGAAAAGTCGCGACTCCTTTTGGAGCAGAAACTAGCGAGCGATGGCGTCGCAGCCGATCTGCTGGAGAGGATTTATCGGCAGCTCTATAATCTTGAATTTTTGCATCAGCGGGGACGTATCTGTTCGCTGCGTCCCGATTGCCGTATCAGCGAGATCGAAAAGGTGGGCGGGGAATGGCTGCTTACAATCAACAGCTCGAGAGCGGATCCAATGGAGGTTATTCCGGCCGACATTATCATTTTGTGTACTGGATTCGAATACCGGATGCCGACATTTTTGTCGGGGTTGAGGGATCGCATTAGTTGGACAGAAGATGGTTACAAAGTCGCTCGTGATTTCTCGATCGAATGGGACGGCCCAGGCGATCAAAAAATCTACGTGCAAAATGCAGCTCACAAGCAGCGTGGCGTTGCCGACCCTAATCTGAGTCTTATCGCCTGGCGCAGCGCTACAATCGTCAACAGTGTCATGAAGAGGACGGTTTACGACGTGGGTCGAACAAGTTCGTTGTTCGATTGGGAACAGGAACAAAGAGCCGGCGTGTCGGTTGAAGGGCTGCTATGAAGGCCGAGGGCGAACTGCGGTTGGCCTACATGGAACCGGAATGCAACGAATCCGGAATGAAATTGCAGGAACTGGATTTATGCGGTCGACGGTTTCCCTTCAAGTCTTCTCGATTCACGATTGAGCCAGGCGGAGCTTCTCCTCCTGACAAACACAGCGTTGCGGAAATGTGGATTATCGTGGAGGGAATGGGGGAACTTATTTGGAATGAAGAGTCCTATAACATAGAAGCGGGCGATGTAGTGTATTTTGGGCCCTTTGATACCCATCTCGTACGAAATCATTCCGCGCAGGCGCTGAAGGTGCTTTCCTTCTGGTGGCGAATTCATGTTTGACTTGACGATTGTTGGAGCCGGGATCATTGGCGCAAATGCCTTCTATCTTGCGAGGCAGCAGAAGCCGGGTTGGCGCATTCTTCTGGTGGATCGCTCGCTGGTGGGAAAAGGAGCCAGTGCGTACTCTGCAGGTCTTGATTTTCCGTACGGGCGGACTCCGTGGCAGAAAGAATTGTCGGATACGAGCGAAAAGATGTACGCGGAATTCAAGACCCGGCTTCCGCAATTGGCAGTGCGCCGGCTGCCCTTTATGGGGGTCGTGAAGCAACAAAATCGTAATTCGGTGGTCGATCGATTCACTTGCGGAACAATTCGTTGCGCCAGCGATGCCGAACGGGACCGGTTGTTTTCCATTCTTCCAGGCTGGAGAGTTGGCGCCGATCAGGAAATCCTGATCGGTGTTGATGGTGCAGTTGGATTGGTGGATCAGATTGTTACGTCTTTGGTGCTCGATGTGTGCGATCCGCCGCGAGGGAACTGTTGGGAGGGCGTAACAGTCGCTGATATACGTCAGAAGGACGGGGGCCATGAACTGGAGTGTACTGACGGTCGCTGCATCTACAGCCGGCGGGTGCTGATTGCAACCGGGCCATGGGCGCTTCGCGGTCCGGAGAGCAGATCAGCGAAGGCGGCGGGAGTAAGAATCAAAAAAGTAGCCGCGCTGCACGTGCTTCGGAACCCGCATCTTGACTCTCCGGTAGTGTACTTTTTCGACGAAGACGCGTTTCTGCTACCGCTCGTGGAAGGTAAGAAATGGATATTGAGTTTCACGTCGCGAGAGTGGGACTGTTCTCCAGACCCGGCCAGTTTGTATATCAGGCCGGACGAAAGGGCGGAGGCGATTTCGATTCTGGAGCGCTATTGCCCATCGTGGGTAGGCGATTGTTGCGGCGGACGTGTTTTCTGCGATGCTTACAGTCCCGACTGGGCCCCAATTGTGCGCTTTATCGAGAAAGATATGGTCATTGCCGGAGCCTGTTCGGGCGCTGGCTTTCGCACTGCGCCAGCCATCGCGCAGGCGGCACTGCGACTTTTTTCCGGCTTTACGAATGGCAGCGAGGTCTAATCTATGGTTGGCCGTCCCCCGCAACAATTTCCTCGACGTGTTTTGATTACAGCCACGCCTCCCACCCCCAATGGGGATTTACACGTTGGCCATTTGTCAGGGCCGTATCTCGGGGCCGACATTTATCGCCGCTACTTACGGCTTCATGGAGTCGAATGTTATTACATCACGGGGACCGATGATCATCAGAGTTATACGGCTTTCAAAGGGGAACAATTAGGCTGGACAGCCGAGAGCGTGGCAGAGCACTTCGGCGAAGCCATGCTCAAGACACTGGAGGCTGCTGAAATTGTCCCTGACGTATACGCATGGCCACGGCGCTCGGAATTCCATGTTCCGTTTGTACAGAAATTCTTTAGTAAGCTGCATGTGGCGGGCAAGTTGCTGGTCAAAGAAGCACCATCGCTATTCTGCAGCCGATGCGATCGTTACATTTTCGAGGCGTTTGTTTCCGGCAAATGCCCGCATTGCCTCGCAGCCAGCGGCGGCAATGCCTGCGAAGATTGTGGCCAGCCCAACGACTGTGTCGATCTGATCGATCCGGTTTGCAAGAGCTGCGGTTCGCGTCCGGAAATCCGGTCGCTTAAGAAAGTTTATTTTCCGCTCGCCCGCTACGCAGAACAATTGAAAAGTTATTATGAGTCGGCTAACATGAGTCCTCATCTTCGGGCTTTGTGTGAGCGAATGCTTAACGAGGGATTACCTGAAATTGCCTTAACACATCCTGCGGAGTGGGGAGTTCCCGTGCCCCTTGCGGGTTTTGAAAAACAGCGTCTGTATGTGTGGTTTGAAATGGCGCCCGGTTTTCTGGCGGCCACCGAGGAGTTGACACAGAAGCTGGGGCGAGCACGCAACTGGGCCGACTACTGGAAGCAGCCGGACTCCAGCATCGTGCATTTCTTTGGTTTCGATAACGGATATTTTTTCGCTGTCCTCTTTCCGGCGTTATTCCTCGCTTACGATCCTCAGATCAGGCTTCCGAAAACGTTTGTGACCAATGAATTCTACCGCCTTACTGGACTGAAGTTCTCTACCAGCAGAAATCATGCAGTATGGGGAAGAGAGTTGCTCAGCCAGTCGTCGCTGGATGCTGTTCGGTTTTACCTTGCCTACACCAACCCTGAACGTGAACAAAGCAATTTTACTCGAGAGGATTTTTACAGCACGGTGCAACGGGAGCCAGCCGGGGCTTGGCAAGCGTGGTTGCAGGAACTGGGACAAAAAACAAAAAACGAATGTGGGAACCAGGTCCCAGTCGTCTCAGAACTGGAAGATGAACAAAAGCAATTTTGCGAGGCGCTGCAGGGCCTCATCGCTGAGATCGAGACGGCTTACTCGGCAGAGACCTTTTCACCACAGCTTGCAACCCGCGCCTGTTGTGAATTGGTACGACGCGCGCGGAGATTTGGAAAATCTGAGGATCATTGGCGACATGTTCCAGGACGCGAGGAGAGACGATCCACGAGCATCGCGCTCGAGCTACTGGCTGCGAAGGTGCTGGCAGTAGTCTCGATCCCGGTGGTGCCGGGATTCTCGGTCCGGCTTTGGAAATCATTAGGATATACTTCGCCTATTTCGGACATGCGATGGGACAAGCTCCTCGAGCGGATACCCGCTGGCGCCGAGCTATCAGGTTTGGATGTACTCGCGTTCGATGACTCCAAGGATCTAATAGAAATGAAGCTGCCGATTGTAAGTTCGAAGAGCGCCTGAATAAGTAACTTGTTAGCTTTAATCCCTACCGACGGGTCGTGCCAGAATAAGATCTTGAGCTCTGTTCTGAGTAACTAGGCTCCCGGCTCAGCATCGCGGTATCAACTAAGACCGCTCAGGGATCAGAGTGAGGTGGTGTATGGTGTGGCGTTCGATCGCCGCATGCCCGTAAAGCATGGGAGCGTACTCTTTTTTCTGCCAGAGTTCGATCTGGTCGCGATAATGAGGGCTGAAAGGATCTCCGGATTGACCCGGAATATTGAGGAAAACCGAGCGGTCCCAATCAGAAAGATCGATAATTTGCCGATAGGAAGGCCCGGTCTGGCAGTGATATCCGTTCCCGCGGGTGCAATTTACAGTGTCGTCGTCACCGCCGCATTCGAAGCTGCCAATATCGAAGATTTGCTTACGCTCCTCGGTGTTCGCGAGCGGATGGCGAAAATGAACTTTGTGCAAAGCTCCCCAGCGCCATTGGCATTTCTCCGTTCCAAAACGCGATGTAGTTTCGGTTAGTGCGGCCTCCAGCCCACAGTGGAGCAAATCGCTCAACGCCTGGGGCGGCAAAGAATCAAGAAAATGGAGTAGAACTGGCAATTCCAGATACTGTCCCACCAGAACTCCCGCCTTCTTGTCCAACTGCATGTCCAGGAAAGTCGAGCGAACGTGCGTCAACCATATCTTAAAAAGCAGAGCTGCATTTGAGCCCGCGTCCAGAACGCAGTTCCACTTACACAAAAACTGACGAGCTTGCTCGACAACTGGGTGCGAGGCAGAAGGAGTGGTTATGAACAAATCGATTAGTTTGCGCGCGGGAATTGAGTACTCGTCATGTTGTAAGCGCCTGAAGTCTTCAACGGTAGCATTTTGCAACTGTTCCAGAACGTGGCTGATGCGGTGGAAACGATAGGGTGGTTTCCAGTCGTAGGAGAGGAGATGTGGAAACCCCAGGGAAGGAAAGTTATTGTTCGCCGCTGCTACAAAATGATTGGCCGGGTTGCATTGATGAGGAAGATCATCGGCCGAAACAAACCCGCGCCATTCAAAGCGGTCGCTAGATCCTGAGACGGGCAGCAGTCCGTCCGATTCTGGACGCGAAGGGAGCATACCCGCCGCAGTCCAGCCGATGTTGTTGTTTACGTCGGCGTAAAGCATCGTTTCGGCCGGCATCCGCCAGTAGCGCAGCGCATGGCGGAAACTTTCCCAGTTCTGTGCCCGATCAACTTCCAGGCAACCAAGATAGGCCGCGGTCCCGGGCTCAGCGCCGGTCCAGCGGATTGCAATGGCGCGACTCCGGTCCAGACTTTCGCAAACGATCGGACCATGACGGCTGAATTTGAGGGTAACTTCGACCGGTTCTGCCCTTCCTTTCACTTGAACGAGAGCTCGTTCAATGACCATCTTGCGCCAGCTTTGATGGTGAAGGTATTCCTCACTGTAGTCAGAGGCCAGTGTTTCGACATAGAGGTCTGCCTGGTCAAAGGGAGCGATGGCTAGTCCAAACGCAATTCGTTCGTTGTGCCCTAAGACGACGCCCGGAAGATGAGGTTCTCCGGCGCCGATGATGTTCCATCCGGGGGCTACCAGATGGCAGACATATCGGAGAGAGGGCACGAGCATTGAGCGGTGCGGATCACTTGCCAGCAAGGGCTTGTCGGTTGCAGTGCGGGCGCCGCCTACGGCCCAGCAGTTGCTGCCATCCGGCCCGGCCGAAGGATGAATCGGGAAAGCAATGAGGCGGGCGAGAGCATCGGCAGAAATTCCCGACAAATCAACCTGTGGATCTAGAAAAGGAGCCCGGTACGGTTCTGTAGGAAAAAACTTCAGCGTCGTTTCAAGTCCTACTTTGGTAATCATCTCCGCGCGTGCAATTTCGTAACTGGTGTTATAGGTGACACGAGGTGAAAACTGCCGCAGTAAACAGTCCTCCGCTTTCCATGGTCGAGGATGAAAATTGAGAATCTTAAACTCCAGAGGCAGATGATCTCCACATGATTCTATGTACGTGTTGATCCCGCGGGTAAATGACTCGCAAATAAGATAAGTGCTTTCTCCATAGCTGCTCCACTCGGTGTTCATGTCCCCGCGATAGCGCATCAATCTCGCCATACGATCCTGTTCAAGGTATTCGATGCCCAGAATCTCGGAAAGTTGGCCCTTCGCGGACCGTCGCCACATTTCCATCTGGTAGAGCCGGTCCTGAGCGGCTACGAATCCTTGGCCAAAAAACAGATCGTCAACCGATTCGGCGTAAATGTGGGGAACGCCCCATTGATCCCGCAAAATCTCGATTTTGTTTTTGATCCACGACACCATCAACGTGCCATCGAGTTGAGGTTTGTGGGAGGAAACCATTGCGAGCACCAAGCGTGAATCCTGATCGAATCTAATCTGAGCCAGTGACGCTTGAGACGAACCGACCCTTCAGGCAACCGCCCTTTTCGGGTAGTCGACTATTACCGGTGACGACGATCGAGCGCCATCTGGATAATTTTCTTGATGAAGTGTTCATAACCGATTGAGGTGAAGTCCGTAGAATGTGCAAACCTGGATAACTGCGAGTTCGGGTTGGCTTCCAAAAAAACTATTCTATTACCATCCACTCGAAACTCAATCTTGGCGTAAGACTCGATTCGAAGGGCCTGATATGCCTTCTTTGTAAGAGCAGATACCTTGTCTGATAGCCATTTCGGGAGCCGTGTGGGTGTTCTATAAAATATCCCTGTCCGAGTTCGATACTGTCGGTCGAACTTTGCCATCTCGGTAGCAAATGTGATTCGTGAGTTCTGCGGAAATACGAGTTCACAGATGGAATCAATGGTCACGTGCGTGATGCCGGAAACGGTCACAATGATTTCACGCCCCGGAACATACTCTTCGCACAGGATTGTTTGTGATTGCCGCAGCAGTTGACGAATGCGCCGCCGAAGAGCGTCTGGGCTCGCGACGTATGAGCTTGCATTGATCCCTTCCGAGCCATCACTGCAAGCCGGCTTGACGATCAGAGGAAAGCTGATCCCGGCGAGCGAATATTTCATATTGCGGCCGATGACAACATCTTTAGGAACCGGCACGCCGGCGTTGGCCACGACGAGCTTGGCAAGATGCTTGTTTCTCGAAAGCGTTAAGGCATCTGCGGATGCGCCAGTGTAGGGGGTATTCATTAACTCCAGAATCCGGACAAGTAAGCTATCGTAATCTCTGCTACCTCCAAGTTCTTCCACCAGATTGAAGACAAAGTCAGGCTTTGCCGTTGTAATGTCATGAATGGTCCTGGATATATCCACAGTGGCGGGAACCCCGGTGACAGTGTGTCCCAGAGTGCGGAGTGCGTGACTAACAGAGAATTCTGCTTCCCACGGCTTCTTGGGCTCTTTTTTAAAGTCAGGATCCTCGGGGTCAAATACAGCTTCGTCAACCAAAAGAGCAGCGCGCAAGTGAGACTCCCAACGCTGGTGGCTTATAAGCCACCAGCGCCAATAAAATACAGAAGTGAACTCGTACGCTATCACAAAGTCGTTTACGGTGTTTTAAGCAGTAATGTGGAAAGGTCATTACTTAAATTGTTAGTACATCTTCGATCCACCGGCCCTCGCAGCAGCAAGTTCTGTGTCCAAGTCGTCCGGGCGCGACGCAAATGTGTTTCGCAACATGCCTGCGGCCTGCGCAATTGCGCTTTTTGCGGCTGGCAAATCGGCGAAGGCGTTAAGGAATGTGAATCCGTGAATCATCCCAAGATAACGTGTGGCCGTTACCTCGACTCCTGCGTAGGCCAGCCGTCGCGCGTAGGCTTCGCCCTCGTCGCGAACTACGTCACACTCGCCGGTGATTATTAATGCCCGAGGAAGCCCGCGAAGTTGCTCCAACGAGGCCCTCAATGGCGAGGCCGTCGGTTCGAGCCGCGTACGCGGGTCGGGAGCGTATTCACTCCAGAACCATTGCATGTCTTCGAGTGTGAGAAAGTAACCCCGCCCGAACTGCTGGTAGGACAAGGTGTGGAAATCGCAATCCGTTGTTGGATAAAAGAGCACTTGGGCGAGAATTTTTGGTCCGCCGCGCTGCTTCGCAAAAAGCGTAACCACGGTCGCCATATTTCCACCGGCGCTGTCTCCAGCAACTGCGATCCTGTCCGTGTCTACCCCTATGCTGGCGCCATTTTCGGCAACCCAGCATGTGGCTGCATAGGCTTCTTCAATCGCCGTCGGATAGCGTGCTTCAGGCGAGCGTGAGTATTCCACAAAAACGACCGCTGCCTGGGCGCCAACAGCAATCTCACGGATCGTGCGGTCATGGGTTTCAGCATCGTTCACGATCCATCCGCCGCCATGAAAATACATGACGCAGGGTAGTTGTCCATTGCTTCCTAGAGGGCGGATAATCCGAACCTTGATAGGACAGTGGCTGGTTTGGATTTCTTTGTCTTCCAAGTGCGCGTCAATCTTAGTAACGGGAAAGCGCAATTGTCCAATCAACGCCATATTGCGGGCAACAGGAAGCGGTACCTGATACAGTGGGGGCCCTCCATGCGTCGACAGAAAGCTCAGGAAATCCTTTATTGTTCCGTCAATTATCAAGTCAGGGTCCATAACCGACTCGCGGGCAAAATCCATGAGTTATGCCGCTACCTGTCAGACATGTGCCGGCTCTATGTTTCCTACATATCGAAGAATGGCTGCGCTCACGATGTGAGGTGACCACCCAAGCAAAAGGTAATAAGCACCCAATGTGAACTGGTGGCTGGCGGAATAGTTCTTCAGGCTAATGAGGTTATCGCATGAATATACATGTGCGAATTTAGCAACATCCTCGCCGTAAACGCGGTCGGAAGGGATTTGCGCAGCGTTCGCCATTACGCGCAGATGCACCTGGCTACCATTGGTGCAAAACAAGGTGCTGATATCCTGCGGCTGAATTGCCGCTTTCTCGTAAATTCTCCGGCTGATCTCAGCCAAATCCTGGACACCACCCAGGAATTGATCGAAATTCCCCAAACGTCCCATTGCGCCCAAATGAATATTGAACAGACTTTCGCTCGCACAAACCTCAAAACAGCCCTTGCTTGACGACGCGATACAAGAGGCCGCGCCGTCGCTATAGACAGTGCTGGCCGCGGGACCGAGTCTGCTCGGCGTCTCCCTGCGGCCAAAGAAAATCATCAATACATTCTTCGCAGGGTCATGACCTGAAACAAAATTTGCCGCGATCCTCGTAGCCTCACCAAAAGCGCTGCACGCCTGCAAAGACAATCCAATCAGGCGCGTCCGAATATATCCGGCCTTACGAAAGACGGAGAACAACTCGGTTTCAGCATCGAGGGTATTGACCCAGTCAGCGTTTGAAGTGCTGAGCAAGATCACATCGATGTCCTGGGGCTTCAGCAGGGTCAGTTCCAGCGTCTGTTCCGCTGTACTCAAGCACATCTCTGGAACGCTGCGGGAATCCGTGTAAAACTCGCGCAGGCCCCGCGCTTTGAGATCGCCGACAATTTCGGACGATATCCCTTCACTTTCCTGGAGGCTGTCGATTGAACAGCATGTGCCTAGGGAATAAGCAAGCCCTGACAACAAACACTGTGTGCTGTTTACCATGCTCTTAGGCGCTCACCTAACAATTGGCCATGCCTCGTGTTTTGGCATCCCGCGTAAGAGTAACAGACTTCCACGTAATGGTGTCTTTACGGCGACACTCAGTTTAGGCGTCAGGCGTACGACGTAATGCTCCCACGGTCCGCTGCTCATGATCGTAGCAGTAAGTGGTGTATAGCACGTATGCAGCCAGTGGTAAGTTGTGCTGGCAACAACGGCTATAGAGTAAAGTGTAACGCCAGTACACTGGTGAGAAATTGACCTTGCCACAGTATATATAGCAGTAGTAACATGTTTCTCAATCTGTGGTAACACCTAGTAAGTGATATACCTCCAGTTAGCCTATACATGCGCTGATGGTGTTGAATACATGGGGTATTAACGCAGACCATATTCACACCGTATTTGGGAGCGCGTATAGCACGCACGCATGTAGTCACCTCTTATTTAGTCGCAAAAAGAGAATGTGAACAATGCAAACCGCCGCAATGCAACTGACGCAACCAGCCGACTTGTATACGCTCGACGACAAAACGAGGAGCTTATTAATCGAATCAGCACCGCTGATGTGGAACTGGTCACAAACAAAGTGTAAGCACAAAGAGGTCGGGGGAATGGAGGAATGGGCCAAAACGATAAAGGGTACGGACGCCGGAGTAAAGTCGTGCGACTGGTACCACGGGACCTGGCAGTTTCCTCGCCTTCTGAACAGGGTGGCTGTGCCGTCGTGGTATGAGTTTTATAATCACGCACTCAGCGCAGTGTTGCGCCGGAAGCTCACGGCCAAGGTGCTGATTTCGGCGTGCGCGGATTATGGAATGCTAGCGACGCTGCATGACGCCATTCGAACGGCGAATGCGAATCCGCGGATCACCGTTTACGACATTTGCCTCACATCCCTCGCGGCTTGCGAATGGTATGTAGGGCGGTTTGGTCTGGAGATCGAGTGCTTCTGCGATAACATTCTCACTAGCGATTCGATGCCGTTTGGAACCTTCGACCTTATCGTGACGGACGAGTTTCTTACGGTGTTAAAGCAGGAGTATAAGCCGATGACTACGGAGCGGTGGTTGAAACTGCTGGCGCCCGGTGGCACGGTAGTTACAACTGCGATGATCAGTTCCACAACGACTCCCGAATTGCGCCGGGGCTATGCAGAGCGCAGCCGCCAGCTACTAGAAACAGACGACTCCTACCTGACTAGAACAGGGACGCCGATTGAGGATCTGGTCGACCGGTTTGAGCAATTTGCTGAGTTCCACACGCGGCACATGCTGACGGATGAACAGGATGTCCGCACCCTGTTCTCTAAGTACAATATCGAGTTTCTGAAGGCCATTCCCACGCCAGGGGAGTGTGTAAACCCAACGAACTCGTTCCAAATTGTGGCGACTCGCCCCAACAACAGCTGGTGGAAATGCGGTCGCGATGAGTGCGGCACCGCAGAAAAGCACTACAGGATAACCCCGTCTGGAGCGTCCACTTTGGCGTTTCAGACGGGCCTAGCCCCGGATCTACGGAACAGGAGAGAAGAAGAGTATGGCGACGGCCGCTGCTAGTTCTCAGGAGCAAATAGAACAAAACTTGGCTGAATGGAATGCCACAGAGTCGGACTATCCCAAGGATAGGTGTGTTCATCAACTGTTTGAGGAAAGGGCCCAAGAAACTCCCAACGCCACCGCCCTGATCTGGGGAGATCAGAGGTTCAGTTACAGGGAGTTAGACGAAAGGGCCAATCAGCTTGGCTGGTACCTGCAAAAGCTGGGGGTAGGTCCGAATGAGCTGGTAGGTATTTGCATGGAGCGGTCGATCGATATGATTGTGGCTCTTCTGGGGACGCTAAAAGCAGGAGGGGCTTACGTTCCGCTCGATCCGGCATACCCTGCGAAAAGACTGAGCTCGATGGTGAGCGAAGTTGACATGAAAATGCTGCTTACTCACCAGAAGCTGGCTGAGAAATTGCCGGGAAACAAGGCGTCCATAGTGTGCCTGGACAGCCAGAGACAATTGCTTGATTCCGAGAGCATAGCTCGTCCTGCCAATAAAATAACTCCCGACAGTTTGGCATACGTGATTTTTACCTCCGGATCTACGGGCAAAGCGAAAGCTGCTGGTGTATTCCATCACGGCTGGACTAACCTGATGCATTGGTTCGTTACCGAGTTCAATGTCACTGCTCAGGACAGATCGCTGCTCGTAAGTTCCTTCAGCTTCGATATTACGCAGAGAAGCATTGCGATGCCGTTGATTCGCGGAGCGGAATTACATTTACTCGCTTCTAGCATTTACGATCCGGGGCTAATACTTGCAACCATTGACAAGAAGCAGATCACGCTGATGAATTGCGCTCCTAGCACGCTCTATCCGGTGATTGAAAACCCGCTTCTATCTCCATTCCAGAAGCTGCGTTCCATGCGTGTTTTGTTTTTGGGGGGTGAAGCAATTTCGGCAACGCGCCTTCGTGAGTGGGTGGAATCTCCGGAATGCCGAGCGGAAATAGCCAACGTATATGGGGCGGCCGAGTGCAGTGACGTGTCTTCCTTTTACCGGCTCAAGGACTACGCCCGCTATGTGTCGTCATCGGTACCAATTGGTAAACCTATTTTCAACACGCAGATTTATCTGCTCGACGGCGGCCTGAATCTTGTACCTTTCGGCGAAGCCGGGGAGATATGCATTGCGGGAAACGGCGTTGGCAAGGGGTATATCAACGATCCCGCTCTGACCGCGGAAAAGTTCGTTCAAAATCCTTTCAGCAGCGAACCGCGATCGCTATTGTATCGCACCGGGGATTTGGCAAGATTTCTACCTGACTGGAATCTTGAATTTATTGGCCGGGTGGATCATCAGGTAAAGCTGCGTGGATACAGAATCGACCTTGGCGACATTGAAGCCGCGCTGCGGCAGCACGCGCTGATAAGAGAGGCTGTAGTTTTACGCAAGGGATACGGTCCTAGCGACCAACGACTAATCGCCTATTTGGCCCCGAAGGACAAGGGCACGACCCGGGAAAGTCTGGAAGACGAAGTCAGGCCCTTTTTGAAGGACAAACTTCCCGAATACATGGTGCCCAGCGAATTTCTGCGCGTAGAAGAGATGCCGCTAAACCCCAACGGGAAAATCGACCGCTCCGCGCTGCTGGAGATGGAGACTGGAAGCGCCGGAGTTAAAATAGGGGCAGAAGAACCGCGCAATGCGACCGAAAAAGAAGTCGCCTCCATTCTCGCGCAGACGCTGAAGCGTGACCGTGTGGGGATTTATGACAACTTCTTTAATATTGGGGGAAACTCATTTTTACTGACAGAGGTTCTGGTACCGCTTTGCGTGCATTTGCAGACCAGTTTGTCCATTGCGGACTTTCTTGCCGGTCCGACCGTGGCACAAATTGCAAAACGTATCGAAGAGTTGAAATCGAAGTAAAGTGGGGAAGATGGCATCTCCCATACCGCACCGCGGCAACGCCGGAAGCGTAACAGTGCGACAAAAGCCTAGACGCAGGTTCGCAGAACTTTCAGCTTGTCTGGCGGAAATCGGCAAAAGATTTCTATGCGCGGAGCTGGGTATTTGGCATCGCAGGCAACTTCAGCGCTGTGCTCAGCACCAACCCTGTTCGCTTGGCTATTACGCTGACTTCGGTGGATAAAGGTACGCTGGCGGCCTCCGACATTTTTGAAATTAATGAGGCCGGAGATGTTCTCACTGGCCGTTCTCGCCCTTTATTTGAGTACCTACTCCATCTTGCGATTGTGAACGCGAGGATGCGGGCGCAGTATTGCACACGCATTCCATTCGGGCCACGGTTCTATCCCAGCGCGAAGCCGCTCACAACGGTTTTGCGATAGAAGTTGGGAAATGTTGAAGGGAGTGAAGGGGTAAACACTCATGAGCACCGGGAGTGGGTACCAATTTCTTTCCAATTGCCAGGACATAGTTCGACTGGCGGATCTCGTGTGCGCCACGTTGCAAAACCCGAGTGCCCGCGATCTCACGGGCACCGGATTTTTTCACGCGACGGAAGAGGCTGCGATCGATTCAATCAGGATCTCCTTCTCGCCGAAGAGACGTTCTGCGACAATCCCGTGGGCTTTGCAATAGTCGAGCAGCTTGTTGGACTCAATTATGGGACGACTCTCTGCCGTATATTTCAGGCTCATTACATAGTTGAGCCAGGGCTCCTGCCCCATGGCGTACACGTACACTTCGCGACAGCGGAACCGCTTAACCATGTCCAGCGCCTGATCAAAATTGGAACCATAAAGCCGCCGGGACTGGTCCATATCGCGCTCCAGCGGCCGGCTTAGCAAAGGCCCGTAGAGCCAGGACAAAGGGGCGCCATCGCACTCCATGCCGAGAAACAATGCATCGAGATCTCCTACATCATCGTGGATGTGTTTGTAGACGACCGGCTCAATGTTGCAGGAATCAGCGGCAAACAGAAGCGAGTTCCTGGAGGTCCGAACCAAATAGGCCAGCTTGGTGCGAATGTCCAGATCGCAGTGCTCTCCCATAAAAGGTACTCCGGTTATCCGCATCCCATCGGATGGCAACGTTTCCAATTCCTGCAATTCAATGACGGATGGGAAACCGCAATTCTGAAGGAGCAGCTTCAGGGATGGGTCCTGGAGGGGGCCGCCGCCGCCGCGCGGCACTACGACATGCCGTATCTTGTGGCGAAGCTGCAGGAGGGTTTCAAAGAGGACGTGGTCCTGATGGTTATGCGTGATCAAAACGTAATCGATTGTCTGGGGCAAATCCAGGTAGGTGTAGCGGGAAATCTTGCTTTCGTAGGTATAGCTCAGCACAGGATCGAAAAGCATGCTCACGCCACCGGTTTCGACCAGAATGCAAGCATGGCCGAAATAGCGCCAGCGGATTCCTTTTCCAGTGTAAGGCTTATAGGGGCGTGGGGGCTCCGGCGTGAAAAATGAGTTAAACAGCGCTTCCGAACTTGCGGGCACGTCCACCATGTCGCGTATCCTGCTCATGGGTTTCGGCGAGAACTTCAGGCGAAAAAGTTCGTCGATGGCGGGATCGGCAAATGGGATCTTAAAGTGGAAGCTATTGGGTGACTCCAGGCGCGGTGTGCTCAACACGAACGGCCGATCGTCATTTTGGATGGGCGATAACATCAAGCTCTGAGCTTCGCGATGATAGTACTCGCTCTTATAAAGCAGTGGCTCGAGCAAGCGAAACGAGGGGTTATTGTTCAGGTCATAGACCAACTCGATGTAACCGCGCAGGCCTGCGGGAATCTCTTCATATAAAGGATGCATCCACAGTCCTTTGGCTTTACCGCGAAGCATGGAATCGAGCTGGTCGATCGCTGAAGAGAATTCAACCAAATCCTTGCGATCCTGTTTGGTCTGGTCCCGCAGAGCCTTGATTTCATCCACCTTGTTCTCATAGTCGATGAATGGTCCACCTAACATTCGGGGATTCTTGACCGCTTCCGCGTGCACCTGAGGGGCTGCTATGTAAGAGTCCATGATCTTAAAGTGGCGTCCGCACATATTGCGCGCATACGTGGCAGGCGGGATTAAGTAGGGCCATGCATACCAATGGTCTACCAAGGGTTCGACTTGAATATTCTTTCTTAGATAGAGCGGTTCTCGATTCAACATATCTTGCTCCTGTTCGAAACGGGCTATGAAATAATCTTGATCTCCAGGCCTCATTCAGATGTCATCATGGACTCGCCTTCCGCATGAAAAGCGAACGGGCTACGCACTCTTTCCTCTACTTTGAAATCGCTCACGATCTGGCCTTAATCGAATTTGATAATGCGGTCGGCGACGTGGTAATAGCGGTCGTCGTGGCTGATGACGAACACGGTTTTTCCTCTCGCCTTCAACTCCGGCAAAAGCTGCAAATAGAAAATGTCTTTGAAGTAGGAATCCTGGTCGGCTGCCCATTCGTTCCGTACGGCCACATTGGCTCTGGCCAGGTGAGGCGCCATGTTCATGATGACCTGTAAGGGTGTCATCAGGTACAGGAGAGCGAGGGTGCAGCCGGTAAGGGTCTCGCGACTCAGGTTGTGAGAGACGGGAAGCGCCAGCAATATCAGATCAACCACAATGAAAACCAGCGTCTGCCCCCATGTTGCCGAGGCCGTGTAGATTTTCATCGCTGACTTGTTATAGGTGCGGAACGAAGAAGCTGTGCGATCAAGCTGGCTGGAAAAAAACATGTCGCGGAGTTCCTTGTGCAATTTCAATTCTTTCGCGCTGTGGAGCAGCGCCTGGAAGTGCTTCTGTAGTGTATCGCCATCCTTGCGCGCCTTTCGGAAAATGTCCTGCGATTTCAGCATCGGAAACTGGTAGCGCTGCCAATGCCAGGCAACAGGCTCGCGATCACTGCCTTGCGGGAGTTCCGTAGAAAGAAATTCAAAATCTCCATTTGCATTTCCTGCTGACAGACTCCGAGAACCGAAAAATAGTTGCTGCTGATGAGCGCAGCCAACGCCTGATCGGTGACTAGGGTCGCCTGGCTTTCCTGGCCCGGACGCGCAACTCTCACACGGTTGATTTCGCCTGTGACAACCATGCCGGAGAAAACGTTGTTGGAGTCGCGGAAATCTCGATAGAGCGGATAGGAGTACAGATCGATGCGGGGGGCGAACCATCGGCCCGCCGATGCGCCAATGCCGGGTCTCCCACCACCACGAGTTCCTGCGGATTCTTGACCGGCAGGGAGTTCAGCATCACGGCATTGACCAGGCTGAAAATGGAGGTATTGGCGCCGATGCCGAGGGCGAGAGTGAGTACGATCGTGACCATGAGCATTGGGGCGCGAAAGAGCATTCGCAAACCGTGCCGGACATCCCGAAGTAAGGTTTCCATATTCTCTCGCGTATCTCACTTGGGTGCGCTCTGCTGAACGGGAACACGCGCGACTCTGTGAATTTGCGGAATCGCCTCAGCCTGCCTGTCTGTGCCGGAAAACTGTGCAATCGCTGCCGCTAGCTGGGCGACCGTGGGTGTCTCGAAGACCTTGCGCAAGGGTACCTCCACTTTGAATTCATGGCTGATTTGAGCGACCACTTGTGTAGCCAGAAGCGAGTGTCCGCCCATACGGAAGAAGTCATCGTGTCTCCCCACCCGCTCACGTCCCAGTGTCTTCTGGAGGATGGCCGCCAGTTTCCACTCCAATTCACTTTCCGGCGGAGCATATGCTACCGCTGCCCGGCGAGCCTTTTCAAGTTGCAGGGCCAGCGACTTGAGCTTCGGGCGGTCCACATCTCCGTTGGATAGCCGAGGAATGAACTCGATGGAATGAATTGTATCGGGCAGCATGAACTTAGGAAGTTTTTGCGCCAGGAAAGTTTGAACTTTTTCCAGTTCCGGCACTGGGTTGTCGCCCGAAACCAGGAACACCGAAACGCCGTGGGGTTCCACCAGTACTGCCGAGTCCTGCACTTGGTTAAGGTCTTTCAGCGCGGCTTCTATTTCTGCGGCCTCGACGCGTACTCCGGCGATCCATGCTCTGCCATCGTTGCGTTCACCCATCTGCAGGGTACCGTCACTCCTGCGATATCCCGTATCGCCGCTCCGGTAAATGGTGGCGCCGGGCTCACTCGAATACTCATCGCGCGGGAACGCTGCTTTCGTGTGTTGGGGAAGGTTGTAGTAGCCAAGGGATAAATGCTCCCCGCCAACGAAGACTTCGCCTACGATGCCTTCCGGCAGCGGGTTCATTTCCGTATCCAGCAACGCTATTTTTGTACCCACAGCGAGAAACTCCGTGATTCCCTTAGTGTGCTGCGTAAGTGGATACAGGGCGCACCAGCCGCAGGTCTCACTCCTTCCATAGACGCAGAACAGCTTCTCCGCAATCTCTGCCTTCAGGTTTTCTGTGAGGTGCGCCAGGTCTGCGCCTTTTTCTGTGCAAACAATAAGCCTCAGGCCTTTCAGCGTGGTGGAGAATTTCCGTGCCAGCCGTGCTGCTTCAGAACTTCTGGCATAGAGGACAGTAACTTTCTGCTCACGAATTGCGGCTGTCCATTTTCTCGGAGTTCCTCCGCCATCGAACTGCACGATAGCGGCCCCTGCGCTGAGGCAGCGAAGTAATTCCAGAATTCCATTTTCTTCGAGGGCGAGGCTCGGCCAAACACCTACGATGTCCGACGGTAGAATCTTCGTGTCGGACGCAAAAGTTCGGGGCAACAATCCACGATGCGGAATTACAGTCGCTTCCGGTTGGCCGGATTCCCCCGACTGATAGATCAGAAGCGCCGGGTCTTCTGGCATGCTATTTCTTGGTTCAATCTGCGTCTCGCCTGAAGGCGGCTGTGCGCTGGAAAGGACAAGGCACTGCGACATCATTGGCTTCAATTGCGCCGCAAACTCTTCCGCCGTCACAACAGAGGTGGCGTCGGCGTCTTTCAGGACAAACTGCAGACGTAAAGCCGGATCTTCAGGATCAATGGGGACGGCAACCGCTCCGGCCTTGAGTATGCCCAAGATCGCAACGACCATCTCACCGACCTGACTCGCGCAGACCGCGACGTGCGCGCCACGTGGAATTCCGGCGGCCTGCAATCGCACTGCTATTTCGTTGGCGCGTCGATCGAATTCCTGGTAACTGATTTGTCTCTCCGCTGTTATGACTGCAGGTTTGTTTTCTCCGCCGGCATGCTCCGCGATCAAGGCGGTCCACGTTTTGTGCGGAATAAGCGTGCCTTGCAGTATCTTGGAACTCCATCCCTGCTCCAGACGAGAGCGCTCCTCCTCATCTACCAGTGCCGCCTGCGAAACCGGGAGGTCTGGATCATGCAACAGCGATTCGAGCAGAAAGGTGTAGTGTCGAAAAAATCGCGTGATGGTCTCGCGATTAAACAAATCCGTGCTGTATTCGAGGGTTCCCTTGATGCGGTTGCCGGACTCACCCAGCGACAGGGTCAGCTCGAACTTGGCTGTTTCACTTTCCAGTTCCATAGGGCGAAGTTTCGCCGACCCTAACTGCAATTCCGGCATCGGCGTGTTCTGGAAACCAAACATAGTTTGGAAAAATGGGGTTCGGCCCAGGTTACGTTCGAGTGACAACTCTTCCACCATTTTTTCGAAGGGCAGATCTTGGTGGGCGTAAGCTTCCAGCGTAGTTTCTTTGACCTGGCGGAGAAGTTGCCGGAACGTAATTTCTTCGTCGAACTTTGCTTTTAGCACCAGCGTGTTGACGAAAAATCCGATCAGCTCTTCCACTTCGGGCAGCGTGCGTCCGGCGATCGGAGATCCCACAAGAATCTCCCTTTGCCCGCTGTACCGGAACAGCAGCGTCTGCAGAGCAGCCAGCAGCGCCATATATAAGGTGACGCCATGTTCCTGGGCGAAGAGCCGCAGAGCCTGCGTCAGGCCTGGGCCGATCTCGACTCTCTCTTGCGCACCCTTGGTGTTTGGCGCTTCGCCGCGAGGATGGTCGGTTACCAACTGCAGTCCAGGAACCCCTTCCAACTGCCCTTTCCAGTATTCAAGGTTGGCCTTGAGGTGTTCCCCGCTCAACTGCTCATGCTGCCAGGCCGTATAGTCCACATATTGAATCGGTAACTCCGGCAAATGCGCAGGCCGGCCCTTTACGTCGGCGTCGTAGAACTCCGCTAATTCGCGCACCAGAATTCCGATGGACCAGCCGTCGGAGATGATGTGGTGCATAACGATGACAAGGCGATGCGTGTGCTCGCCCAAACGCAGGAGGGTGGCTCGGAACAGCGGGCCGTGCTGGAGGTCGAATGGGGAGATGGACTTCGCGCGTGTGAGTCGCTCCGCTTGCGGCAAGCGCTCCACGTCGGGCAGGGAGCACAGATCCAAAATCTCGAGCGCCAAGTCCACCTCGGCGTGGATCACCTGCTGCGCCTCCCCTTGATGCGCCTGAAAAAGTGTGCGCAGGGATTCATGGCGGCGAACAATCTCCTGCAGACTTCTTTCCAGCGCTCCCGTGTCAATTTCCCCTTCGATCTCCACCGCACCAGGCACGTTGTAAGAAACGTCGCCCGGCGTAAGTTGATCCAGGAACCAGAGCCGCCGTTGCGCGAAAGAGGCAGGGAACGTAAAAGCTTGCGAGTCTGCGGGAGCCGGTGCTGGCCGATTTGAAACAGGAGCTGATGTCATAACAGTTTCCTCTGGGAAACAGGAATCACGTTAATCGTGCAATGCCGAATGGCCCCAATTTGAAAAAAATCATCCTCAATGCCAACCCTGTCCAGGTTTAGGGCGCGCATACAGATGGTTGCCAACTGTTGCTCCAGATCGGTGCGAGGCGACACATGTGCCGGTGAGGATATGGCTTGGTACTCCGCTAACGAATGGCGCAACTGCAGAACCGTCGAGTTTGTCAGGACGAAACGGCACTCCGCGTCCTTTGTGATTCCCTCCAAACGGGAAAGAGTGCGATGGGGGGTAAGCGGGAACCGCAATCACAGCGGCATAAAGACTACCGAGGAAGGCGGCGATAAGTTCCAGACCCGCGGCATAGAGAAGCAGAGCGCGATCCCCAGAAGCCGCCCCAAGCCTCTGGAGGTGAGCCGCGACGCTACGAGCGCGTCGCTCCACATGACCGTAGCTCCACTCTTCCGCGGACCCATCCGAGTCGCCAGAGGGCAAAAACCGGTATGCGAGAGCCTCCGGCTGCCTTTCAGACTGCAGGCGCAGCAAATCGGTAATAGTTGTGGCACTATGACATCTTCTCTCTCGTGCAACCGAATTCATACACTCGCCTACTCGCCCTTAGCTCAAAGGGCTACCATAAGTTACTTCTCTACAATAAGTTACTTCTACGGAAGTACGGTATGCTGATTGCCTGTTTGTTAACTGTAGCGATACCATAATCTATGATCAGCTTACTATACTTGCTCCTCATTAGCTTTTCCATCTCAAATTATTCCTATTCTATGCCACCTACAGAAAGTAATTGACGAAGTAACACGACATTAAGTATCGTTATCAACCAGTGCCATGTGCTAGTTAGTATCTATGTCATACAGCAACATACTTACCGCATCACGCATCCCCTGACGCTACTCCACGCCTGACCACGCGTACGCTTTGGAAGGATATATGTATTTGGTACGACTCAGCCCTCATTCACGACCATCCTAGTGGAGTGTACGCAGTGCAACAACGACTCATTGTTACAGGACCTGACGTGATTCTGAGCAGCTACTTGGCTGCGCAGGCACTAGCGCAAGGAGCAACGTCTGTGTGTGTGATGCTATCGGATGGTGATTCCTCTCAGCGACTTGAGCTTCAAAACTACATAAGTGACATCTTTCATGCGCAGCTGAGTGACAAAGCGGCTAACCCCGATGCGGCTTGTAACAACCTGTTTGTGACTTTTGCCGAGTCGGGCCAGGTTCGGGACATTGCCAGAATCATCGAAGAGTGCGGCGCGAACGAATTGTGGATTATGAGCTGCGGCCGGTTTGCAAAAGACGGTCGCGCCGAGTGGGGTCCTCTCGACTCGCTGCTGTCGGCTCTGAAAGGCTCTTTTATAGAGTGCGTAAACTACGTTGCGCCGTCGGATCCGGAAGACGAATATCAGGATAGCATCCGGCAGGCGGCGGAAGGCGATTCATCGGCAAAGGACGCGCAGGAAAATGCAAACATCATTGGACGCATATGTGAACGACACTACATTGGTTGCAGGAAGTTTTACACTCCGCTGATCGTTGGCGAGCCCCTATCCTCGGAAAAGGCAGGGAATCACCCCTTCATGCTGTTTCTGGCGGAGCTTGACCGGATAAAGGCCGAAATCGAAGAGCGCTATCCCGAGTATTTCGAGTATCAATCGCTGCGCTGCTGTGCTCCTGCACATTCCTATTTGCCTCTGATGCACGCATCCGAGGTGGCCAAGCAAATGATCAAGATTGCCTTCGATCAACGGTCGAGAGGTGAGGTGTACCGGATCACGAATCGCACGAATATATCGGTTGGTCGAATTTGTGAGTGTATAAGTACCGCGTATGACCTCAATCTGATGAGTGTTCACGATCCGGAGGAATTGAATGCTGTCGACCAGCTATTCATGAAAAGGAATGGGATTCTTAATAAAAGTTTCACTCGTTTATTCGAGCCGGTTCAGCAGGGGTGTGAGGTGGTGTTGGTCGATACTGGCTTCATGCAGGAAAAGATCGCAGTCTCTGAATTAAGAAAAGTGCGCCGGCGGCGGTCTGAGTATCGGGAAAGGAAGCTAGGTCGGTCTGAAAGATCGTTAAGAGAATTGCAGCATAAGACGATAGAAGTGCATGGCAGCGAGTTGGCCTATTACGCGATTGGCGAGGGTAGTCCAATAGTCATCATAAACGCCTTGGGGCAAGGTCTGCGGTATTGGTCAAGAGCGATAGATGAAATGAGGGAGAAGTATAGAGTGCTGGTCTGGGAGTGCCGAGGTACGACATCTCCAGCACGGCCTTTCGCTCTACTGGACCAGGTGGATGATCTCGATGCCATCATCCGTCACGAGAGAATTGAAAAGTGTTATATGTTGGCATGGTGCACCGGGCCGAAGATTGCCATTGAGTTTTGCCTGCGTCATCCGGGGAAAGTGGCCTCCATGGTGTTTCTGACTGGGGCGTTTAGGTGTTCCACCACCTCGGCCATGCTCGGCACAGAATACGAAAACAATCTGGAGCCGCTATTCCGGGTACTCGACAGCAACCCAGGCATGGCTCCGGTCATTATGAGGGCACTGCGGCAAAGCGCAGTGGATTCGGAGATAGTGGCGCCAGCGAGTGAGATGAGCGATAAAGAACTGGGAACACGGGTGCTCTCACTGATGAGCCGCGATTTGCAGAGCGAAGTTCTCAAGCCCTTTGAATCCGAAATTACGACTCTCAACTACGCCCGCCAGGTTCTCGACTTCTACTCCCATGATGTTGCAGGTAAGGCTTCGAAGATTGATATTCCGGTACTGATAATCGGGGCGGAATACGACAAAATTGCTTCTCCTGAGCTTTGCCGGCAGTTCGCGCAGGCGCTTCCTTTCGGGCGATACGTGGAGTTGCCCGGCGCCACTCATTACTGTTTGTATCAGCAGTCCAGCGAGGTCTTCGATGTCATTCACCGGTTTTTCGGTGAGTCGGAGAGTTCAGGGAAGGTCCCAGCCGAGCCATTAATGGCACGTGCCACCGAAGTATCGAAGAGCGTGTGAAATGTTATGAGCAAAGATATAAGTGCAGTTAGTACACCGACGGCGTGTACGCCTTATTGCGCACCCCGTAACCAGCTTGAACAGTCGCTAGCCGTAATTTGGTCAGAGACTTTAAAAAAGCACGTTGACGTTATCGGCGTCAACGATACCCTCCGTGAACTTGGTAGCACGCACTCTCTGATCGTCATACAACTTATCACGAGAATCGCTGCCGAATTTGGAATCGAGCTGCCTCTTGCGGAGGTTCTCGCCAAACCTACTATCAGCCAGACCGCGGTTCTCATTGAAAGCATCCGTCGGGAGAAGAGCTTGGGCCAGAGGTAGAAAGTCAGAGATTATCAAGTCTATTCAGCCACGCTTAATGCGAAAAGCGGACGGAGGCGAGGTGTCGGATTCGAATTTCGTTTTTTTTTACAATTCTGATGAGTGTGGCTTTGATGCGGCACATCTCTTTGGATACATCTTTGTTCGGCTGCGTCAGCCTCGGGCTGTAAGTGAGATCTTTTTCGGGAGTGCTTCTAGGACATGCTTTGCTGGGACAGCTTGTTCCTCATCTTTATCTTTCTGCCGCGCTGTCTTCGGTAGAGAGGCGGCAGCCAGCATGCGGTAGATGTGAATTCGGGCCGGGTATCTCTCGATGTAGGGCCCGCCGACCAGATGCTCAAGGGGGCGTAATGTGTGCCGGAGTTTAGCGCGAGCCACAGGCCTCTGATGAGTGCGACGGATCAGGCGGAAAGCTCGTGGGCATGTGCGAGGCATCGTATGGAACTCCAGTTGCCTTCCTTCCAGTTGTTACAGAGCGATAATTTGGCGAGCTGCTGCTCCGGATCGGCAACAATGCTTTCAAGAAGAAATGCATAGTGCTCAAATATTCCCGTGATTGTTTCCGGATCGAACAGGTCCCGGTTGTAAAGAACCCCGAAAAAAATAGGCCCCTCGGCGTCTGTCACAAAAACTGAGATATCGTGCTTTGCGGGAGCAATATGAGTCTCAAAGGGCGTTACGTCCAATGTCGGCAGACGAAACTCTGCACGCGGCAGATTCTGTAACGTGAACGTCGCATGAAAGATAAGCGGCCGGTTGGGATCGCGCTCCGCTGCCAATTCCTGAACGACGCGATCGAATGGGATATACTGGTTGGCATATGCTTCGAGTGCTGCCTCGCGGACCTGCCCCAGCAGTTTGCAAAACCCCCAGTCGTGCGACAGCTTTGTTCTGATGATCACGTTGCTGGTGAAATATCCAATCAATCCTTCTAATTCCACCCGCGTACGCCTGGCAATATTACTGCCGACTGCAATGTCCTGCTGTCCAGTATAGCGATAAAGTAATGTTTGATAGGCAGCCAGCAAAGTCATGTAAAGAGTTGCATTGTGCTGCTGACTGAGTCTGCGCAGTCCTTCCGCCACGTGCGGCTCTACTCGTAAAACATAAGAACCACCTTTGCCGGGTGGCGGCGATGTTTTAGGCCGGTCATAAGGTAAGTTGAGAGCCGGAGTACCTGACAACCGAGCTGTCCAGTAGCTAAGTTGTCGCTGCAATGCGTTTCCCTGTAGCAGATTCCTTTCCCATTCGCTGAAATCGGCATACTGGATGGCAAGTTCCGGCAGAGGCGAGGGCTTTCCAGCAACAAAGGCACTATACAGGGCAGATACTTCGCGGAGCATGACTCCAATGGACCAACCGTCCGAAATAATGTGGTGCATCGCTACCACAAGCACGTGTTCCTGCTCTTGAAGACGAAACAGTTTGAGGCGCCACAAGGGAGGACGTTCGATGTTGAACGGAGCGTCGATCTCTTCCTGGACCAGTCTGCGAGCGTGTTCTTCGCGCTCGGTATCTGGCACGGCGATCAAGTCAACCAGCGGCACTTCAACCGCCACGCAGGGGGAGATAACCTGCTGCGGCTCCCCGTCGATCGCCACAAAGTGCGTCCTCAACGATTCATGACGTCGTACAATCTCGTGAACAGTCCTGCTAAAGGTATCGATGTCCAGAGGTCCCACTAGCCGAACTGCACTAACAACATTGTAGACTGAGCTCTGAGGGCTTCTTTGATAGTTGAGCCACAGCCGGTGCTGTCCAAGGGAAACAGGGAACATATAAACCGCAGAAGCCTGCGATTGCTCGATGCAAATATTGGAAGCGGTGGACATAATAAAAACCATTACCGAGGTTAACCGGAACTGAGGCCAGCACTACGTCGTGAAGGAACTGACGCCAAGCTATGGCCGTAATTTCGTTAAATCAACATTCATCAGTTTTGCCCATGCCTGGTTTCGCAGAATAACCACCTTGTACAACTCAGGATATGCCTCCTTGACGTAATCGTGGTTGAGCGCGAGGACTAGCAGTTCGGCGAATCGCATGTGTATATATTTTTGAAGATTGACCTCGTCCAGACACTTTCGGCCCTGCCCGATGGAGTCGGAGAGGAGTTCGATCCGGTGCCACCACTGTGCGGGCAAGTAGAGCACGTCTCCGGGCTTTAGGGTACATTGCAGGATTTGCACCCCGGTATCGTCCACGAGAGAGCGGAAATCGAACTCGCCCGAGTTCTCCTGCAAAAAGGCCCCCGGGCTCATCACGCACCAATGTTTTTCGCCGACAATTTGCGCATGCATGACGTCGATGCAGTAAGAATCCTGATGAATCCTTGTCGTTCCGCCCTTTTGACCTATCCACAACTGATGATTGGTGGAGATCTTCTCGCCAAAAAGATTGCGCCGGAAGTCATATTGAGCTATCGGGAGTTCCGGTAAATCTTCTGCAAGTTGCGGACAGGAGGCCATGTAGAGCCATTCTTGTAAGTAAATGGGCGGCCTGCCGCTATTCCGAGTTGCTTTCAACATGTCCACAAACTCGGCGAAAGTCGTTCGCCGCGCTTTCTTGCTGTTGTAACTGTCAACCACGACAGAAGCACTCCCGCACTTCTGTGCTAGGTAATCCCAACTCCACTTTTTCAGTGCAGGCCAATCATCCATCAGGCCCTCAACCACGACGGGCTTGAGCTTCTTCCTATACTGCTCGCTGAACTCAGCCACCGTGAGCCTATGCCGCCGTTCGATATGGGGTGATTTCCGCATGGCGTCGCCAAGAATGCCATTCGCGAAGCTGTCTTCGATTTTGTCGATCGGTTCCCTTGTGCGGAGTGCGAGAAGATTCGTGTGCAGCTCAGGGCGGGGAGTTGCAACCGGAATCTCCAAAGCGTCGGCTTTCATGTCGTCTCTTTCCGCGTTGAACAGCGCTGGAGTGAAAGTATAGATATCTTCCCGCGTTACGGCAGAGCTGTCAATAAGTAATAACTACGTCTGTGTAAAGGCGCCACGTTGTACTACATTAATGTGGCGCATTCGCAATAGCTCACGCGTGTGGTGTAATGTACGTCGAGTATATAGTAGAAACTAAAACGAGGCATAATTAGGTATGCGGTAACAAACACGCGCGTATAGTCGGAAGTCGAAAGCGAGTTAGTATCATGTGAAACAACGGATGGGGAGGAAAACGGCAATGTCATGGAACAGCATTTGCGACGCACGGCTGGAAAACGACTACGTGTTGTTACGGCGCGTAACAGAAGAGGACCGGAGCGAACTGCGTGAGATAACACTGGACCCTGAGATCTGGAAATATTTCGTCTTTCAGGTGAATACAGATCAAGAGTTTGAGCAATTCCTGCGCGAAGCGATTGAAGATACCGACGTGGGGCGGCGGGTTGTTTTCTGTGTAATCAGTAAGGCGGATGGCTGTATCGCGGGGTCCATGTCATACGGTAATTTGGCGGAAAGAGAGAAGCGGCTTGAGATCGGATGGTCATGGCTGGGCAGGAAGTATCGAGGCACGGGAATCAACCGCTGGGCAAAGTACTTGCTGTTGCAGCATGCTTTTGAAAGCCTCGAATGCGAGCGCGTGGAATTTAAGACGGACGCCTTGAATATGCGGGCGCGTAAGGCCTTAGAAAACATTGGTGCCAGGGAAGAGGGTGTGCTGCGCAGCTATAACTTCATGCCGGGCAACCGGAGGCGAGATGCTATATTCTACAGCATTCTCAAGCGGGAGTGGAGCGATGTCAAGAAAGTGTTGCTCGCGGAAAGCAAGGTACGCAACCCCGGGCTTAGACCGAAGGTGGCGGTGCCGTCTGTATAGCTTGGGGCGGAAATCGGAATGCAAATGCTCATTGTGAAGGCGGACACAAGGGCTGGCCTGTGTAAAGTCAAAGTTCTCTATTGTCCGTATGCGCCTCGCCATAGCACGCCGGCGCCGGCGTAGACCTCTTCAATCTCATTTGTCAGATAATCATAAATTTGTTTTCGAATAGGCTTATATTGCGATGTGAGCAGCCCATTTTCCATGGAAAATGGAGTTGGGGAGATTACGAGTCCGCGAATTTGCTGCTCAGGAAAAAGGGTTGCGTTAATCCCATCAATGTGGGTTTGAAGTTCCGCTCTATCTAGCGTCTCAGATGCTGGAGAGATGAGCGCGATCAGGAATGGCCGCGCGTTTCCGTAAAGGATGCATTCGTGTATATCAGGATGAAGTTTAATACGTTCTTCCAAGGGACGGGGTAGCACATTGCGGCCAGTGCTCAGCACAATGAGGTCGTCCATTCGACCCTGAATAAATAAGTAACCATCTTCATCCAGATAGCCCAAGTCATATGTCTTTATCTCACCCGTGGGTAGAAACAACTTCTCATTATCTCCCGGTTGGCACCAGTTGTAATGCGTAATGATGGGATGTCGGCTGCCGACAATCAACATGCCCTGCGAATCAAAGCGAATAGTTTTGTTCGGCAATACTTTTCCGACGCTGCCCACGCGGTTCGCCTTGGGGCAGTTCTTAGCGATGATGCAAGTC
Source organism: uncultured Acidobacteriaceae bacterium (assembly GCA_964407505.1). GTDB lineage: Bacteria > Acidobacteriota > Terriglobia > Terriglobales > Acidobacteriaceae > Sulfotelmatobacter. Next base: position 19,139 of record CAYOVU010000006.1, on the reverse strand, counting down.
TCGTTCAAACCATAGCCCTGGTAAAGAGGTACGCCACAATCAAAGTAATAGCTCAGGGTCGCGCCAGTAGCTGCGGCGGACCCGGTCCACAGATAGCGAACTCGTCCTCCGAGTTTATTCTGGATCGCCTGACGGCGCGAGGCGCAGTCATCTGGGGAATAGTCCGCTTCCGCTTCCAGTTGGTGCTTCAGGTCTTCAAAAAAACCGGGCACGCCCATAATTACCGTGGGCCTGACTGCCTGCGCTGTGGGAAAAACTTGATCGAGTGTCGTTATTGTTATGTCATGGCCAAAGGCCATGGCAGAGTAAAGCCAGTAGCGCTGCTGAAGTTGAGCAAGACGCAAGAAGACGAGAATGTTGTCCTCGCTGCCGTGCTCAAACATCTCCTGCACTGATGTGAGCGAATCGTCAATACCGGCAACGATGGCCTCCATTCCTTTCGGCGGACCAGTGCTGCCTGAGGTAAACTTGATCGCGCACATATCATCCGGCTTGTACCCTTGGTGCAGTGGAACTGGGCTCGGGCGCTTCTTTGCGGCCCATTCCCTTACAACGTCGAAGCTGACGATCCGGGGATCATTTTCAGTGACCTCCTCAACCAACATTTGCTTCAGCCCATAGCGCTCAATTGCAGCACTTGCCGAGAAGCGCCCAACGTCGAATCCGCAAGTGACAGCCCCTAGTTTAAGAATGGCCCGGTCCGCCAGCACCCACTCGATGCAGTTTTTTCCAACCACGCCAACTCGGTCGCCCAGTCCCACGCCCATGTCTCTGAGGTGCAACGCTACGGAAATCGCCTCGCCATCCAACTCAGCAAGAGTCATTTTATGGATGGCTCCATCCCTGACGAAATGGATTGTGTGAGTGGTGTCGTCATTTGGTGCGACAGCACGATTTATTACATTCACGTTTACTCTCCAGCACTAATGACCAGTAAGTTGGGTTAGTACAGGCGGTTATTAGGTACGGTATGACGAAAGTATATCATTATGAAACCAGCATTCACATGGTTGTATAAGTGATAAGTAGTAGCGCATGCATATTGATGACGCACTGTGCAGGGTCCTAAGTTTGACAGTAGTGTAACTAAGGTATGGCGTAGTATAGTTAATGTCGTGCTGCCGTCTGGGGGAGAACCACAATTATTACTGAAGAGTTCGTTGTGTGCGCAGGGCAAGAGAGACTAGCAGGTACCAAGGTGCTTGCCTCGTCTGCCATTTCACCCGAAGTGCTGTCGTTCCACGGCAGCGGTGCCGCGGCAAATCGGAGCCGGGTCCGCTATATTCTTGACTACCTAGCGAGCCGGGGAATGTCGTCTCTGTGCTTTGATTTCTCTGGCCATGGTGAAAGCACAGGGAGAATTGAGCAGGGCACACTGGCCACGAGGCGGAAAGAGGCAGAGGCGGCGGCCGAACTCCTTAACCCTGGGGTTTCACCGGTCTTGATTGGAACCAGCATGGGCGGTTACATTGCCGCGCTTCTAGCGCCTGTAATACAGCCACGGAGTTTAATTCTGTTCTGTCCCGCTGCATACTCCGCCGAGACGATGCACCTTAGGTTCGATGAAAACTTTACATCTATCACGCGAAGGCCGGGAGCGTATATAAATTCGCCAGCGTTTCAGGGGTTACGGTCTTATCGTGGCAAGCTTCTGATTGTGGCTGGCGGAAAAGATGCGATTATCCCCAGGGAGGTGATCGCGCTCTACGAAGAAAGCGCGCCATTGACGAGATTCAAGGAGACGTTATGGCTAGAAGAGTCTGACCATAAGATTCATTCATGGTTGGCGGACCACTTGCCGGAAAGGACCGCCGTGCTGGAAAAAGTGTTGGCCGCTGCGTGAGTATGCTCCTGCCTCTATTGCTACAGCTTGGTCAGAGCGATGCTATGGTAGCGGAGATGCTACCCCTGTCGTTCGGGCCAATCAGGAAGGACTTGTAGGGGGCAAGCGTCACGGTTTATCGTATGGTATTCGCGGTATGAGGGACGCGATGAATATCGCCGAGCTTTATGGAGGCTGTGGTGAACTACTCCATTAATTTGGATAGAAAATTTGGACATCTGGAGAAGATCGACATCAAGGCTTTGGTGGATGCGGTTAATGACTCCTGGTTTAACCAGACCCTTTGCCAGGTAAATGACTGCGTAGTTCGTCTGGGAGTCGTGCATGGCGAGTTTCACTGGCATAAGCACGATAAAGAGGATGAGTTCTTCTATGTGGTTCAAGGACGATTTCTGATCGACCTGGAGGGCCGCACAGTAGAGCTTCTTCCTAATCAAGGATTCACAGTTCCTAAAGGTACTGTCCACAAAACTTGCGCGCCGGAGCGGACCGTGATTTTGATGATGGAGGGTGCTGCGGTCAGACCTACAGGCGACTAAACAGGGCGATCCAAGTTGAGGTTTCTACATTTTTGACCGGAGATAATGAAGATTGTCGCAGGAGACGTATGAACGCTTGATAGCCCTTCTGGACGAAAACAAAGCACAATATCGTCTTATCGATCATCCTCCAGAAGGGCGTACTGAACTGGTAAGCCAGATGCGCGGCAACCGGGTGGAACAGGCTGCAAAATGCATCGTGATCATGGCTAAGCTCGGCAAGAAAATTACCAAATATATCCTCGGGGTTGTAGCTGGCGATGCCCGAGTGGATTTGAACGCCATCAAATCGATGGTGGGCGGCACTTATGTGTCTTTTGCGTCTCCTGATATTGCCGAGAGACTTTCAGGCAGTGTGATAGGAACGGTTTTGCCATTTTCCTTTACTGAGGAGATGGAACTGATCGTCGATCCGGGGCTTCTTACGCATGAAGAGATCTTCTTCAACGCTGCACGTCTGGATCGCTCCATGGCCCTCCGTACCAGCGACTATCTTGCCATTACTCGACCTCGCATCGAGAAAATTGCCGTGGCAGCACAGTAAGCGGCTGAAGCGGCCCATCAACCGCGAGTCGAAATCGAGATGATTTATGAAGCTGGTCCGAATCATTCTTCTGGACGTAGTGCGGCCCGCGTTTTTCTTGTTTTGTGGTCAGCGGTTTTTCTAATAGCTAAGGACTGAATGGGATGAAGTAGAATTTCCCAGGATGGCGCGTCGCTAAATACAACACCTTCGGCTCGACGAATCCCATCTACGGCCTGTTCGCCGGAAACACCGGAGATTTTGGTTCCGGCATCCTATTTGATACGCCGAACCGTGAACTCGCACTGTACCAAGGCCGCTGGCTCTCGCCTGATCCGGCAGGTGCGGATGGAATCAATATGCCTATCCGACGAATCCAAACAGCGCGGTAGACCCAACCGGCTTAAGCACTCAAACATATCAATTGTCTGGCACAGGCGGATGGGATTGGTCCACGATTGAGGTGAGCAGCAACTTCGACGGTACCACAGACGCTTTTGGGCCGCAGGCTTTTTCGACAGTGGACGCGGATATGGATTCCTCGATAACTAGTTTCTCCACTAATACGCCGAGTGGAACCGTCACAACAAGCTGGCTCAATACGCTTAGTGGATCGAACCACGCGCGGCTCACGAGAGCAAAGCGGAAATACCGTATCAATTCTTCGTGGTGCTGCTGGCACACGCGATAGAAATTGACGATCTCCGTCGACTTTCAGTTGCTCGTGTTGCTCGCCCGATCACAGCCGCGAAAATAATTGAGACAGGGAGACCCTGGGTTGACCAGGGACACGTTCCTCAACACCCCGCTCCGCTCGACACCGCTGTCATGCGTCCGGTGTAATCCACATCGCTTGGCAGCCTCTTGGAAGCACCATGTCATTTTCGCCCCCAGGCGTATATTTGCAACATGGGACGCCACTCTTCGCACCTGCTAGGGCAACTGGAATGCGGCTGATTACGCTGCTGTGGTTCTCTCTGCTCAATCCCCCAAGGGTAGTTCGCTTGCGAGGCGACTCAAAATGTCACTCGCTGTTCCCCATTTTTGTAACAAACCAAAATCTTCCCTTGACTTCACTTTGGAAGTATGTAAAATCCCGTAATTCCTTGAATCTGACTATTAGGCTTTGGACTTAAACCTAATTCGATAAGTTCGTGAGCGTATGTGTGGGTCGGGCGTTTCTTGAATTGGTTAGGTTGTCCCGCAGACTTACGTATCCTCGTCGCGAAGCATAGAGCCGGCAGTGATGGTAAAGCGAATCTTAGTTCTGAATTCTTACACGCTGACCACGCGGCGCGCGGAGGAACAAGTTCGAATCCGCGCGTTCCTTGAAGGGCTGGAACGGGGAGGTTACAGACGAGTTCATGATGTGGAGATCGACATCATCGACTCTAACAGCTTGCCTGAACTGGAGGCCCAGACCCGAGAAGCGCTTCGCCGGCCTGTGGACCTTATCCATGCCGTCGGCACTCCTAATGCTATCGTCGCGATACGTTGCGGCGGAAACATACCGATTGTTTATTATGGCGCCCATCCAGAGGGAGCGGGGGAAGCCGCCTGTCGAAGGGCGGGTGTCGTAGGCGTCGTATTGACGCTTCCTTTCACGCAAAACTACAAGCGCTTTCGACTCATTCGGAAATTATTTCCTAACGTCAGGCGGGTGTGGGTACCCTTCTATGAAGAAACCGTCTTCTGCCAGACGGATATGAAAGCGAAGCACCGGGCCCACCGGACCGGGAACAACATGTCTCCCTGGCTCGACGGAAATGGCTTTCGTGTCGGTTATCGGGGCTTGGCCGGACTCTGTTACGTTATCGGTCTTGAGTATCGCGAGTTCGTTTATCACAACCGCCAAGACTTGTTGTGGGGCTTAGAGTACATCAATCCCGGCGATGGGTTGTTGATGCCGTATAACGACAGCGTCTACTGCGCAGGCGCGCCGTCGGCACTGACTGACTTCGCTCTCGTACGCAACATTCCGTTATTCTGGAACAACAATACCGAGGCGACTCGTATCGGCGCGGTGGCTGCCATTTCTGGATGTTTTCACGAAGCTGGCGTCCTGACTGGAAGAATGGCGTGCTCTATTCTCAATGGAATTCCACCCGAGAGTCTGCAGTCTCTAACCTCGAGCAAAACATATGGAAGCTTAAATTTAGCCCGCGCTCACGCCCTGGGTTTAGATCCCGCACCCGAAGTCATGGCCCACTTCGACGAAGTAGTCGCAGAAGACGCGATCGCCGTTTCCGCATAGGAAGGAATAACCGATGAGCATCGCAAATGTGGAAGAGGTCGTGAAGGAACGATTCGCGGGGATTATGAATATTCCGTCTGAGACGGTGGACCTCGACGCAAATTTGGCGAGCGAATACGGGGTCGATTCCTTGAAAGCTTTGAAGTTGATTTCGCAAGTCGAGGTAGAGTTTGACGTCGATATCGAAGAACAAGAAGCACAGGAAATCAGGAAGTTGAATGATGTCATCGATCTGATAAAGGGGAAGTTGGCTTGAGCTAGTTCCGGCGGACGAACTGGACCACCACCACTAGCTTTCACAGCAACGGAAAGGCGGGATAGTTCAATGCCGAAAGTGCTCCTAACCTCGGTCTTCCGCCCGTTTGGCACCGAAAATAGATACAACAAACCAGGCGACGAAGAGTTGTTGGACTACCTAGCTTCCAGACTTACACGCGAGCCCGGTCTTTTTAGTCTGAGTAGCTACGTTCCTGCATCTGGACTCCATCTTATCGCCGCAAACCTCCCCGCGGAGACGCGAGTATTGGAGACGCCCAGCGTCGAGGAATTCGTTGCTGAATTGCAGAAGGGCCCCGACTATGTTGGCATCTCTACTCTCATCAAGGGATTCGGCAAGCTTGCAAAGATGATCGCCCTCACTCGGCGCCACGCGCCGAAAGCGAAAGTGGTCGTGGGTGGTTTTGGTACAGCCCTCGACGCCGTCGAGGAACTGGGACCAGATTATATCTCCAAGGGAGACGGGGTGCGCTTCATGCGCAAGGTGCTGGGCGCTCCTCCTGAAGTACGATTTGTTCATCCGCGAGTGTCGGCCGACATAACTCTTCGCATATTCCGCGACTATGACTTCTTGGAAAAGGAGACCATAGGTCTCATCACCAGCGGTTTCGGTTGTCCCCACGCTTGCGATTTTTGTAGTACCTCGGCTTATTTCGGCTATCGCTCTGTCAGTTTCTTGGCTGATGGCAAGGCATTGTACGAGGCCATGAAAGTACAGTGCCGAGAATCGGATGGAAGAGTCAATAATTTCCTTGTCTTCGAAGAGGACTTGATGCTCTTCCGATCCAAGGTCACCGCCATGGGGGAGTTGATCGAGAAGGATCCTCAGGACGCGTTGGGCTACGCTTGCTTCGCCACCGTAAAATCATTGTCTCGCTGGGATCTGGAGCAGCTCGTGGCACAGGGATTTCAGCACGTATGGATCGGCGTCGAATCGATGACCGTCCCCTATCGCAAGGCGGAGGGACGCGACATGAAAGGTCTGTTCGACGAACTGCGGTCGTTCGGCGTTACGACCACCGGGTCAATGATTTTTGGTCTGGATCACCACACATTAGAAATGCTTCCGCAAGAGTCTGCATATCTTGCGTCCCTCTATCCCTCTACTGCTCAATTCGGCAGCCTGATTCCGGCGACCGGTACCGCGCTGCGGGAGCGGCTCGAGCGAGAGGGTCGAATTCGTAATTTTGACTACCGCGAGTCGGACCTCTTTTCAGACGTGCTGACCCATCCGAATTTCAAGGAAGGCGATCTAAAGGCCGCCACCCTCCGCGCTTTCGAGGACCTTTACGATGCAATTGGGCCGTCCATCTACCGTTCGTTTGACACCTGGTTCACGGGCTATAAGAAACTGCACCGAGCTTCCCGGCCCGGCTTACAAAGACGGGCTGAGGTCTACGCCAGGCGTGTGAAAAAGCTGCTCCCGCTCTTCCTTCAAACCCAAGACTATCTTCCCAATGACGAAATCCGACGGCGGGTGCGGGAAACCGTCAAAGAAGTGATCGCGGAATTCGGCACGCCGACCGTGGCCGAAAACGGTCTCGCTGAACTATACAGGCACATATTTGCCCTGGAGGACTCCAAACGCCGTCATCTAAGCGCGCGCGTTCTTGAGCCCACACTGAAGGTCCGAGATTATGCTCCGGCTGCGTTGGAAGTAACCACGATTCCAGCGGCTTGACCGGGAAGGAGAACATCCGATGCCCCGAAAAAAAATGCTCCTGACTACCATCGCACGTGAGGAGATCGTTCTTACGGCGCGCGCTCACAGGAAGGTTCCAACGTTGCGCACCGTCGATGAGTGCTTCCATGCCGGCAATAACATCGAGTACGTAAACGGGTTCACGCTGCCGAACTACGCCACACGCTTCATTCAATCGAATGTCCCTACTGTGGATATTCTCGAGTACCCCACCTGGGAGAAATACCAGTCAACCCTCGCCGACAACCATTATGACGTTGTCGGAATCAGCTTCTGGACCTATACCTCGGGTGAGGCGGTTCGCATGGCGGAGATGGCGCGGGACGCCGGCGTGATGGAGGTCTGGGGTGGCGGACACGGAGTTAGTACGCCGGGAATTGAAGCCCATTTCGACCGCACCTTCAGAAGCTATTCGGAATACGATCTTAAGCCTCTCCTCGAAGGAGAAGAACTGGTCGATTTCCGGCATCCCGATCTCTCAGGTCGTTATGATTTCTATCTCGAAGAGGTTCCAACAGGTTATCTGTTTACCATCCGGGGCTGCCGGGCGCCTTGCAACTTCTGCTCCGGCCCACGCTACTACAGAAGGCTCGCCCTTACGTCCGAGACAGAGATCGATCGCATCCTGGACTTCTACCGTTCGCGGGGTATCAAGCACATCACAGTCGTGGATGAAACTTTTCTGCAGCGGGTTGACGAAGCCAGGAAAGTGATTGCCGCTATGGAAAAGCGCGAGATGAGTTGGACTTGCACTTCCCGGATCGACGTGCTTCTGCGCCACGTCGATGAACTCGCGCAGCATGGCCTTAAGAACGTTTATGTGGGCATCGAGTCCATGAATGACCTTTCCTTAAGTAACGTTCGCAAGTGCTCCTCCGCCAACAAGACAGCGGCCCTGCTGAATCGTCTCGCGGAATTGGGCGGTTTTGCTTTCGGGACCTACATGATCTGCATGGACAACGACACCGAAGAAAGCGTGAAGGAAGACATTGCTAAGCTAGCCCATTTCGAAGCGCTTTACGGTGTGATCTTCTGGATTACGACGCCCTTCCCGGGTACCGATCTTTGGGATGAAATGCAACCTCGGATCGTAGAAAAGGACTGGAAGAAATACACGGCGCTGCATCTAGTTCATTCACATCCTAATTTCACTCCTGAATCGGCGCGGAAGCTTCTTTACCACTGTGTGCGGACTCATTGTCATCCCTATAATTTCCGAAAGGAGAAGATTCTCCGGCGTTGGGCGAAACTAGAGGAGCATGGACCGGACCTTGCCGCCCCGCAACCATATCGGGACGAGAAACAGCCGTGGATTGCGCCACCGGTGAGGGATTGGCGTCCCTTGGGAGCGCCGCAACCCGCCCTCGATGAGGATTTCATCCAGGTACAGATACCTTCGTCCCTGGTCGTCCTGTAGGGTTAGGATTGCAGCCCCCGGACAATTCTGAGTTGTGGAATTATTGCGAACGCTTGCGGAACATGCTTTGAATTTCATCCAACTCATTAGAGGAGTTGCCCGGCGTTGTCCATCCAGCCACGCCCTTGTAACTGACGAGCAGACTTTTTCATTTCTCGAATTCTGGCGCAACATCGCCTCTGCGGGGCAGTTCTATCTCGACTACGGCGTCATTCCCGGAAGGCATGTCTTACTGGTCTTGCCGAATGGCCCCGATTTCCTTCATTTCCATTTCGGTGCACTCAAGATCGGCGCCATCTCTATCCCGGTGAGGTTCGAGTACACGGGCTGGGAAGTGGGACGCATTGCGGCGAACTGCGAGCCTGAAGTCGTGATCTCAACCAGCGATTGGATAGAGCGGAATCGCGCGTTACTGCATTTGCCTGGGTGTACGCGGATCCTTTCCGTCGAGGAAATTCGCCCACAGCTGCGGTCCGGCACCGATTGGGTTTTTTCCCTGCGCAGTCAGGGAATCGCTAGCATAAACTACTCCTATTTCGGCGACGGCTACCCAAGAGGGGCGATGCTGACGCATGCCAATCACATCTACGCCGCTACTGGGTATGCGCGCCATCAAGGTTTTCAGGCCAGCGACCGACTGCTCATCATCCTTCCCATGTGCCACGTCTATGCTCTCTCCGGCTGCGTGAATGCCGGACTCGTGCGCGGCGCTGCACTGGTGTTAAGCCGGCACCATATGCCTCGCGGTATCTTCTCCGATATCGAACGTCACCGCGTTACCATCTTGAGTTCTGTCCCCGGAATGTTTGAGTGTCTTTCAGATTATGGAAAGAAAGATCGCTACGACCTCTCCTCACTGCGGCGGTTGGTAACGGGTGGCGCTTACATGCCAGCCGGTCGCCAGCGCGTACTCGAACAGGCACTTGGCGCGGAAATGGTACAAGGCTACGGTCTGACGGAATGCCTTCCCGTAATTTGCAACCCGCCGGGCGATGGGAACCGGCACGGGACCTTGGGAGTTCCCGGCCGGCGCGATATCACGATTCGCATTATGGGAGCGGCGGCACGGCCGCTCCCTCCGGGCGAAGTCGGTGAAATCCAAATCCGAAGTACGACCACGATGGCTGGCTATTATCGCCTGCCTCAGGACACCAAGGCAATATTTGACGGCGATTGGCTCCGCACGGGAGATTTAGGGTCTTTGGACACGGAAGGCTATCTTCATTTTTGCGGCATGACGAAGCCAATCGTAAATCTCAACGGCAACAAGGTGGATCCACAGGAAATCCGCGAAGCGATCCTTGGACACCCGGCAGTAGCGGAGGTAGAAGTGACTGTTGAGCGAAGCAAGCATTCCGATCACACTGGGGAAATTCGACTCTGCGCCAGCATAACGTGCAAGCCTCAGCGGACGGTCACAGATTCGGGAATTCGCAAGTTTTGCATGGAACGCCTTGCCGTCTTTAAGATTCCTCACATCCGTATGCTGCACAATTCCGCCAACAGCGAGTCCGGAGATTGAGACATCGGCAATAGTTGTTCATGGAAGAAAGAAGAGGACCTGATGGCCAACACTGTGTCGGTGGAACGCGACGGGGAGACGGCAACGGTCGTCTTGAACCGCCCTGACCGTCTCAATGCATTGCATTTGGAAACTGCGCAACTGCTCCTTACCTCCTTGCAGGAACTGGCACAGGACAGCGGAGTCTCATGCGTTGTGATCACCGGCAACGGACGTGCATTTTGCGCCGGCGGCGATCTGGCATGGGCACGTTCTTATGCGGGTGGCGTGGGGGCCGCGTTTCATACCCTTGCGGGTTGCTTCCACCAATCGGTAATCGAAATAGCGAGGATGGAGAAACCAGTGATTGCAGCGATCAATGGAGTTGCTGCCGGAGCTGGTTTCTCCCTGGCACTTGCTTGCGACTTCCGCATCTTGGACCGCACGGCAATCCTGCGACAGGCCTATACTTCAGCGGGTTTGTGCATCGATGGCGGTGGAACCTTTATGCTTCCTCGCCTCGTTGGTTTGGCGCGTGCCCTGGAAATCGCTGCATTTGATCGGCCGATCGATGCTGAGCGCGCCCAGCAGTTTGGACTAGCGCTGCGCGTAGTAGACCCGGGCCGATCCGTCGAAGAAGCCCGCACGTTAGCGACCGAACTCAGTGGCGCCTCTTTGTTCTCATTCGTTTGGTCGAAGCGCCTGCTTCGAGGTTCCTATGAAGCTCCCCTTGAAATCCAACTTGAACGTGAGCGTGAAGGTATCGCCGCATGCGCGCGCGCTCCCGAAGGAAAAGAAGGACTACAGGCTTTCATGGACAAGCGCAAACCCGACTTCCGTCATGCGCGTTTATCGATGCGAGTTCCCGCAGGCGGCACCTCGCTGTAGATGTACCCTAATTGATCGCGGTTCACAATTGCGCCGACCTTCACTGCGAAGGGTTCCATGGTGACGTCAAACAGCCGCTCTGGAATCGAGTTCGGGTGTACCTGCTGCCAGTCGGCCCAGATCCTGTCCAAGTTCGCATGGTGAAACCAGAAGAGCGGATCGTAGGCGGCGAAGTCGTCATCGCTGATGTGACCTCCAACCCATGCGCGAAACTCCTTTGAGGCTTCTTCTAATTCATTGGAGAATTCTTCGAAGCATGTTTGCAAGCATGCTTCCGTCGTTTTTCGGACTGTAGGCTCCATATCCGCGGGCTTCCCGGGCGCCCTCTGGGTGTAGTACTGATGACCTAGGCAGTCAATGGGCGCGCGGCACAAGGCGTTTAACCAAATACCCTGATCTTTGTCCGAATACGCGACGGAGCGGAGTCGCGTCGGAATGCCGTTCTTGCAAGTCGCTTTGTCAGTCCAATCCCAATACGGGAGCGTGGTCCCAGGCCACGCACGGCCAAGCATCTGCTCGAAGGCCATAAGATAGGCGCGATGCCACGGCAGGAACAAGTAGGGCGTGGTCGGACGGTACGATTGTCCCGGCTTTCCATAAACGCCAGCGATGTGCTGGTAGCCTCCGTGACCTTCAATCGCTACGAGCGCCTCGAAACCATCATTCAATGCTTGCAACTCGACCTTGTCGAGGTTGAGCAGGTCCTTGCGGATACGATGCTTCATAAGCTATTTGGCCGCCATTTTAGGTCTTCTCGGATGCTTCCATGCCGAAACAAAGCGGCCGAGTTGCCCCCGCGCCACTTCTGCGTAAAGGCGCAGTCGCGCAAAGAATGAAAGGCGCTCCGGTCTGAGGTTCCCTTTAAGATAGCGCTCCCTCATCTCTTGACGCCGAATCTTTCCCGACGAAGTCTTGAGAACAGTTCCAGGTTCCACCAACTTCACAACATCAGGTGAGGTTGCAATTGCGTTGAGAACCTTTGCTCGAATCTCGTCACCGAGCCTGGCGCTCTTCTTGTCATGAGAACGAGTTGTTTCGCAGATCAACACGATCTCCTCGCTGCCGCGCTCGAGATTGGGCACGGCGAATGCAGCACAGCAGCCGGCGCGCACCCCCGCTACCGAAGACGCAGCATATTCGAGATCCTGTGGTTGGATGTTTCTGCCAGCCTTGGTGATGAGGTCCTTGTTCCGGCCGATCACAAACAGATCACCGTCAGCGACGTACCCAAGGTCACCGGTGCGCAGCCAGCCGTCGCGCATAATCTCGGTTGTCGCTTTGGGATCTCGATAATAACCAAGCATCGTGGATGGACCCGACACTTCGATTTCGCCTACATGGCGCTCCTTAGTGGGCACTCCCCCGTGGTCAACAACTCGCAAGCTATGCCCGGGGATCACATGACCAACCGATACATACTCTATCTTGTCTGCTGCTCTCTCCTGTGTCAGTCGGGCGATCCCGTCGCGTTCCATTAACTCTCGATCGATCGGATCGTAGTGCGGTGGAGTAATCGCGGTTGGAAAAGCCACGGCGACGGTGAACTCCGCGAGTCCATACGCGGGGAAAAACGAAGTAGCCCTGAATCCCCTCGCAGCAAATCGTTCGGTAAAGCGACGAATGGTTTCGGGATGAATAGGTTCGGCGCCACAATAGGCTACCCGCCAGTGGCTCAAATCTACTCCCTCAATCTCGCGGTCAGAGATCTTGCGAACGCACAGCAGGTAGGCGAAGTTAGGCGCTGTGCTGTGTGCAGCTTTGTAACGAGAAATTGCTTTCAGCCAGCTGCTTGGTCGGCGGATGAATACCTCGGGAGGCATCAAGACCAGGGCGACCCTCCACAGCGCGGATGTTAGCATGTGGGCGATCAGCCCCATATCGTGGAAGAGAGGCAGCCAGCAAAGCGCCAAGTCGCCGTCTTGGAACCCGGATGCAAGGCCGATACCGCGGATGTTCGCAAACAAGTTCGCATGGCTGAGCGTAACAGCCTTGGGTTGACCAGTGCTCCCGGACGTGAACTGGATCAATGCCGGGTCTGATGGCCGCATCGGGCAGGGTTCGTTCACGGCTGGTTCCTCAAGAAACAACTCCACATCCTCGATGACTTTCTTCAGACGGATGCGTGACTCATAGGACCGGCTGCGCGCTACGCGCAAAAGAGGCATGAACTTGCTGTCAACAACTGTTAGAGTGGGTTCACAAATGTGGACCACGCGAGTGAGGTGCGCTTGGACCTGTCCCAGAGTTCGTGGAGGGGCAAAGGGTACAGCCACGGCGCCAGCGATCTGGCACCCATAGAAAGCCCCCAGGAATCCCGGCCCAGTCGCAAGGAACAACAGAACTCGATCGCCCGGTCGAACGCCCACACGATGGAAGCACGAGGCCGCGCGACAAGCCAAGTCGTAAACTTCAGCGTATGTGAATACTACAGACCTATCTTCGCCTCGCGGCGCCTTGTGCCCGGCTAACGTGGTGTCGGTGGCAAAGAGCAGCCGGATGTCGTCGCCTTGGGGACCTGCCGCTCGCTCCCGCAGCATACCTCCCAAGGTCGCTGAAGTGCTGAAACTCAATCGTCGTAATGCCAGCGTTTCATATTCATTACTCATAACAGCGAAGACCTTCTGCCTCATTCCGAAGTGTTACTGTTCAAATCACTGCTGTGATGACCATTGCAGCACTAATAGCTATCAACCGATGCAACCGCCTCCAAAAGTCTTTGGATTATGCTCAGCCTTCCGAAACATCTCCAATCGTGCCGACGGCAACATATCAGCGACGGAGGACAAATTCAAGCAGTTTACACCCTTGGACCATATGCGGGATGATCTGTATCGCTTCGAGACCGACCTGTTCGTGACCCCGGCCATCGCCAAAATGATTCGCCGATGGAAGCCCGTGCTCAAACGTCGGTTCGAGCAACGTGAGGTGTACGTCAGAATTTCTGACGGAGTAACTCGGTTATAGCCTCGGTGGGCCTTCGCAAGCCGATCAAGATGAACTTCAAGTGGGAAAGTCGCGCGAAATGCCCGATAGAAATCCCGCTGAAAACCCAAAAGGAAACCCAGAAAAACACGACCGTCTACAATTTCGACACCACTGATGTAGAAGGAAAACCAGAAATGCAGTTTAAGTGCTTGAAAAGATTGGTCGGGGAGAGAGGATTTGAACCTCCGACCCCCTGGTCCCGAATTCGGGATTCCGGAGTCGTACTGAATGTTTTCAATCTTTTATAGTGGTGCTTCGACCGTCTCATTCCTACTCGATCACGCCATTCTGGGATGAACGTAAGTCCCCCAATGGCAGTCCCAAGACAGGTTCAGGGTCCTCTTTTTCCGGTTCGGTGCCTGTGCCGATTACACGCCACGGAATGCAATGCCATGAAGTGAAGCCGCAAGTCGGTAAGCAAAACTTCCCAGTAGCCGGCCAACGGGAACTACTGCATTCCTTGGATACAAGCCCGTTTGAACTAAGCCGCTAGCCGTCTTGCTTTCCGCTGTGACTGGTCTACTATCGGTCCGACAGCGGAACGACACTTGCACCACTCTTGCTTGTTCTCCTGGCTTGCCGAGGAACCGGGGGCACACATTTCAGGTCACGCGACGCCTCTTTCGATTGTCGACTCAAGGCTGCCTCAGTATTATGGAGTTGTACCCTATAGTCCCCTATGCTATGCTCCCCCGAGTATGAGTCATGCTGCCAAGAATAAAGAAAAGCTAATCGTGCGAGCTCGCCGCATTCGCGGGCAAGTAGAAGCGCTTGAACGGGCCCTGACCGAGGAACAAGACTGTGGCGATATCCTGCGACTGATCACATCTGCTCGCGGCGCCATGAACTCGCTAATGGTGGAGTTGCTTGAAGACCAGATCCGATTTCATGTCCTCGACCCCGACCGGAAGCCGAGTTCTCAACAGGCTGAAGCGGCAGATGGCCTCGTTGAAACCATTAAGTCCTACCTGAAGTGAGACCCTCATTCCGTGGGCGTCCCCTGCGCGCTGCCCGCCCCTGTGACACTAGTGTTCTGTGAGCTTGCCTCTCGGACCTCCGCCCCCCGCTGCCCTGAAACTTTCCTTCATTTTTTTCTTGCCACAGTATAGTCCCCTATACTATAAGGTTTGGGTCGGGGGCGACGTAACACCATCCACCGGGGAAGCGGTGGGCCTGTAACAGTCCCGTAACCTGCCAGTGCCATCGTTAGAGATTTGCAAGACGTGGCGAGGGGAAGCATCCGACCCAGGCGCGAGACCGTGTTGGGAAAGAGACGTGGAGGATTTCATGCGGCGGAACTTGAGGGTTTTGTTCATCTGGTTGTTCCTTATCGTCGCCTTGGGAGAGATCAGTCTCGCCCAAAAGGCGCTGACGTGGCAGGAAGTTCGTGACAAGTTTGAAGCGGCAAATCCAACTCTACGCGCTGGACAAATCGGCATTGATGAATCGCGAGCGCAAGAGGTCACCGCAAATCTCCGTCCGAACCCAAACCTAACCATTCTTGCCGACCAGATCGATCCTTTCAACGGCGGTCCTTCTCATGGGCCTTTTGCCTACCTCTTGTCCTCGGGAAGTGTGAGCCAGTTATGGGAACGCCAGCACAAGCGCGGCTTGCGTCTGGAAAGCGCACAAAAAGCGACGGCCATAACGGTGTCCGGGCAGGCCGACCTGGAGCGAAATTTATTGTTCAACTTCCGTGGTGCGTTCATACAGACCCTTCAAGAGAAAGCGATCCTGAATCTCGCGAAGGAAAACCTGGCTTACTACGATCATGTTTTGGATGTAAATCGCGAGCGCTACAAAGCTGGCGGAATTGCCCAAGTTGATCTGAAGCGTCTGGAATTGCAGAGAGTTCAGTATCTCTCCGATCTGCAGACTGCCGACGTGAATCTACGCACTGCGAAAATTCAACTGCTCATGCTGTTGAATGAACAGACACCAGTTGAGCAGTTCGATGTCATTGGGCCCTTTGATTTTGCGGAGCAGATTCCTCCTCTTAACGATGTTCGCCAGGCAGCACTCGATACGCGCCCTGACTTGAGGGCAGCATTACAGTCCGTGGCCAAGGCCAAGACTGATTATCGGCTCGCCGTCGCTAATGGATCTACAGACCCAACCCTAGGTTTCGATGTTGGCCGTAATCCGCCTATCGATGAGTACATCGGATTCAGCGTGAGTATTCCTTTGCGGATCTTTGATCGCAATCAAGGTGAAAAGCGTCGCACACAATTGGACATTGACCGAAACGATAGGCTGGCCGCGGCAGCGCGGGCGCAGGTTTTCAACGATGTCGATTCCGCCTACGCCACGGTCAATAGCGCGGTGATTCTTCTCAAACCTTATAAAGAACAATACCTGGAAGAGGCTGCGAGCGTGAGGGACACGATTTCATTTTCCTACCAGCACGGCGCGGCATCGCTACTCGATTTTCTCGATGCGCAAGCTGACTACCGGAGCGTACAAGTCGCTTACTTAAATCTGGTCGCCTCGTATCTGAATGCGGCCAGCCAACTGAATCTTTCCATAGGACGCGAGGTGATCCAATGAACCGCAAGGATTTCGCAATCTTGTCCTTGCCTCTGATCGTGGCCTTATTTTCGACGGGCTGCGGCGGCGGAAAAAATGATCCGCAGGCGGAAGCGCCGCCACCGCTTAAAGTGGAACGCGTGGAGGACCGCAATGTGTTTCAAGTGGACCATGCCGAGCGCTTCCAGTTGGCGCAGGCAGCAGAACACATTGCGACGCCGCAGTTGAGAGTCACTGGTACCGTGAACCCGGATATTTCGCGCGCTGTTCCGGTGATTTCTCTCGCCGTGGGTCGCGTTGTCGAAATCGATGCACGCCTGGGAGACACCGTCAAAAAGGGCCAGCTTTTGCTGAAGGTGCAGAGCGCAGACATTTCTGGCGCTTTCTCCGACTATCAAAAGACAGTGGCGGATGAAAAGCTCGCCGCCACTCAATTGGAGCGGGCCAAGCTGCTCTACGACAAGGGAGCAATCTCGCTGAACGATCTTCAGATCGCCCAGGATACGGAAGATAAAGCCAAGGTCGACGTCCAAACAACTGGGGAGAAGCTCCGAGTTCTAGGCAGTCCGACGCTGGATCGGCCAAGCGGAATTGTCGAGATCAAGGCCCCTATTTCCGGCGTGATCACTGATCAACAAGTCACCAACGCCGCTGGCGTCGCAGGGCTCGGCTCTCCCAATCCATTCACAATCTCTGACTTGGACTACATCTGGGTGCTCTGCGACGTGTACGAGAATGACCTCGTCAATGTGCGCCTTGGCGAGAAGGCGGACGTTCGTCTGAACGCTTATCCTGACCAGGCTTTTTCCGGAACTATCAGCAACATCGGACCCGTTATGGACCCGAACATTCGCAGCGCAAAGGTGCGTATCGAAATGCGAAACCCTGGTCTGATGCGTCCAGGCATGTTTGTAACTGCTACCTTTCACGGTCAAAAGAAACAAACGAGAGCGGCTGTGCCGGCCACCGCAATTTTGCACCTGCACGATCGCGATTGGGTCTACGTACCGCTGCAGAAGGGTCAGTTTCGACGGACCGAAGTTGTCGGCGGAGACATGCTGCCCAACAACATGCAGGAAATTGTTTCCGGAATAGCACCCGGCCAACAAATCGTAGCCAACGCGCTGGAGTTCCAGAATTCGGCGGAGTCGCAATGATTCGCGCCATCGTCGATTTCGCCCTTAACAACCGCTTCGTCGTATTGAGTGCGGCGTTACTGCTCTTCATTTGGGGGATGATCTCTTTTCACAACCTGCCGGTCGAGGCCTATCCCGACGTGGCAAACACCTGGGTGCAGATCATTACGCAGTGGCCCGGTCGTGCTGCTGAAGAGGTCGAGCAGCAGGTCACGATTCCGATCGAGATCCAGATGAACGGGATTCCCCATCTTCAGCATGTGCGTTCCGCTTCCCTGGCCGGTCTGTCGGTTGTAAATCTCATTTTCGATGACGATTCGGATAACGATTGGGACCGCCAGAAAGCGCTGGAACGCCTCTCGCAGGTCACTCTTCCGCCGGGAGTCAGCGGTGGCATCGGCCCCGATTTCAGTCCGATTGGGTCGGTCTATTGGTACACACTGAAGAGCACCAACCCTTCCTACGACCTGATGGAGCTGAAGTCGCTGCAGGATTGGGTGGTCACCAAGTACATCCGATCAGTACCGGACGTGGTCGACGATTCATCCTTCGGCGGTATCACTCGCGAATACCAGATACGGCTCGACCCCGACAAACTGGTTTCTTACGGGCTGAGTCTGGCACAGGTTGAGCAACAGCTCACCAATGCCAACTCCAACGCTGGCGGTAGTTTCATCGAACAGGGTTCGCAGCAAATCAACGTGCGCGCTGTCGGCTTAGTCACAGACATCCATGACATCGAAAAAACGGTCCTCAAAACGCAAAACGGCACTCCTCTCAAAGTGAAGGACATTGCCATCGTTACGCAGGGCCCTAAGATTCGCCTCGGACAGATCGGCAAGGCAATCCATCGAGCGGACGGTGTGGTCGAGGACGACAACGATGTGGTGGAAGGAATCGTGTTCCTCCGCAAGGGTGCGGACACCGCAACCATGCTGGAAGCTCTCCACACCATGGTCAACCGCCTCAATATGCAGATTTTGCCGCCCGGCGTGCAGATCGTCCCTTATCTCGATCGCGACGATCTGGTGCATTACACGACGCACACGGTCCTGCACAATCTCGCCGAAGGCATGATCCTCGTCGTAATCATCCTTTTCATCTTTTTGGGCAACGTTCGCGGCGCCATTATTGTTTCGCTGACCATCCCCTTTGCGCTGCTTTTTGCCTCCATCTGCCTGGGCTTGCGGGGTATTTCTGCCAATTTGCTGTCGTTGGGCGCCTTGGACTTCGGCATGGTGGTCGACGGGGCAGTCGTGATGGTGGAAAACATCGTGCGGCATCTGAACCGTCCGGAAGAAGCTCCGCTCAGCCTCGTGGATCGTGTCCGCAAAGCTGCCCATGAGGTGCAACGGCCGGTTTTCTATGCCATTGCCATCATCATCACCGCTTATCTTCCAATCTTCACTCTGCAACGCGTCGAAGGAAAGTTGTTCAAGCCGATGGCGTGGACAGTGGCGTTCGCTCTGCTCGGCGCTTTGATTTTCTCGATGTTGATTGCGCCGGCACTAGCGAGTCTGTTGTTCCGAGGCGACCAGAAGCAGTGGCA
>CAYOVU010000005.1:0-8560 GCA_964407505.1 uncultured Acidobacteriaceae bacterium | reverse complement strand
AATCGTCGCTGTTGAATCAACGTGGATGCAAATCGTCAGCGAACATCTATCCCCGGATTGTCTTCGCGCCCTCATCCCAGGTTGCGATCGTGTTCTTAAAATAAGCGTGATTGGCCAGGTGGCAGCCGATCGCCGCATGGTTGCCGAACACCTCATTCTCGATGGTGGGCCTGCGAGTTCGAACCGCGTCGAAGAAATTTGCCTGATGAGCAGACACGTCGCTGTACCCCGGCGGCGCGGTGAAAGTTTCCGCTTCGACCGGCTGGTAATCGAGCGGCCCGAGCTGCGGATGTTCCGCGGCCCACTGCGCCTGATATTGCTTGCGCAACCGCGCGGGCCAGCCCTTTATCGAATACTCTTCGGGACGGGGGACTGAATCTTGCGGAGTGAAAACCAAAGTCTGCCCATTGATTTCCATCGTGCCCTTTGTGCCATGAAATTTGATCGGCTCTCCACCGGCGTTGTTCAGATTGCAGCGCAGCACGACGCGGAATTTCGGATAGTCAAAGAGGGTTTCGATGAGATCGGGAAAGTCTCGCCCGTCCTTCCAGCGAAACAGGCCCCCGCTCGATTGCGCCCGCTTCGGTGCCTCATTCGTCCCGGAGATGAAGTAAATCCCGGAGAGTAAATGCACGAAGAGATCGCCGGCCAGGCCTTCGCCGTAGTCGGCAAAGCAGCGCCAGCGGAAGAATCGCGCCGCATCGAAGGGCCGCTTGGGCGCGCCTTCGAGGAACGCATTCCAGTCGATGGTCTGCTCGCTCGCGTCTGGCGGAATCGGATAGACCCACGCCCCGCTCGCCGAGTTGCGGTCCGACGAGCCTTCGATAAAGAACACGTCGCCGAGCGCGCCCGACGAATACAATTCGCGCGCTTTTTCATAGACGATGGAACTTACGCGCTGGCTTCCCACTTGCATAATGCGATTATTCTTTCGCACCGCTTCCACCATGGCGAAGCCATCTTCCACCGAGTGCGACATCGGTTTTTCGCAATACACGTCTTTGCCAGCGGCGCAGGCATCCACCACAACACGGCGATGCTGATGGTCGGGTACGGCAACAATCACCGCGTCCACATCTTTGCGATCGAGGATCTCTTTGTAATTGCGGGTTGCCGGCACTTCTTTTTGTACGGCTTCCTGCGCTGCCTCGTGGCGGCTATCGTAAAGATCGCACACCGCGACGCACTCCGTGCCCGGCACCGCCAGCGACGCGGCGAGCAACTCGCATCCGCGGGTGCCCGTGCCGATCGAGGCGAACCGGATGCGGTCACTCGGCGCAACCGCGCGTGCCCCGCCCCACATTGCGGCCGGCTCCAGCAGTGTTATCTTTGCCGCGGCTCCCGCGGCCACGGAGCTGGCGCCTATGCGCATGAATTTGCGGCGTGTTAAAGAATCCATTCTGTCCCTTTCTCTTCTCCGTATTTTTCCAGCAACGCAGCGCAGCCACGGCGCGGCGCAGCGACGCAATAGAGCAAACTCTTTGGCTGATGAGTTGGGCAGCAGAATCCTACGTCTTGCGAAACAGGCAAGTCAATCTCGGTTGGAGCGCGGGTAGTTGCAGCGCGGAGCGTGGTGTTATCCTAGTCGGAACGTCGCCATAATGAGGCTGTAACCTTCATGTCCGATCCAGCCATCTTCAACTCAGGTAGTGCAGACGCCCAATCTGTTAACTCATCCGAAGAATCGTTCAAAGAAATTCTCTCGCGGTTCGAGAAAACCAAAACGCGCAAGCCCGCGGAAGCGGGAAAAGGCCGCGAAGGCACGGTGATTGCAGTCACCGTCGATTCGGTGCTCGTCGATATCGGTTTCAAGACCGAAGGCATTCTGCCGCTGTCAGCGTTTCAAAGCGCGGGCAAAACCGTGACTCCCGGCGACAAGCTTGCAGTCTCGATCAAGGGGCGTGATCCAGAGGGCTATTACGAGCTTAGCCTCGGGAAGATTGAGCAGCCAAAAGATTGGGCTTCTCTGCAAAAAGCCTTTGTCGAAAAGACGACAATCGTGGGTACCGTTACCGGTGTGGTGAAAGGCGGCCTGAGCGTTGATGTCGGCGTTCGCGCATTCCTGCCGGCTTCGCGCAGCGGTACACGCGACGCTGCGGAGATGGAGAAACTGGTCGAACAAGAGATCCGCTGCCACATCACCAAGCTCGATGAGACAGACGAGGACGTGGTGGTAGACCGCCGCGTTGTCGCCGAAGAAGAAGAGCTTGCCGAAAAAGACCGCCGCTACTCCGAGGTGAAGGAGGGCGAAACGCTGCACGGTACGGTTCGAAGCCTGACGGATTATGGCGCGTTCATCGCGATTGGCGGTGTAGACGCGCTGCTGCACGTCAGCGATATTTCCAGGAGCCGCGTGAGCAAGCCGGCGGACGTTCTCTCCGTTGGACAAGAGGTGGAAGTCAAAGTTCTAAAGATTGATTCCGAGCGGCGGCGCATTTCTGTCGGCATAAAGCAACTGGAGCCTGACCCATGGGATACCGTTGCGGCAAAGTATAAACCTGGCGAACGTGCTCGGGGCACGGTGACGCGCGTGATGGATTTCGGCGCGTTCGTCGAACTCGAGCCTGGTATCGAGGGACTGATTCACGTCTCAGAGATGTCGTGGGGGAAGAAGTTGAAGAGCGCCAGCACGATCGTAAAGCCCGGGGAGACGGTCGATGTCGTGATTCTCGGAGTGAGCGTTGGCGAGCGCCGCCTCTCGCTTGGACTGAAACAGGCGCTGGGAGATCCGTGGGCAGACGCCGCGCAACGGTTTGCCGCGGGTTCGGTGGTCGAAGGACCAGTCGTCAGCATCATGAAGTTCGGCGCTTTCGTGCAGCTTACGGAAGGCGTAGAAGGCATGATTCATGTCAGCGAGATGAGTGCCGAGAAGCATATCAACCATCCGCAAGATGTGCTCAGGCTTGGACAAGTTGTGAAGGCTCAGGTGCTCGCTGTCGATACCGAGAAGCGGCAGTTGCGCCTGAGCATGAAGCAATTAGTTCCGAGCGGACTGGATGAATACATCGTCGAGCACAAGGAAGGCGATGTGGTCACGGGCCGAGTTGTCGACAGCTCGGATGGAAACGCCAGTATAGAACTTGGCGAGGGCATCCGGGCGAAGTGCCGCATCGCGAGCGCGGCCGCGGAAAGCAAACTTCGAGCCGAACCGGCTCCATCCTCTTCGAAGCCTGATTTGTCTTCGCTTGGCTCCATGCTCCAGGCGCGATGGAAGGGGAACACGCCTGCGGGCGCGACTAAACCCGAACCCGTCAGTGCCGGACAGATTCGCAAGTTTCGTATCGCGAAGATCGATCCGGCTGCGAAAAAGATTGAACTGGAGTTAGCGTAGTTCGACATCGCGCGGTGCGGCGTCAGAATTCACTTCGCCTTTTGCTCTGCAATCCATTTATTGGTGCGCGCCTCCAGCATATCCAGAGGAAGAGTTCCACCATTGAGCATCTCATCGTGGAAGGTGCGTATGTCGAATTTTGCGCCCAATTCTTTTCGCGCGCGTTCCCTTAGGTCGCGGAACTTGAGCTGGCCAAGTTTGTAACTCAGGGCTTGCGCAGGCCATGCAATGTAACGGTCCGTCTCCGATTGGATGGTCGGCTCGTCAACCGCCCCGCTCTTGCGGAAAAATTCCACTACCTGATCGCGAGACCATCCTTTGGAGTGGATTCCGGTATCGACTACGAGGCGCACCGCGCGAAAAAGTTCCGACGAGAGGCGGCCGTAGTCCGAGACGGGGTCTTGATAGAAACCGACTTCTTTGCCGAGTTGCTCAGCGTAGAGCGCCCAGCCTTCGATGTAGGCATTGAAGCTAAGACCGTGCAGGCGGAACTTGGGCAACCCGGTGAGCTGCTGCTGCACGGATAATTGCATGTGATGTCCGGGAACGCCTTCGTGGTAGGCGATCGCCTCGTCATCGATCAGCGAGCGCTCGGAGAAATTTGACGTAGCGACAACTACCCGGCCCGGCCGCTTGCCATCCGGCGTGCCGGTAACGTAATGCGTCGCCGCGGCAGCCTGGAATGCCGGTATCGCTTCCACCGTAACCGGAGACTTGGGCAGCAGCGTGAAAAGCTCGGGAAGCTTCGGTTCCATCTGCGCGATATAGTGGCGGAAATCATCAAGAATCTGATCGGCCGAAGTTGGAATGTATTTTGGATTGGTCTTGAGTGAAGCTCGAAACGAAGCAAGGTCGGCAAATCCTGCCTTCTTTGCAATCGAAGTCATCTCGGCTTCGATACGGTCAATCTCGCGCAGGCCCAGTTGGTGTATTTCGTCAGGGGTCATCCGGGTGGTAGTCCGCGCGTAAATGTTGTTCTGGTAGCGCTTCTCGCCGTCGGGTAATGAGGTGATCGAGAGCGTGGTGCGGCCTTGCGGCGCGTATTCCGTTTGCAGGAAGGCAGCGAAGGTCTTGTAAGCCGGAATCACGTCAGAGTTGATAGCGTCGGTAATTTCCTGCGTCAGGCGTTTCTGATCTTCCGGCGAGATACTCGCAGGATACTTTTTAGTTGGGAGTAGAAACGGATCGGAATCGATGATGCCTTGGCATTGGACGGGCAGCTTCTCGATCAGAAATCGTACGGGCATGAGCTTGTCTTTCATGCCAGCGCGAAGCACTTCCGTGGTCTGGTTGAGTACACGTGGAATCTGGTGAAGACGAGCGATGTAGTCCTCGTAATGCTTAACAGAGTCGAAAGGTACGGAGAGCGGCAGATCCGCGAGGTTGGTATGGACGCCGTTTTGCTGGTTGATCGGCATCTCATATTCTTTAAGGTCGAAGTCGGCTATGCGCTGCTTGAGGACGCGAACGAGCAGGTCGTGGGAGAGCTGGTCCTGGTCAGAGAAGCCAGTTGTGGGGATGGCTTCGAGGCGCGCCATGAAATCCTCGTCGGTCTTGTGACGATGGGCGATGGCGTCGAGCGAGTACTCCGCGAGTTTGTCATTGTAGCGATAGTCACCGTAAGAGGTGGCACGCTCAGGAAAGTTGCGGAGATCGGCCTCATACTGTTCTTCGAAAAGAGCGCTCTGCGCGGCCACGCGGTCGGCAACGGGCTTAGGGTTCTGCGCGGAGACAGAGACAGCCAGGACAAATAGAAAAAACAAGCTTAGGGGATGGCGCATAGTATATGCAGCCTATCAGAAGGAATCGCGGTCGCGCGAGTCGTAGCGTTGATTGGCTGGCTAGGAAAGGAGCGGAGTGTAGCTCGCGACGAAGAGCGAATGGCGGAGCGCGCAGTCTGGCGCTAACCTTTCTCCGCGAGAATTCCCTGCTAACAGGGAAAATAACAGGGAATTTGCGAAATTTTGACCTCTAACCGCATTCTTTCCCTCTAAGTTGCACATTTGGCAGGAGAAGTACCTCTGCAGGCGTAAATCGGAACAGGGAATTAACAGGGAGGTATCAGGGAATTAATTTCAGTTATCAGGGAATCGTTGCGAGGGAGATTTTCTGAAGAGCTGTGGAGAGATGAATTGCTGCCCGGCTGGTCGTCCGCCACACCATCATCTGCCGTCGCTTTCGTTCTGCACGAAACGTTTGAGGAGTTTCAAGTCGCCGGTTTTCCAATCTGCCAGGTGGGCTTCTTGGATCACTATCGCCGCGCCGATGCTCCAGGAGAGTGCCGTCTTGTCAACGAATTGAACGTCTATAAAGAGGATGCCTTCCTCGAATTTGTGTTCCACCCAATCAACGACCTTGCCGTGAGCACCAGGATATTGTTTGCCGTGCGCGAGAGGCCTGGGTTTCTGCATTCTTCTTTTCTTATTTAGACTTTTGTTCATTCCCTAGTCCTCAACTTTCGTCGTTACGCGATCATGAAACAAGAGACAATGTGGCTTGGTCTTATTGCCGTGTTGATGCAGCAAAGGGGAACCCGAGTTCCCGGCGTTGCTCGATCCAACTGAGCGGCAAGCGATGGGTCAGTTTCTTGAAGCTCAGATCTGTAAGGTGGTTTTAGTACGATGCTTTGCTCAGCAGATTTCAGCCGAAACTATTCATTGAGCGCAACGCGGTCGTGAGAGCCTGGATGTTGGAGTTTCCGACGCTAACCCACGACCGCGCTTCTAAATGTTAAGTGAATGTTTATCCGCCACCTTTCCACTGCCTGTTCACTCTATACAGGGGGAAATTGAGCCTCAGACCGTCAGTTGAAGCTGCGGAATTGGTGGCGGCGAAGACTGAGGAGCTGTTTTGAGGGCTTCGAGCCATGAACGGATGGCCACACGAAGTGGCCCAACCACAACTCCCGCAAAGACCTCCGCTCCGGATATCGGTCCAGTCGGCGCAGGGCAGATTGCAGCAAGGAAACCGTCCCCGCGCAGTTACCGCGCTGCAAATGGTAGAACGCAGCAGCGATCTGAATGAGCCCTTGCAGAAAAGTCTTCTCCGGCTCTTGCACCGCGAGCCACACTGCTTCCCAATGTTCGTGGGCCTCAAAGAAAGCGCCGGACCGAAAGCAGCGCAGTCCTTCGCATAGGTCTCCCTGAGTCCAATCGAGTGGGGCAGATGCAAGCATGAGGCAGTGTCGGGACGCGTTGAATCTTACCAAACTCAGTGCGCAAGCTCTCGCACCACGCCGGAGCTTCGGGCGTGCCCACGCAGGTTGGTGTTTGTACAGGTGGCGCATCTTGCCATGATTGAACTATTGGGGCACGCCCCATGCGTGTTCCGGTAGTCTAGGCCGCCGACACGGAAGCCCGGCCGGGTTCGACGTAGCTGAGCACAGCCTGCTTCAATTGCGAGTCCACTTCGTCTGCGATGGTAATTACATCTCGCAGTACGTGGCTGAAATCCACTTTGTCTAAATTCTTTTGTAGGGTGTTGAAGATACTGATTTGCAGAATTCGAGATTCCTCGACCACCATCGCGGCAGTGTAACCCTGTTGACGGCGTAGGTCACCGTGCTGGCGCGCTGGGACGGAGAAGTCTGCTTTCTCATTTTGAGCGAGGCGTAAGCGGTAAATCAAATCTGCGATGAGATTAGGAAGATGACCGGTGCGGTCCTCAAAGCTCAACGGGACACAAGTCAGCTCCTCATCGTGGTCTACCAGTGCCAGCCAATCCTGTATTGTCGCATCGAGGTTATGCTCCAGTATGGAGGCCACACTCTGTGTTGGGGACGGCCTGTAGGGTACGGGGTTGGCGAGTTTTCGGTGGATGATTTCTCGCAGTACGGGGATTTCGATTGGTTTTACAAGAACCTGGTCAGCCTGCAAACGAATGGCGGAGAGCGCTTCGTCGATCTCCGGGTACCCGCTGAGTACCAGCGTCAGCGCATCAGGATGCATGTGTCGCATAGCGCTCACGAGGGTAAACCCATCACCGGCATGCGGCATGTGCAGGTCTGAGAGGAGTGCATCAAAGTCTTCCGTGACGATTCGGCTGAGCCCCTCGCGTACATTTGACACGGTGACTACCTCGAAGCCATCGCGTTCCAGTGCGGTTCGTAGCATCCCGCGGACAGCGTCGTCGTCTTCTGCTAGTAAAAGTTTAGCCATTATCCATCTTCTCTCTACCCCGAGAAACGTCTTACCTTTGGTTAATTTATTTACTTATCTGCAGGATAGCGAAATGCCTCAACTCTGTCTGTTCACAACTGCACAGTATTAGGTGCATGGCTATTTACACCGTTGGCTCTTTCCGTGAGATTCTCACCTGATTAAACCTAGGTGCACTCAGTCCACACCCGCGCAACAACGGACTTTCTAAGCGGTTGAGGGCAGATGCTTGATAAGAGACTCTCTCTCACAAAATAACTAGATCAGGCTTTGCAGGGCTTATCCCAAGCGGCCCCTACGTGCGTCCAGTCCAAAGCAGTGCGAAGCCCCCACTGTGATGGTGATTAGGACCTAAGGCCAAAATCTCACCATCCGCTGCACGAACGACAGCGCTTTTCCACCGGAGCGTTGTTCGATATGACTCTTTACTGCCGTGGAAATAATAGCGCGGTCGTGAGGGTCTGAATGTTGGAGTTTCCGACGCTAACCCATGACCGCGCGTCTAGCCTCAAACAAGGTTATTCGCTAGTAGGTTCACTGACCGTTCACTTTTATACATGTCTACAACTTCCACTATTAGGAACCTCAGAAACAAGAACTGCCCCAGCCAGCTGCGCCAGGGCGTTTCATTCTTTATTTTTTACGGTGCTTGCAGGCCTGCGACAAAAGTTTGGGCCCGAATACGAGCGAGCGGTGCAGAAGCATGGGTCAGAACGAAAAGCAGAAGCGAAACTAGCGGATCGCAAGGAGCGGGTTGAAAAGCTCAACATTCGCGACCTTGACCCGATGGAGCGCGAACGTTTTTCGAAACAGTGGGAGTCTGTACAGTCTCGTTTTGTCGATTCCCCTAGAGGGGCAGTTGCAGAAGCGGATGACTTGATCTCCTCTCTGATGAAAACTCGTGGCTATCCAGTATCCGATTTCGATCAGCGTGCGGCCGACATTTCTGTCGACCATCCCCGGGTCGTGGAAAACTACCGGTCTGCGCATGATATTGCTCTCCGAGTTGGAAAAAATGGGGCAAGTACAGAAGATCTGAGAACGGCGATGATTCACTATCGCTCCCTGTTTG
>CAYOVU010000004.1:0-11162 GCA_964407505.1 uncultured Acidobacteriaceae bacterium | reverse complement strand
AGCCCCCGGCGAACAAGACATCACGGCGGATGTAAACTTCACCGCGCTCGCTGCCGCCGCAGAAAAACACGGCATGCAGCCCTACAAACTGCTTACGCAATCTCAATTTCTGATGGGCATTGGCGAAGCCAACCAGTTTGCCGACGCCTTCGAAGAAGGCCGCCTGCCGCAGGAGCGCGCCAAGGTTGCGCTGCAACTCAAACATCTGGTCACTCCCGCCGGCATGGGCGAAAGCTTTCAAGTCCTAATTGCCAGCAAGGGAGTTGAGCAAAAAAGGGTCGAATCTCTATCCGGCCTCAGCTTCGGCCGCAGACCAAATCGTGGACTGAGCTAACGCTTGACACCAACCATCGTAGTCTTTTCCGCCGGCGCCGATTCCACTGATTTAGTCTTCGCTACCTCGGGATACTCGTATACCCCGCGACCCGACTTTCTTCCCAACCGTCCAGCCTTCACATACTGCACTAACAGCGGAGCAGGACGATATTTCTCCCCCAACGACTTGTGCAAATATTCGAGAATATTCAGCCGCGTATCGAGTCCTACCAGGTCAACCAACTCGAACGGTCCCATGGGATGGTTCAGCCCAAGCTTCAGCGCCTTATCGATATCCGCCGCCGAGGCAATCCCCTCCTGCAACATGTAAAAGGCTTCATTGCCAATCATTGCATTGATGCGGCTGGTAATAAATCCCGGCGATTCTTTGATCACGACCACTTCCTTGCCCATGCGACGGCCCACGTCAACCGCGGTCGCCAGCGTATCGTCGTCGGTTTCCAAAGCCCGCACCACTTCGAGCAACTTCATTTTGTGCACGGGATTAAAGAAATGCATACCCACGCACTTCTTCGCGCGGTAGGTCACGCTTGCAATTTCCGTAATGCTCAGAGAAGAGGTGTTCGAGGCTAGAATTGTCGTGGGGCGGCAGATTTTGTCGAGGAGCGTGAAGATCTCAATCTTCGATTCCATCTCTTCAGGAACCGCTTCAATGATCAGGTCGGCTTCACGCGCTGCCTGTTCGACTGAGCCCGCATATTCAAGCCGCCGAAACGCTGCATCGGCATCCGGCGCCAGCACCTTTCCCAGCTCAACTGCTTTATCGAGATTGGCACGGATTTCGCTTTCTGCCCGGCGCAGTGCCGTCGGCAGCAAGTCTTCAAGAATCGTGCGGTAACCGCCCAGTGCCGCGGCGTGCGCGATTCCACGGCCCATAATGCCGGCGCCAATGACCGCCACCGTCTTGACTTGCCCCGCCGTTGCTTCCGATCCCACTACGGCCGCGCCTTCTCGAGGTCTCCAATCGCCTCATTGAGAGCTCCGCCCGCGACACGCAAACTGTCCGCCAGACGCTTACGCTCCTCGGTGCTCATCGCCGGAATCGAAATGCAGATACGGCGTAATGTAGTCGTGATATCTTCCACATAATTCAACGATCGAATCAGTTCACCAGATGCAAGCATGAGGGCTCCTGTAAGTTTTTAGGCGGCTCTCGTCGCGACCATGCCGCTTAACAACCCTGCACGGTCACACAAACTTCTGCTAAGCCGACCTTCTATTCTGGACGCGTCGAGCCATTTAGTAAAGGTGCGTGGCGAGCCGCCCGCTGGTAATCCATTTCACAACGTGATGGCGCAGGTAGGCGTATTTATTTGTTAACAATCACATAGCCAGGAACACATATAATCCTGATTGAATCTTTTTATGGGCCATCCCAAGGTCGTGGGAATCTAATTGTCCATGGATGAAAAGCCTCTGAGACACTACATTTTCGCCAGCGATTTCGATCAAACCCTCACCTTCAACGACTCCGGCTACGTGCTCGCCGAGCTCGTCGGAATTTCTACCGAGGAGTTCGAGCGCAAAGCCAAAGGCATGGCGAAAATGAATCTGGTGCAGCAGGGCGCCGAACTCGCATACTTATTGCTGCACGATCCCGAGTTCCAGGCGAAGGTTCGCAAAGAGCACCTTCACGAAGTAGGCAAGCGCATTCGTCTGAAGGAAAATATTCAACTTCTTTATCAACTTCTCGAGTCAGGAATCGACGGCTACTCGTTCGACTTTTACGTTTTGTCGGCTGCGCCGGTCGAGGTGATTCACTCGGCTCTCGAAGGAATCGTCCCCAAAGACCATATCTTTGGTACCGAGTTCCGCTACAAGTCCTCCGGAGAGATCGATACTTTGGTTCGCGCCACTGCGGGTTACGGCAAGGTCTTCGTTCTCGACCAATTGCTCGCTCATCATGTAACCGGCCCCGACCACGTGATCTATACCGGCGATGGCAGCTCCGACGTTCACGTAATGTTGCACGTGAATGCGCGCGATGGCCTCACCATCGCAGTCTCCGAGTCGCGGCACGTTTCGCAGATCGCGAAGCGCACCGTGCTCAGCTCCAGCGCCCTGGCCGTGCTGGCGCCAATTCTCGAAGAGGTCGCCGGATGGGAACGCTTTCGTATCCGCAGCTTTTTCGAAGCGAACGGCATGCTCATTCAGGAGTGGGAGCGTGTTCGCACTGATTGGCTGACCGTGCGGGCCGCCAATCCCGAAAATTCAGAACCTGCGAACGTGGCGTGATATTGATCGCTAAATTGAGACCCTAGGCGCCGGGGTACGCTCACCAACGGATCTA
The DNA here is from genome assembly GCA_964407505.1 of uncultured Acidobacteriaceae bacterium. GTDB lineage: Bacteria > Acidobacteriota > Terriglobia > Terriglobales > Acidobacteriaceae > Sulfotelmatobacter. The sequence continues at coordinate 8,536 of CAYOVU010000004.1, read as the reverse complement.
TGCTGCGTGATAAAAGTCTCATTCCGCTATCTCACCAGCACCAGCGCGCTCTAGCACTATGCGTCCGAATCGACCGCGCCCAGCCCATTCCTGACCGCGATCTCGAGGCATGGCAGGCTGAGATCGAGCAACATTTTCGACAGGAGATTGGGGTTCATTTCTCCACCGAGGAACAAGTGCTGTTCCCCGCCGCTTGCCATTTCGGTGAATTGATTTCGCTGGTGGATGAACTGATCGCCGATCACGCCGTTTTGCGCGAATCTTTTTCCCGCGCAGAAGCCCGCAGCATGACCTCGCAAAGTTTGCCTGCCTTCGCGCAGCAACTCTCCGCCCATATCCGCAAAGAAGAGCGCCACCTGTTCGAGCGTATGCAGCAGCTAATGGACCCAGAAGAGCTGGCTGTTCTAGGAACAAAGCTTGATGCCGCTCTCAACGATGCAGCGCAATCCTGCATTCTGCCAAGCGCAGCAACGAGGTTGAAGCCAGGAAAGTAACCGTGTCTTGCGCTCCAGAATTACATCCCGTGGTAACGCCTGAATCCCGTAGCGGCTTCCCGTCCCATGAACCGTTCCAAGACGGCGGTTCCGGTTTGCCGTAGATCGACCATCACTAACCCGTCGAGCACATTGGAAAACTTCCGATCCACATTAAAGCCGAGGAGCTTCCCGCCAATCTTCGCATACTGCCGCAACAAAATCGGCAACCCTTTGCCATCGGCTTCCACATCCGTAATCGGCTCCGAGAGCTCTTCCAGATCGCGTAGAGCGTGGCACATTACTCGGCAATCCCATGGCCTTAACCATGCCGGCCTGAACGGACGCCGTGGCTCAATCAGTCCTGCCAACTCGTCTTCCTGTATGTGCGCTTCGAAGAAGCGGAAAATCATCTCGCGCGATGCCTTGCTATAGTCGTTGCTGATGCTGACCGCGCCGAACAACATCGGAGTCTTTGGATGCGCGGCCAGCAACCGCGCGATTCCCTTCCACAACAAAAGCAGCGGAGCATATTGCCGCTGATATTCCGGCCTCACAAAAGACCGCCCCAACTCCAACGCCGGTCCGATTTTTTCAAAAAGCCGCGTATCATAGCGGAACAGCGTGCTCGTATACAGCCCGCGCACTCCTTGCTCGGCGAGGATTTCCGCCGTGTCACCGGCCCGGTAACCGCCCACCAGTTCCTGCTTCATCTTGTTCCACAGCAATAGCTGCCAGTAATAACGATCGAATCGATCCAGGTCACGCCGTTTGCCGGTGCCCTCTCCCGCGGCACGAAACGTCACCTCACGCACCCGCCCCAACTCTCGTAGCATTCGTGGAGCCTCATTCGCCTTGACCAGATAAACCGCGAGGTCGCCGCTTTCGACCAGGCGTCGCTCCTCTCCCAGTTGCTTCAATTCTGCTGCCAACAGTTCCCCTGGCTCGGCAGCCGCCACCGGCTGCTGCACCTTCTCCGAAAGTTTCGAACGCACAGCCAAGGGCCATGCAGCTAAAGACGACGAAATCTCGGGCTGCTTCCGGCGCGCTAGTAAATACGTGCGCCAGCGCAAATATTCTGTGGCTTCTTGATTGTTTCCGATGCCCGCGACAGCATCCCCGGGAATCACGCTACCCACCCTCACTTCTACCCTTCGTCCCCCTTGCTGCAGAAACTCCTGCAGAAGAAAGGTAGCTCTCAGCTTCGGATGAATCATCCCGAAAAGATGAAAGCCCATGCTGTTTCGGCCACAAAAATAAACGGGCAACGCCAACACACCCGTCTCACGGATCAACTGCACCGCAGTGTCATTCCACCGCGGATCGCTGATTCGTGCCTGCGGAAGTTGCCACTGTGAGACTTCACCTGCCGGGAAGATGGCTAGCATCCCGCCCTTTTGCAGCCAGGCCTTCGCCTCTCGAATCTTGGTGGAGTTGGAATCGCTCTCGCTTGATGAGGCGTCAATCACAATGCAGTGTTGGGTAAATTCCGGAACATCTTCCAGCGAAAAATTCGTCACTACTTTCACGTCCGCACGAACCCGCATCAACAATACCGCCAGCGCCGCCCCATCAAGCAGGCCAAACGGATGATTCGCCACAACCACCACCGGACCGGTTGCTGGGATTCGCGCACTGTCCGCCGCTTCCACGCGCAGCTCCACTCGCATCGCAGCCAGCAAGTTTTCCAGATCGAAGCCATCGGCCGATAGTTGGACCCGCCGGTACAGCTCCTGCATTCGTTTCGAGGGGAGAAACTTTTCCGCCAGCGCTGGAATGTCGGCGAATCCCGCTGCTTGGGGCAACAACACTCCCCGCTTTCGCTCCCCGTGCAATTGGTTCGAGGGCATGTTACAGAAATAGCGCAGGCACTTTGCAGCCACATGAAGAGGAAGTTAAAAGCTGATGAAATGCGATTCGTGGAGAAACTAGAAGGTAACCAGCGGTAACATGTTTACAAGCGACAGCGTTTACGTTTCCAGCCGGAAACGCGTTTCCGCGAGTGCATAGAGCCTGCGCCACACCAATCGGTTAATCGTCACCACCGTGGCCGCCATCATCATCGTCGCTACCAGCAGCAGGTGAAAGCCTCCGCTGTCGGTCGCCTGACTGATCGTCGCGCCCAACCCGGTCGTCGTATAAATTTGCCCTTTGAAGTGAAAGTACTCGGCGACAATGCTGGCGTTCCAGGCCCCGCCAGAAGCCGTCACCAGCCCGGTTACGAGGTAAGGAAAAATTCCCGGCAGGATCAGTTTCTTCCATCGCTCAATTCCCCGCATCCGGAAGACTGAGCAGCACTCTTTCAGATCGGTCGGTATCGCCATCGCGCCAGCAATCACATTGAAGAGCACATACCACTGCGTTCCCAGAAGCAGCACCACAATCGACGCCAGCCCCAGCCCGCCTCCGATTCGTATCAGCACCAGCAGAATAACTGGCAGCAAAGCAGTCGCCGGAACCGACGCCGCAATCTGCGCCAGCGGTTGTGCGATGCGAGCCAGCCGGGGATTGAATCCGATCGCCACTCCCGCGGGAATTGTCCACAACGCGCCGATCAGCAACGCAACATTCACGCGCAGGAAAGTTGCTCCCAGCCCCAGCGCAGCCTCATGCAATTCAACCTTCTGCAGACCACTTAGGATAATCGCCACCCGAACCACGCCGTACCCGATGCCGCCAAACACCAGCACGCCAAGCGCGCGCATCATCCATTCGCGCCATAGAGGCGTAGAAGCCACTTCTGGACTCCCTTCCGCGTTTTTCTTCGCAAAATGTAGAAGCAGCCGCTCACCTAGCGGCCGCAGCGTTTTCTGCCGAATCCTGGCGAGACCCCTCGAGTGCTCGATTAAATTGAGTACCCATGATCGCGGAGCATCCACGCTCTCCACTTGCTCAACTTTAAATTTCTCCGCCCACGCGATTACCGGCCGCCACACAAATTGATCCAGCAACACAATTACCGCAACCATCGTCGCGATGCCCCACAAAATCGATGGCGTGTCCCCCGCACTGGCAGCGGTTTGCAAATACGATCCCAGCCCGGGCAATCGAAAATCCCTTGGCCCCAGCACGAACATCTCGCACACCATCAGCGCAAACCATCCTCCGGCCACCGACATCATCGAATTCCAAACCAATCCAATCGCCGAAAATGGCAACTCCATCTGAATAAATCGCTGCCACCAACTAAACCGGTAAATCGTCGCGGCCTCCCGCATATCTTTCGGGATACTCTTCAGCGAAGCGTAAAAGCTGAACGCCATGTTCCAAACCTGGCCGGTAAAAATCAGCAGGATAGCACCCAGTTCCACACCCAGTTGCCTCCCCGGAAACAGCGCTACCATCGCCAGCATCACTCCCGGAAGAAAGCTAAGCACAGGGATCGACTGCAGCACGTCCAACAGCGGGATCATGAACCGCTCGGCGCGTGGGTTATACGCCGCTACATAGCCATACACCAGCGTGAATCCCAGACTCAACACGTACGCGATCGTGATCCGCAACAGCGAATACCCCGCATAAGACGGCAGCGCCCACAGGCTGCGCGAAATCTCCACCGTAGGCGTGAAGGGACCGAGCCATGATCGCCCCACCGTCACGACCCCATAAAACAGCGCGATACCCGCCCCGAACATGATCACGTCGGGCAAGTGCGAAGTTTCGATGTGCGGCAGTTGCGACCAAGGGCGATAAGCCGAGAATCCTCGCAGGCTGATACTCTTCTTCATGTGATGAATTCCGAATAGCGGTTAGTGGTTGTTAACCTGGTAGCAATTGAACGAACGCACCATGCCGCTTTTGGCAATCGTTGACCACTAGTCACTAACCACTGAACTCTGCACCAGTCGCCCGCTCTCCCGGTCGTAATCGAAAATCTCCGCATAGCGTCCCCAGTTCATGGCTGTATCGAACTGCCGCTGCACTTCGTCTTCAGAAAAATGTTCGTCGAGAACGTCGCGAAAAAATTCGTCGTTGATCGAGTGGTCCGACTTCCTCTTCAAGATGCTGTCGATCTGCTTCAGAATCGTGACGTGCTCAAGCACCGCCTCGCGGAACAAAACTTTGCGTCTTTGAATATCGGCGTCGGCAAATTGCACTCCTTGCCTTGAAAGCTGTACATCGCCCTCTTTCAGCCACGCGAAACCCAACAACTGGCAAGCCTCTAGAATGGGCAGCAAATCCTCCACATCCATCACCAGATCTTCGCTCAGCCGAAACAAATCTTCCCGTCCCCCGCGATCGTGCAACAACTCGACCAACCCTGCGACCCCGCCCACTCGAGCGTGCGGCAGAATCTGGTACTTCGACGTCCGAATCGCCGCTCCCGCCTTCATCCCGCCCGGCGGCACAATGATCTCCCCCGTGCTCTCCGGGTCCGGCAACGCATGTTCGGTGTCCGGCTCCGTCATTACCTTATAGATATAGTCAACCAGCTCCACAAAACGCGCGGATTTCCGATCGCGTGGCTGCACCAGTCGCACATTGAAATCCGAGCGGATGCGCGCCGGGTTTCTGCCTAACACCACGATCCGGTCCGCCAACATCACGGCCTCTTCAATATTGTGCGTCACGATGAAAATTGCGCTCGTCGGCATCTTCTTGTTGAGCCAAAGCTCCAACAGTTCGCCGCGCAGATTTTCCGCAGTCAGCACGTCGAGCGCGGAAAATGGTTCGTCCATGAACAACACTTCCGGTTCCACCACCAGCGCTCGCGCGAACCCCACGCGCTGCTTCATCCCACCTGAGAGTTCCTTAGGGTACGCCGTCTCGAAACCATCCAGACCCACCGTATCCAACGTGCGCAGCGCCCGTTTGCGCCGCTCCACTGCTGCCACGCCGCGCGCCTCCAAGGGAGCTTCCACGTTTTCTAAAACCGTGAGCCAGGGAAATAGCGCGAAGCTCTGGAAGACGATCGCCACGTTCGGTGCCTGTCCATTTAGCGGCTTGCCATGCCAGAACAGCGCCCCGGACGACGGTTGTGAAAGTCCGCTCAGAATCCGCAGCAGTGTGGACTTCCCACAGCCCGACGCCCCCAGCAAAGCGACAATTTTACCCGGCTCGATGCTGAAGTCCGTCAGCCCCACCACTTGAATGCGCGTGCCGTCCGGCTGGGGATACGACTTCTCAATCGCCCGGGCTTCGATAATCGGTTCGCTCGCCAAGAAAATTCTCCATCACTTCTATACACGATTCGCCTTCGCCGCGCGAACTGTAGCATCATATGCTCAGTGGCTCACCGTTTGCGTTCTATGAATTGTTGATGAATTTAAGATTAAGCATCAGCGATGCTAACAAGAAGGCGCAGAGCTCGTAATTACACAATCACAGAATCTACGCCGCGAATTCTTCATCCGCCACCGCGACTGGCGCGGGCGGCAGACGATCGGTTACCTCGGCGAGGCAGGCAAGTTTGGCGGCCAGTTCAGCCGTAAACTGTCCCGGACCCAGTCGCCATCTCCAGTTCCCTGCGTGCTCGCTGGGCGTGTTCATGCGCGCCTCGCTGCCCAATCCCAAAACATCCTGCAGCGGCGCCAAAGCAAACTCAGCCGCGGAAGTCTGCGCTGCGCGAACGAAAGCCCAATGAATTCCATCGTCGCTTCGGCCAAGATATGCTTCCGCGTTACTGCATTCGTGCTTGGCCGCTCCCGATTGGAACCAGCCCACCGTCGTGTCGTTGTCGTGCGTTCCCGTGTAGATCACTTTCCCGGCGGCACGATGCGGCAGATACATGTGCGCGCCTTCGTCACCGAAACCAAATTGCAGCACGGCCATTCCGGGAATCTGTAGCCGTTCGCGGAGTGCGTGCACTTCGGGCGTGATGTAGCCCAAATCTTCCGCGAAAAACGGCAATCCACCCAGCGCCTCGCGCAGTTTGTGAAACAGATCGTCTCGCGGACCATCCACCCAGCGCCCGTTAATCGCGGTCGGGTCGGCTGCCGGAATCTCCCAGAACTGGTCGAACCCGCGAAAGTGATCGAGCCGGATGTAGTCACAGTTCCGCGTCGCCCAGTGCAACCGCTGCACCCACCACTCATAGCCCTCCCCCTTCATCACATCCCAGCGATAAAGAGGATTCCCCCAGCGCTGCCCGGTCTTGCTGAAAAAATCAGGAGGCACTCCCGAAACCACCTCTGGTTCAAGATTTTCATTCAGCTGAAAAAGTTCGCGATGCGTCCAGACATCCGCGCTATCGTAGTTCACAAAGATCGCCACATCGCCGACAATTCGAATCGATCGCGCCGCGCAATACCGTCGCAGCGACCGCCACTGTTCGTGAAAGGCAAACTGCAAAGCGCTGCGAATTTTCAAATCCGCGGCCAACTCCTTGCCGGCTTGCTCCAACGCTGCGGGTTCGCGATGCGCCAGTTCCGTCGGCCACTCGTTCCATCTCGCCAGTTTCTGCCGCGCGCGCAACGCGTCGAACAACGCAAAATCGTCAAGCCACCAGCGATTCTCCGAACAAAAGCGCTCGAAGCGCTCGCGAGCCCTGCCCGTGGCTGACTTAGCAAAATTCCTTCCTGCCTCGAAAAGAAGCGGCATCTTCCGGGCAAAGACCTGATCGTATTCAACTGGACCCTGCTCGGGAGCAAGCTCAGCAATTTTTTCTGGATCAATCCAACCGTGGTTCGCCAGCCTTTCCAGACTGATCAACAGGGGACTCCCCGCGAACGCGGAAGTAGAAGAGTAAGGCGAGTTACCGTAACCGAGAGGTCCAAGAGGCAGCACTTGCCAGAGCGATTGACGGGCCGCGGCGAGCATGTCCACGAATTGATAAGCCGCAGGACCAAAATCGCCGATGCCGCCGCGCGAAGGCAGCGACGTGGGATGCAACAGAATGCCTGCGGCGCGCGGAAACGGCATGCAACTGAGACTACCTCTGAAAAACCTCCGTCAGACTATCATCCCAAGCAGGCGCTCTTTGCGCCGCGAAGGATCTGAACCAACCGCACGAACATCGCATCTTTGCGATGCATCAAACGCGCGTTTGGCTCGCTTCCTTAATGGCCTATGCTCCGGGCTCGTTTCCCGCCCGAGTCAACGCCTTCATTTCTTCCTGGTTGATTTTGATCTTACCCGACTTCTCCATCTGCTCTCGCAGGCTGGTCACAAACAATCCGAAAAGTTCCTGTTCCTTCGCCTGTAACAGCGTATCCCGGATCTGATCGCGCTTGGCGGCAAAGTCCGTGTCCGATGGCGCTTGCACTTCAAGCAAAGAAATCACCACGCCATTGGCTCCGTTGCTGATCGGGCCGCTGATGTCTCCCGGCTTCATGCCGAACACCGCTGAGGCTTGGCCGGCCATCGATCCAATATCTGGAACCTGCCCGTCTGGCAGAACGAAATCGCTGGCCTTTACAGTTGCGCCCAACTCTTTCGCCGCTTTTTTCAGGTCGTGCTCCGTCTTCGCGCGGTCGGAAAGCTCCTGTGTTTTCTGCGACAGCAGAATGTTCGAACGCTCGTTCTTGAATTGCTCTTCCACTTTCGTCCGGATTTCATCGAACGTCGGCGTCGATTGCGGCTTCACTGCCAGCAACTGAAAAACCGCGAAGCCCTGCGACGTCGAAGCCATCTCCGGCGGCGATTTTTCTCCCGCAGTAAACACCGCGTCCATGAACTGCGGCGCCGGACCGAGTCCCGGCACCAAATCTTTGCGCCCAAAGAAATCGGAGGTCACAACTGTGATACCTTTCGCTGATGCTGCTGCGTCCAGCCCCTGCGTCTTTGCCGCCTGCAGCAAATCTTCCGCCACCTTCTGCGCGGCCTGCTGCGCCTTCTGCTGCTTCACGATCGGCTCGATCTGCGCCTTCACCTCATCGAGCGTCTTCATGTGCGCGGCCTGCTTGTCGTCGAGCCGGATGATGTGGAAGCCGTCCAGCGTTTTCACCACCCCGCTGACTTTCCCTTTGTCCAGCGACGAGACCGCCTTCTCAAACTCAGGCCCCATCTGGCTCTTGCTGATCCATCCCAAAGACCCGCCCACGTTCGAGCTTCCCGGATCTTCCGAAGACTTCTTCGCGACATCTTCGAACTTGGCCCCGCCCTGCAATTGTTTCAGCAGATCA
>CAYOVU010000003.1:0-9956 GCA_964407505.1 uncultured Acidobacteriaceae bacterium | reverse complement strand
TGACGTTCGCACATTTGCGAACGGCTCCGGCGTCAGTGACGACGCTACCGTAGTCTTCGTTGGGGTTGGGCGCTAGAAGCTGGGTTCACCGTAGATTGGTTCACCGAAATCGCGCCCTGTGTTCGATCAGGATACAACGGTCCATCACGACGAAGATGCCCGCCTGACGCGCCTTGGCGGCCGCCTTCTCGTGAATCACACCTTCCTGCATCCAGATCGCTGGAACCTTCAGCTCGATGGCCTGATCCACAATTTCTTCTACGAATTCCGGACGTCGAAAAATGTTCACGATGTCGACCTTCTCCGGCACTTCAAGCAACGAGGCGAAAGCTTTCTCGCCCAGCGAAAACTCAATCCGCGGATTCACCGGAATGATGCGATATCCCCGACTCTGCATGTAGCTGGCAACGCCGTGGCTTGGCCGCAGCGCATTGTCGGAAAGTCCGACGACAGCAATAGTCTTGGCGTTCTTCAGGAGTTCGGTAACTGGATCGGCGGATGATAAAGAAGTCATTGGATTGCCACTTACTTCTTGTTCGCCGTGTCCATTTTCTGTTTGTACATCTTCAGCGCCAGCTTACGCACGGTCTCAGAGACCTCTTTATTTGCGGACACGTTCTTCAAGTCCTGGGTCTGCAGATGCTTCATCAGACCTAGGCCGAGATCGAGCGGCGTTCGAGGATTGGCCACCAAATTCCGTACCACAATGTAATTCTTCATGAATCGCCGTTTCAGCGGAATCTGCCGCAGCACCGCTTCCAGCACATTTTTCTGCAGAGCGAACTTCTCCACCTCGCCATCAGAAAGTTTGGGCGCATCGAGCACCGCCAGCGCGACCACCTTGGTGCCGTCGCGAATCAAAATCGATCGTTCTTCTTTGTTGCCTTTCATCGCCAGTTGAATACGGCCTTTTACGTCAAGGCGATTAATCTTCTGCACGGTGTTGTCACGCTGGCCGGGTTGAGGAGCAGCCCGCGCGACTGGTTTAGCAGGCGCAGTCGCAGCAGCGGGGCCACTGGATCCCGCTACAGCTTCTGTCGTGCTCGCCGCAATCTCCGTCATCTCTTTGTTTTCCGACACGGGGAAATAATCGGAGCCGAGTAACTCCACGATGCCGCCCACCGGCTGGAACGGTTTATCTTTTTCTGCGGCGATTTCCGGCGCATGTTCGGCCATGTAAGCGGAAAGTACTTCGTCGGGAACTTCAACTTCAGAAGATGCCTCGCCTTCCGCGCCGCTCTCTACTTGATCGATCTCCGCAGCCGGTTTGGAATCAGTCACAGTAACTTTCTCGACGCCACGCTGAACCGGTTCCGCAACCGCTTTCGGCGGCGCCTCCGGCTGATTTGCATTCAGTAGCTTGGCAATCGCCGCTGCATCTTCCGGTTTCAAATATGGATTCGATCGCAAAGTGTTCAAAATTCCTGCAGAGGCTCGCACCCGCGGACTCTGCAACATGGCCGCAATCGATTCTCGCGACGCTGAAATAGCGAATTTAGCTAACTCACCATCATCGACAGAAGGATTTTCCAGCAGCGCCGGCAGCAGCTTGGGACGGAGATTCTCCGGCGAAATAAGGTAGTCGAGAACCTCACGGGGAGTCTTCGGATCGGAAACCGCCGCCAAAGAAGACTTTTCGTCCCAGCCCGCTAAAGTCATCCGGGCTAGATCGCCGAATATTTTGTTGTGCTTCGCAAGGTAAACCAGAATCTCGATGTTCTCGTCGGGAGGGACCGAGAGCGCACCCTTCGCCGCAAACTGCATCATGTTTGACGGCAGCTTGGAAGCGCGAATTAGGTCGATCTGGCGCGGCATGAGTTCAACTCCTCGAATCTTGGAGCCCGGTAATGCTCCGAGACTCAAGCTCTTGAATCGCAAGCTCCAGCTCACGGATTAACCGGCTGGGCTTGCGCCGGAGAAATTCGTTCAACAATGCCCGATAGTACCAAAGAGTGCCGTCGCGTCCGCCCTGGAAGCGTGACCAGATTGATTCTCCGATGTCGCGGTGGTCCGAAATAATGGACCGCACATTGTTTAGTTTATCGGCGGCAGAAACCAGTCTGGTTTCCGAGTCAGCCGTCTTCAAGTGCCGAATATACGTTTCCTTACGCTCGCGCCACGGGGGCTTGGGATCTGTGTCGGAGTCTGTGCAGCCCTCCACAATCTTCGCGACACGACTTCCGAATCGCCGGCGGACTTCCTTCAACATCGGCTTGCCGCCGCAGTCTTCCACCACATCGTGCAGCAGCGCGGCGATGGCCATATCCTCGTCACCGCCGAATTCCAGCACCAAAGACGCAACCCCCATTAGGTGCGCGATGTAAGGGATGGTCGATGCCTTCCGCGTTTGTCCCGCATGCTTCTCAGCCGCAAGCAGGAATGCGCGCAAAAATCGCGGGCCGAGTTTCACGGCTGGCTTGCTGCTCGGTTTTGTTGCAAGCGCTTTTGCCGGTTTCGCACCCACTACGATTTTTCCCCACGCCGCGCCAGCAAATATGCCCGGATAAAAGGCTGCAGATCGCCGTCGAGTACGCGGTCCACATCGCCAACTTCAGTTTTCGTTCGGTGATCCTTGATCATGCGGTATGGCTGCAATACGTAGGAACGAATCTGCGATCCGAAGTCGTTGTCGAGCTTCGAATCTTCAATTTTCTTGGTAGCCGCGCGCTTCTTTTCCATCTCGAATTCGTAAAGTTTCGAGCGCAGCATGCTCATGGCCCGCTCGCGATTTTTGTGCTGCGAGCGCTCGTTCTGGCAATTCGCCACCAGGCCCGTGGCAATGTGCGTGATGCGCACGGCGGAATCCGTCGTGTTGACGTGCTGTCCGCCCTTGCCGCTCGAACGGTAAGTGTCCGTGCGGATGTCCTCGGGCTTGATCACCACTTCGATGCTGTCGTCGATTTCCGGCGACACGAAAACGCTTGCAAACGACGTATGCCGGCGCTTCGCCTGATCGAATGGAGAAATCCGCACCAGCCGGTGTACTCCGATTTCGCTGCTCAGTAGCCCGAACGCATACTCGCCATTCACCGCGAACGTAGCTGACTTCAAACCCGCCTCTTCGCCCGGCTGGTAATCATAGAGAATGGTCTCAAAGCCCTGCCGCTCTGCCCACCGCAGATACATGCGAAGCAACATGTCAGCCCAGTCCTGCGATTCCGTTCCACCCGCTCCCGGATGAATGGTCACAATCGCATTGAGCGCGTCGTTGTCACCGGAGAGCAGAGTCTCGGTCTCGAGCTTGTCGACCAGATCGCGAAGCGAATCGATTTCGCGCCGCAACTCTCCGTCGACGATTTCGCCTTCCTTCGCCAGTTCGAAGTAGGCGGCAATGTCACCGCTGCGGCGCGCCAGATCGGCATCGGTCGCGAGCAGATGCTCGAGGCGCTTCTTTTCGCGCATGACCTGCTGCGAGCGCTGCGGATTCGACCACAGATTCGGCTCCGCGGCCTGCTTCTCAATTTCGCTTAGTTGCGGACGGATCTTATCCGCGTCAAAGATACTCCCGAAGTTCGCGGACTTTTTTATCCAGTGACGTGTATTCCTGCTCGAACACTTGATTCATGAGGATGACTCTATCTTATTGCCGAATTTCTTAGGACGCACGAAGCGCACGAGCAGCGCCCCTGCAGAAATTATCGCACACAGCCCAGCGAACCAGTCGCCGTGGCGTGTGTAGAAAGTGGTTACGGAAGTGAGCGCGTAATGCGCGACCAACGCAGCACGCTGCTTGCGTAGAAGCCGCTCCACAGTTCGCCCATAGGGATCGATCGACGCTGTCACGCCAGTGTTTGTCGTGCTCAAAAGCCATCGGCCGTTCTCGATCGCGCGCATGCGCGTCTGATTCAGGTGCTGCGCGTAAGCGCCACTGTCGCCATACCATCCATCGTTTGAAAGGTTCACTAAAACCTGCGCGCCGTTATTTGCAAACTGCCGAACTTCGTCCGGAAATACGGATTCATAACAAATGAAAACTCCCAACCGCGTGCCTCCAGCGTCCAAAGGGACTCGCGATTCTCCCATACCGAACTCGCCAACCTCTTTGGTGAGCCCTCCCGCAAAGGCCAACAGTCGCGGGAACGGCAGATATTCTCCGAAGGGTACGAGGTGAACTTTGTCGTAACGCGCCGTCCATTCACCGGCAGGGCTGATCAGAGCGGCGGAGTTGAAAACCTGAGAACCGCTTCCGCCGCTCTTGGCAGGAGTGCTGCCAATTGCGCCGGTAACCACCCAACTATGTGTTTCGCGAGCCATCCGGCTCACCGGATCGCGAAACAGAGGATCGTTGGTGAAAAAAGGCGCCGGCGATTCCGGCCAGACAATCAGATCCATTTTCCTTTGCTCCGTGCCGAGTACACCCATTGATCCCGAAACAGAAGATTCCGCCGCCGCATCCTTCACGCTAAGATCGATCAGTTCGCTCAGCGCTTGCTCGAAAGCGTTCCGTGTCCAATTGGTATCGACTGGAATGTTTTCCTGCATGAGCAGCGCAGCGTGATCCGTTGCCAGCGCTGGAGCATCGACTAACCTGCCCGCCTGCAGGACCGCCGCCGCTGCGAACGATGCCATCAGCAACGTATTCCGCTTTTTTCTCGGCACCAGAAACGCCGCCGCCACCGCGACATTCACCAGCATGATCTCGAATGAGACGCCGTAAACTCCGGTCCATGTAGTGATCCGGCTGAGCGAAATATTGTCCACCTGCGCCGTCCCCAGCAGATTCCACGGAAAACCTGTAACCCGCGTCCGCGCCAGTTCCACCGCAACCCACAGAAATGGTGTTGCAAGCAATGCGCGCCGGTCGTCGCGTCCCGGACCAACTGCCAGACTCAGCAGCAAACCGAACAGCCCATGATAAAGACCGAGATAAAGACAGAAGAGAAACAGCGCCAGCAGCGCCACAGGCGCACTCAGTCCGCCGTGGTCATGCATCGTGTCATAAATCCAGTAACACGTGCCCGCATACCAGAGAATTCCGGAAGTGTAAGACAGCAGAAATGCCTGCCCAGGCTTGGCCGCTTGCAGATTCGCCGACCCTTCGATCTCCAGCGCTCCCGCGGGCCGCGCCCGCAAGAGAGCCACAATCAGCGGTGCAAACGCGACCCACGAGAGCACATACAACCCGGCGAGAGGAAAAATCAGGACCTGCAAGAGTGACGAGAGAAGGACTAATAGCCAGGCGCTGAAATGAATTTGCCGCACCCGGAAGGATAACAAAAGAGTCGTGTCAGTCCGAAAGAGCTTCAGACTCGAAGAATGTGCCTTAGAGTCTTGTCATTCCGAAAGGGCCTTCAGCCCTTGAGGAATCTGCTTTTCCTGCGGAAACTAGCGACCCCCGCACAAACTCGACAATCCCAGGCGTCACATAAGGCGGAGGCGTGATCCGAAACACCGGTTTGTCGCTGACCGGTCTCAGTGAAACTTTTTGCCAGGCCAGTTTCCCGACCTTCGAGTCATGAAGAATCACAGCGCTTGCCCGATCCAGAAACTCCCGCGCCGAATTTTTGAAATCTTCTGTGCACGGATCGAGCACCGTCAGATATAAGTCTGGCCGGATAAACTTCAACACGCTGTTCGATTCCATCACAACATTGCGCGAACTATCGAGCCGCTTCCGCAGCGCCGGCATAGCCTCAGCCAGCCTTCCCTGCTCCGTGCGTACCCACAGCGCCCGCACGGCCCCAGCCGCCAGAAAACGCGACGTGTCCGATTCGCCCCCGCGATCTTTCTCCTCTGAGATCGCCCAGCTATGATCGTCCATCGCACAGTCGCACGGCGCTCCATTGGCCGAACACACGCCGTGTCCATACTGCGTAATTTTCACCGCGGTCCAATCGTATTCGCGCAATGCAGAAATCAATCCTGCAACCACGCTGGTCTTACCCACACTTCGCGAATGACCGCCAATCACCACGATAGCCACATCTACCTCTTTTTCTCTTTTTTCCCTTGCCCGAGCCGTGCCAGCGTCGCCAACTGCTTCAGATACTCCCGCACCGGCTGCGCCGGAGTTCCCCAGAAAGCCACGCCCTTGCCGCGCAAGACTTTATTCGGCAGCACGCCACCCTGCCCGCCCAACATCACTCCTTCTCCAATGCGTGCATGTTCGCCAATGCCGACCTGGCCTCCGAGCACCACGTCGTTCTCGATGACGATACTTCCGGAAAGCCCGGTCTGCGCCGCAATCACCACATTTTCGCCAAGCCGGCAATTGTGGCCGATGTGCACCAGATTATCGATCTTCGTTCCGCGCCCGATGCGCGTTTCGTCCAATGCCCCGCGGTCAATCGTCGTGTTCGCGCCAATCTCTACATCGTCTTCAATCACCAATTCGCCAACCTGTGGGAATTTTTCGTAGCGCCCATTCTTCGGGTCGAGCACATATCCGAAACCATCGCTTCCGAGTACCGCGCCCGCGTGCACCGTTACACGATCGCCCAAACTCGTCCCCGGATAAATCGTTACCCGCGGATAGATTTCGCACTCGCTCCCGATCTTCACTCCGCGCCCAATCACGCAACCAGCGCCGATCCGCGAATTCTCGCCAATTTTCGCACCTTCCCCAATTGTGGCGTATTCCTCCACCGACACGCCCGCTGCGAGATGAGCCGACGCATGTACGACCGCGGTCGCGTGAATACCAGAGTTGCGGCCTCCGCGATTCCCATCCTGCAGAAAGCGCGCCGCCCGCGCGAACGCTAATTTCGGATGACGGCAAATCAGCAGAGGTTTACTGCTCGAACTCACCGCTGTCGCGCTCGCAGTCGATAATGTCGCCGCAAATTCTCGCGCGATTACCGCGCCCGCCCCAGACTGCAACGCCTGCGAAAGATTTTTCTCGTCCTCCACAAACACCAGATCGTCCGGCGTAGCGGACCGGATGCTCGCTACGCCTTCCACCTGAACGTTTCCATCGCCCTGCAGGCGGGCTTCGACGGCCTCGGCGATCTGCCGCAATGAGAACGACTTCCATGAGGATGCCCGCTTCATCGCTCACACTCTATCTCAGACTGCGGATGTGACGAAAGTGTTGGGCCAACCGCATCGCTGCCTTCCGGCGCGCGCCAGCCTAAAATGAGTCAATGCAAAGGAAAATCTTCTGGACGGTCTTCACCGTGCTCGGCCTGCTCGCCGATTTTCTGCTTCCGATATGGTGGGGACTCGCCGCGACCCTTCCGGCGCTCTACATCGCATGGTGGGTCGCGTACCGCAGCGACTGGTTCTAGGCCCCGCCTCTTCAGGCTTTCGTCGTAGTCTGGCTCATCATCGTAAAACTGCCGGCAGCGTCTGTGCACCCGGTGCCCCCGGTGACCGACCAGGTGCCCGTGACCGAGCCGTTCGAAAGAGTGGTCCCGGTTAACGTTCCGTTCACTCCGTCAGGGCTCGAGAGCGTAAGCGTGTTGCCGTTGGCTGCGACCGTCAGCGTCATGCTGCCGGTCACCTGGTCCGTCGCCATGTTTTCCGTCAAGCCCATGGACCCGCTCACGGCTCCGCCATTCAAAGGAAAACAATTCCCCTGATTGATGAATTCGAAGCGCGAGAAGCTGAGCGTCCCGCTGCTATCCACCGTAAACTGTGTGATAAAGCTGAACCCGGAGGCCGATCCCTCACCCCCGCTCAAACTCGCCGACCATACTCCGCCCGCTGCGCTTTGGGCGGTGGGTGTGCTGCTGCCGCAACCATTCAGCATAAGCGCCGCCAGCAGCAGAATTGCCACTTCCTTCATGAATGTTCCTTCAGACTGGGATCGGATCAGTTTCTAACGCCAGACGCCAATCGAGATTATAGATGTGGATTGCGGATTCAGACTAGGTTCAAGAGTATAGAGATGCGCCCCGCGGGGTCAATGGATGCACTCACGCCGTGGTCAAAGATGCGTTGTAATCTTTATGGGCCCTTGCGCAGACTCTTCCCTTTAAGCCAGAATGACACGTCCGGAGAAACAACTTCATGTATCTGCAGCCAGTCGTAAAGTGCAAGAACCCCGATTGTCCTCTTCCCACAGCGACGCGCATTCGCTTGCCTTACCCCAACCTGCCGCGCTCTGGAGAAAATCCTCCCAACTGGCCCCAGGACGGATGGCAACTCCGTCTCATCTGCCGCGAATGCGACCATTGGTACGTTTACGAGAAGAAAGATGTTCAGTGGGCGCCCTATACCCGCCCGCTCGAAGAAGAGACCCGCGTTGCTTTCTTGTGCGCCGAACTGGAATGTGCCGAACCCGGCTGCGGCTCACGCACCCGATGGCATGTTCTGGACAACAGCCAGATGTCAGAAACCGAACTGCTCGAATTCGTCCTCCGCGCCGACCCCGTCGTGGTCTGCGAAAACGACCATCCCTTATCCATCTCCGGAACAAAGTCCAGTTCCGCGCGCAAAGTGGATTCCGTCTAACGACCTCGTCATCCTGAGTGGATCCCGTGTAACGGCGTTGTCATCCTGAGCGGAGTATCAGCTTCGCGAACGCGAGCTGAACGGAGTCGAAGGATCCATGCACTACCGAGAGCGGAACGGGAATTTCAAGGCATTCTCCCGGCCAACCCGCCGGAATCCGCTTAAGTTAGCGCTCGTAGCCCTCAGTGCTCAACTGTCGAAAGCTACTTGATGAAATACCCGCTAACCCTCCACTTGCCGTCTTTGTCCAGCATCGGCGTCACCGTCTCCACCGCTGCCTGCTTGTGCTCAAAGCTGCTGTCGTATTGGATGACGACGTATTCGCCATCCGGCGCGCCCGGCAGAGAAGTCTTGTAAGTCGCGCTCTTCAGCTTGCGCGACCGCACCTTGCCCAACGGATCGCGGACCCCTTCCACAGCCTTCCGCCAATCTTCCTTGGTGACGGCTCCTTTGAAGTACTGCGCCGCCTCCTGCTAACTCTCGTCGTATTTCCCCGTATCCACCAGCGCCAACCAAGCGTCCGCGGATTGCTGCGCGAGTTGCTCGGACTTCTGCTGTGCCGTAACCGTCGGGCAATTTCCGAGGAGAAACAGCAGTAAGGCAAAGCTCACGATAAATTTCGGTTGAATCCGCCACGGTCTCGGGTTCATTGCGGCCTCCTTCGTTGCGCGCTTTTGCATCGCAATTTCTGCTGACATTCTACGCGCCGCGTTTCCCCTTCAACTCCGCCAGCAACTGCTCAATGCGATCCTCTTTTTCGAGGGCCGCCAGACGGTCTTCCATGTTGTCGCCGGCAATTTCCGCCTTCGCCTGACCCACCGCTTCTGAGTGCGCAACCTTGCGCTTCATGCGGTCGAAGACCGCGGCCTTCGATCCGTCGCCCACGGCTAACCGCGCGTCGCTGGCCTTGCCCACGGCGCGGGCGCGGCGATGCTGCGCGATCAGCAGATCGGCCTTGGCTTGTGCCTCGGTCAATTTTTGCTCCAGTTGCCGCAGCGCCGACTTCAAATTCTCGACCTGCGCCTTCTGATCGGCCACCTGCTGCGCAAAGCTCTCGCTCATCTCGCGATAACTTTCCACGCGCTGCAGCGAAGCCCGTGCCAGGTCGTCCTGCTTCTTGTCGACCGAGAGTTCAGCCTTGCGCATCCACTCGGCCACTTTGTCTTCATTCTCTTTCTTCTTCTTCTCCAGCAGGTGCTGGTCGGCGATGGCAATCGCCACCTGCGTCTTCACCTGCAGCAGCTGATTCTGCATGTCGAGAATCACCTGCTTGATCATCTTCTCTGGCTCTTCGGCCTTATCGATCAGGTCGTTGAGATTCGCCCTCACTAACGTGGAAACGCGCTCCAGTAATGCCATGGTGGACTCCTTTTTTCTTGATTACAATTTGTCATCGTGAGCGGAGTGGATGGTTCTCGAAGCGGACCATCCGCGCAGTCGAAGGACCCCTTGCACGTTGGCGGTACCACCGGCCCCACAACGCGTTTCGACCACTCACCGCACCTCTAATTCAGCTACCTAGCTCTCCAACTGACCTCTTCTCCCTTCATGCTTCTGATGGA
>CAYOVU010000002.1:0-60538 GCA_964407505.1 uncultured Acidobacteriaceae bacterium | reverse complement strand
CCGGAGGGCAGAACATCCGCCAGACGTTTTCGTTCGGCGACAGTTAAGTGCTCGGCTTCGATTCCAAGGGTCTGGGTCCGCGACCTCTTCCGGCGAGATCCAATCCACTCGCCAAGCGCGTTGAGCAGCGCCTTGCGCGCGATCACAACCTTTGCACCCTTTACCTCTTCGCGGCCCTGCGTATCGTAGCGAACGTCGGTGAAGAAAACACTTCCGGTCTCCGCTACCAGCAGCAAACCGGTGCTTCCTGTAAATCCGCAAAGATATCGGATGTTGGGAAGATGGCTTACCAGCAAAGCGTCCAGCCCGGCGGAGGCGAGCCGCTCCTGCAGTTTCTTCTGACGTGCAAGAAAGTTCATTCGGCTGAGTTTAACAGGCGGAAGCGAGGAGAGAGTACCCAGTACCTAGTACCCAGAGCTCGAATCCGGCGGTTGGGCAGTTCCTCGGAACTTGGTACTGGGTACTGGGTACAGGCTTGCCAAAAAACAAAACCGCCGGCCCTAACAGGTTCTTCAGGACCGGCGGCTTTAAATCTTCAACCTCGCTGCTACGTCTCAGCCGTTATGTCTGAATGATTCGCGGCGTGATGAAGAAGATCAGCTCCTGGTTGGAAGTCTGAACTTGAACGTGCTTGAACAGATTGCCCAGGATCGGGATATTTCCCAGCAGTGGCACCTGATCGACGTTGATGGAGTTCTGCGTCTGAATGACGCCGCCGATCACCACCGTGCCTCCGTCGGTCACCAGCACCTGCGTGGTCGCCTGCTGCGTGATCAGTTCGGGGTTGCCCTGCACTTCCTGACCGAAGTTCGGCGTGGTATTTTCCACGTCGACGTTCAGGAAGATGGTGTTCTCCGAAGTGATCTGCGGAGTCACCGTCAAGCGCAGGAACGCATCGACGTAAGTCACAGTCGGAGGACCACCCAACTGTGCCTGCGTTACGATGGGCACGCGCACGCCCTGCTTTACCAGGGCCTGGATATTGTTTTGGGTTACGACCCGCGGCCGCGACAGAACTTTGAGCAGGCCGCGCGACTCCGCCATCGAAAGCACGGCATCAATTCGCACGGTGTTGCTGGCGTTCAGGAAGGTGAACCCGCTGGTCGGTGAAGTGACGCCCAGGTTAGAGAACAAGGGAATCGTCGATCCCGAAGATGTGCCGGTGCCCGGCACAGTGATATAACCCGGGGTTAAGCCACCGACCGTCGTGGGAGAGGTACCGGCAGTAGCGTTTCCGCCGATCGCGCTGTGGCCATCGCCCCAGCCGAAGCCGAGCTGCGTGCCGATGTCGCGCGCGAAGGTGCGGGTTGCGGCCACCACACGTGCCTCAATTTCCACTTCCTGCGTCTTGCGGTCAAGCTGCGTCAGCAGGCGGTCAATGACGGGAATCACTTTTGGAATGTCGTTGACGATCACGGCATTGGTACGTTCATCCGCAACCACATCACCACGCTGCGAGAGGAATTTCTTTACCGTGATAATCACGTCTTTTGCGTGGGCATAGCTCAGGAAGCGCGTGACCGAAACTTTTTCCACGGCCAACGCTTCCGATTCGATCTGGGCGCGCCGTCCGTCCGCTTCTTTCTTCAGCGTATCCACCGTGGCGATGCGCAAAACGTTGCCTTCCAGCTCGCGCGCCAGGTCGTTGTTCTTGAGCACGATGTCCAGCGCCTGATCCCACGGCACATCATCCAAAACAATCGTCAGAGTTCCGTGCACGTTAGGATCGAGCACGACGTTCAGACCGCTGATTTCGTGAATCAGGCGGAAAAAGTCTTTCAGGTCCACGTCTTTCAAGTTCACCGAAATCGGCTCGCCCGTGTACTTGGGGCCGGCCGCGACGGGCGCTTGTCCAGCTTGCGACTTCTGCTCAGCCGCGAGATTTACGGCCGGTTGAATTCCAGTGCTGGAAGAAACGCTCTGCGAGGCTTGGGCTGCATTCATGCTCACCGGCAGAAGTTCAGCAGCAGTTTTGTCGGAGAATTTTGCCGCCGCTTCCTGGGCTCGTCCGGCTGGCTCATCCTTGTCAATTGTGGGAGTCGCCTTGGCACTGTAAGTCGGCTCAACGAACACAAAATCACTCGAAGTAGCAGCGGCCTCGGGCTTTTGCGCCACAACCGGCTCAGCTTTCAGCGTTACTTCCGTCTTCGCCGGGCTCGCTTCAGCCACGCGCGGTGCAAACGGAGAGACATTCTTATTGGCTGGCACCGGAGAAGTCTTCGCCAAGGTCTTCGACGGGCTTGCGCTAGCCGCGACCGTCACCGGCGTGTGCAGTGTCAGCACAAATTTCCCATCCGCAGACGGATGCATTTCATAGCGGCACGCATGCTCCAGATCGACTACCACTCGAGTGGTCGGCGGGTGCTGCCCGTCCATGCCGATGCGTACGTCTTTGACCTCGGAGTTGCCCACCGTGATGTGGCTCTGCCCCGTCGCCATGACGGTTCCCGGCAGGTCCACGACCAGCCGCGCAGGTGAGTCCGCTGTGGTCAGCTTCGGCGTGACGGCACCACGGGCGCTCATCTCGATACGGATCTCGTCCGTGCCGCGAACCACGCTGACTCGCTGCAGTTCGTTCCTCTGGCTGACCGGTTGTGATGCCGGCGTTTCGGCGGCCGAAGCCACCAGCCCCATGAGCAGCAACGGTAGGATTGCACTTAGCAATTTCTTTCGCATTTCCTCTCCCCCAACCCGCGAGTCAGACTCGCGCGTCCTTACTCTCTCTTGAACTCGATTTTCTTGGCGCGCCGGTTTTCCCGGCTACACCTTCACCAGCCTTAAACCGCCGGCGTCGTAATCTTCTTGACTACTTCCCGCGTAAGCGGCTTGCCCAGCTTGTCTTGCCCGCTCTCAGAGAACACCACCGAGTCTCCGGTGATTTTCATTACATAGCCGTTGAACACGGGATCGTTTTCATGCAGGAAATAGGCCTTGTTCAGGCTGTTGGTTACCACAGCAATGAAGCCGCCCTCAGACCTGACCACACCCCGCAAATTGATCTGTCCGATATCCAGACATTTCTTGCCCGTCGAACAACCAGAACCAGTCGGTTGCTGCACCACCGGACTGAAGAAGGGATCGCGCTTGCCGCTCATCGCCCACTTCTTTTCTTCCGGCTTGGGCGGCTTGGGAGCCTCAACGGGCTTGACCGCGCTAGCGGCATTCTTGCCATCCGGGCTCGCTGTCTTCGACACCACCTGCAGAGTTGGTTCCTTGGCCACGATCACCGGATGTGATGCCGGCTGTTTCTTGACCATGGGGTCAGACAGAGGTTTGCCAGAAGCTTTCACCGCTACGAAGGGACTCTTACCCGGAGCGGCAGTAGCACTCGTCGTTGCTTTCGCTGTTGCTGGTTTCGCTGTTGCCTGTTTCGCCGTCGCGGTCGCAGGCTTCGCGGTTGCCGGTTTTGTCGGCTGAGATGCAGCAGCCTTGGCCGGTTGGGCAGCAGTTGGTTTTGTGGACTGGACAGCGGCAGGCTTGGCAGACTGATCCGGAGCCGGCTTACCCGTTATCCCCAGCGCGGCGTTCGAGTCGTTCGTCTTCTGCTCTTGCACCGTTTGCATGGAGCTCTGCACGTTGTTGATGATGTTCGGATTCTGTGCCCAGGCTCCGCTCGTCATCATTGCTGCCGTTACTGTCAGAATGCTTGTGGTTAGCTTCATAGCGATTCCTATTTGCCCGCCCCTGCCATACCGGGCTTGGTTCCGGTGCTGGCTACGGCCGGTTCTAAATCGTGACTGAAGAAAGTTGTCGCGGTAAACGTGGCAACCACGCTCTCATTCGGCGCGTACTGGTAGGTATGTTTAGCCTTGGCCGAACCGGGATCCTTCGTATTCGATACCATAAGGCCACTGATATTCACGATGCGTTCGAGCTTTCCCACGCGATCAAAGAAATTCAGCATGGAGTAATACGGGCCGTCCATCTCCATATCGAATGGCAACTCGGAGTAGTACTCCTTCGCCGCGACAGGCTTGGCTGTGTAGCGTCGCACTTCAACGCCCGCCTTTGCCGCCTCGCCGTCCATGGTTTCGATGAAAGCGTCGACAGACTTGTCGTCCGGTACGATGCGCCGTTCAATCTCCAGTTGCTGTTTCAGGTTGGCCAGCTGCCGCTCGATATCTTTCAGCTTGGGACGATAAGATTCGAGTTCGTTGTTCTCTCGAACCTTATCTTGCAGAGCATGCTGAGCTGCAGCATTCTTGTCACTCTGGTTCTTGAATACGGTGAAGTAGAGCGCCACCGTGACCAGCGCTCCGCCAAAGATCACCACTGCCCACTGCTTGAGACCAGAAAGTTCGTTGAAATTCATCGCCATAATTGCCTCTTAGTCGCCTACGACTTTCCCTTCTCGCAAGTCAGCGTGAATTGAAAGGCCTGCATATCCTTGATGGTGTCGTCCTGGAATGTTTCCTTGATCTCAACCGTTTTGAAGAAACCGGTTTTCTGCAGATTGCCAATCAGTGTGGCCACGGCATCGGAACTCAACGCCGTACCTTCCAGACTGATGTTGGCTCCCGAATCATCCATCTTGCGGAGCCAGACGGCTTCGGTTTCGTTCACGGTCTGCCCGAGCATCGCCAGCAGATTGACCGGGCCCGCTTGTCCAGCCTGCAGTTGTTCGATCACATCCACCCGTCGCTTGTAGTTGTTGGCCTGAGTCTGCCGTTCGAGGAAGCGCGCCTTTACGTCAGCCAGTTCGCGATTTCTCTGTTGCGCGGCCTGCATCTGCTTCTCAATCGACTTCCCCTCTTTATCCAGGCGGTACCAGTAGCCAAAGTTCAGCGCTCCAGCCAGCAGAAGGATCACCAGCACCTTCAGCTTGGGCGAGCCCATGTCGCCCATTTCCATCGCGGGCATTACCGGGCCGCTGCCGCCAGCGCCGCGCTTGTTCTTTCCCTTGGAATTTTCGAGCAGATTGATTTTGATCATAGAGATTCAAAGCTCCTCAAAGCCAAGCCGACCGCCACCGCCATCTGGCCCGGATTCTGCTCCACCAGCTCCGCTCCCGCACCTTCAGCCGGCGGGACCACACGCTGAAATGGATTCAATAACTCAACCGGCATGGAGAATTCCTGCCGTAACGCTTCCATCAATCCCGGCACCTTCGCCGAACCGCCCGCCAGGTAAATTTTCTCGATGTGCTCGCCTGCGGCGCTGGCTCGGAAGAAGTCGAAGGTCTTCTGAATTTCCAGCACAATGATTTCGGTCACCTGTTGCAGGATCGGCGCCTTCGCGTCTTCGCTGACGGTTCCAACTTTCTCGCCAAGCTTCAACTTTTCGGCATCGTCAAAGTTCAGGTCGAGTTCCTTCTGCAGTGAATCGGTGTACTGATGTCCACCCACGCTGACGTCGCGCGGAAACAGCGGCGTTGTGCCCTTCACGATGTTGATGTTCATCACGCTGGCGCCAAGATTTAAGAGCGCCACAACCTGGCCAGGCGCCGGCTGGTAGTTGTACTCGTAGCAGTTCTGCAGGGCCAGCGCATCAATGTCCACGATAGCCGGGGTACGTCCGGCCATCGAGAGCACGTTGGTGTAGTTCAAAATCTTGTCCTTCTTGACGGCGACCAGCAGCACATCCATCTGCGGGCTGCCTGCTTCTTCCGACAGAATCTGATAGTCGAGACTCACATCGGCGAGGTCAAAGGGAATGTGTTGCGCCGCTTCTTTCTCGATGGTCTCCGCCAGTTCCTGATCGCTCATCGAGGGCAGCGAGATTTTCTTGACGATCACCGAGTGGCCGCTTACCGCCGTGGCCACCGCTTTGGTTTTGATCAGGCAGTCGCCGAACAGCTTGGAGATCGCGCTCGACACTGTTCCCGAATCCACGATCATCGAGTCGACCACAATGTCAGAGGACAGCGGCTCCAGGCCCAGGTGCGCTACTTCAATCTGCCCACCCTTTTTTTTCAGTTCCACTGCCTTGATGCTCGAAGACCCCACATCCAGTCCCACGATCGTCTTTGATCCCATTCCAAACATGTGCCCGCCTTTTAAAGCTCTGTTTTCTAACTCGTTTTCGTTAACTACTGCGCCCCGGCAGCTTTCGTCGCTGCCTTGGGTTTGCGTTTCAATCCCGGCTCCATCTGGCTCGACTTCTCTTCCATCCACTGGTCCAGCCTCGACTTCTTGAAGCGCCAGCGGTTGCCCAGCTTGAAGGCAGGAATTCTCTGCTCACCGACATACTTGTAAAGCGTGTCCGGACTCACTCCCAGGTACTGCGAAGCCTGGCGAATGTTCATCACTTCTCGCGAGTCGGCCATATTTCCTTTACCGTGTTCCTTCGCTACCCGCCATGACCTTACGTGAGACTGGTTCGTCCCGCGACTTACCTTGATACATGTACCTGCCGCCATGACTGTCTAGGGGCTTTCGGTGTCCCGAGCATATATCAGCCCTGAAAAACCCTGCCTCCAAGCGAGTTTCCGGTTTTTATTGGGTTTTATGCGGGTTCTTTGGAATTGGGCGCGAGACAGATTGGAGAGGATTTCTACAGGTTGTGGTTCTTTATAGCAATTACACAATCGGAAGTAGTGTGTGTGTAACTAGCGGAGGGTCACCTGCGAACTGATAACCGAAGTACTAGAGACGGTACGGAAGTACTTGAACGGTGGCGGAAGTAGTTGCGTTGGCTAGGCTTTGAAGCGGGATGATGAGGCAGCCTCATTCTTGGTTGCGAAACGTGGGCAAAGCCTCTACTTGTCCTCTGGCTGCAATTGGATATCTAGCACCTTGTCTTGCCCGGAGCCAACCGTGATCACGCCATTGTACTGGTAAGGTTTGTATCCCTTGGCGATAGTCGTTGCTTTGAGCGTAAGCTCTGTATCGGGAGGAACTAGGATCCGGTACTTCCCTTCGATTGCACCGTGGTACTTCCACTGGCCTGTCTTGGGATCCATCTCTCCGGCAAGCTCTGAGTTTGCCCCCATAAAGATTTTGGAATCCGACGCCCACGATATGACGACCGTTGCGTAGGGTTTGATTGGCGCGCCCGTCACTGCGTCCGTGATCCTGCCCGTCACTGCTCCGGCTCTGTGGCCCAACTTAATTTCAATAGTCGCTTCCGGTGCATCCGGCGTAATGTCCACTTCTTGGAAGCTCGGATATCCGCTTTCGCTCTTATAAAATGGAATTCGAGCGGGTGGGTAATAGCCGCCCCCAGCGGGCTCGTAGTGCGGGTGCAGTGCCCATCGCCGACCGTATATCGTTCCGTCATCATTGCGGCCAACCGCGACGGTCATCGCGAAGTGCCCGACCTCATCGGTTTCGGTCTGCGGACACGCCGCCTGTAGTGTCATGTCGAGCGGGCATGCTTCAAGGACTAGGTGTCTTTCAGGGGTGCCGTGATCGTCGACAACAGTCCCGGTCAGCTTTCCTGTGCCCGCAGCAGCAAGTGACACAGAGAGCAGCATAAAAGTAAGGCACCGTCTCATAACCCCTCCTAACATCACTTTAGACTCTCCGAACTGCGCGATAGTTCCGCATCATTAGAGTTCACGTTAATCACGGTTCCGGGGGGAATGGCCTCTTGGCAGAGCGGATAGGCCGTAAGTGGGCCGCAAATGTTCTCCCCTATCACATAGCTTTTGCCGTTTATTGTGATGCCGACTTCGTCACTGTGAACCGCACCACTCAGAGTGGCGAATGGCATGCCATAGTTCGGGTAAGCGGGGCCCGTCACACAGCTGAACGAACTCGCTAGGCCGCACAGCTGCCACTCGTCGAAGACAACCTTAAAGCCGCAGCCTGCTGGGGTGAACCTATCGCTACCCAGCGACCATCCGTCCGTAAACGTGCCGTTGGCGTTCGTAGCCCCCATTCCTAATGACTGGAGGCCTCCACTTCGTTGTCCGTTTGCCTCGGTGCAGCTGTTTACGCCAAAGGTTGGCCTAGTTTGAGTACAGTTCCATCCTGCGTCCGAAGGGTTCTCTCCCGTGGGAATGTTGCCCGCTGCCGATCCGTCGGAGTTTAGGACCTTGTATGTCGTGACGCGCTGCACAGTGGAATTGCAACCATTGCAGTACTGCCAAAAATCGTTTACGACCACCATTTCGCTAGGCCCAATCAAGCTGAAGGGGAGCGAGTTGCCGACAAAAGCGGTCTCCTGCCCAACTCCTGTCTCCGTTACATTTACGCCGCTGATCGGGTTGTTGGCCGCTCCGAGCTGTGCGGGGAGGATGGTAGGAGAGGTATAGGGCTCCTCCGTTCCCCCTAGGAATACATTGAGTCCGGTGCTGTACTCGATACAGGGGTACCCATCCGGACATGGCGCGCCCCAGTACGGAAGGTCAGGCAGGCAGTAACCCGCCAACCCCTGACCGCCCCACCAGGGCGGTGCCACCAACCCAGTTTGGCCGAGACCCGAGCCATTACAGAAGCTGCTCCCGGACCACATCGTCGCGCCGCCGGGTGGTGATTCGGCCGACGTAAACAGCGGCACGGTCATGTCGCTCAACGTACAGGGGGCCGCTGGTGTGCACGTGCAAGGCCCCGATGCACACTTGTACTGTGCCGGGTATATAAGGCCACTGCTTGGTGTGATACTTGTGATCATGGGGGCGTATTCGCAGAGTTGCTGCGTAACGCCCTTTTGCGCGGCGAGGAGAGCGGTGAGGACTAACATCACCCGGGTGCGCATCCGGTTCCTCCGCACGCTAGTTTACCCGTGCTCTACCGAATGTCAAGAGTCGAAGGATTGTGGCTAGTCCGCCCTTCTCGGAGAGCTGTCGGTGGTAGCCTCACTGCACGTCGCTGACTTTCCCGCTCAGAAAAATCACTTTCATATCTTTGTAGTAATAAATCACCTTGGAGCCGAGCGTCACTTTTTTCTCGGGTTTGCCCATCGCTGCTTCGACTTGGTCCGGCGTCATTCCCTTCTCGATGTTCACCGGTTCGGCTGGGGGTTGCTCTGCTGCCGGTTGCTGCTGGCCGCCTCCGCCTGCCGGTTGCTGGGCTTGATCGCCTCCCTGTTGCTGTTGTTGACCGCCCTGATCGCCAGCCTGCTGAGAGTCGTCGTTGCTCAGTGACAACACTTGCCCAATCGTGTCCTCGACCTGTCCGGCTTGCGCGTTCGCCAGAGATCCTTTGGGGAACTGAAACACCACATTCGCTTTGTTGTAAGTCGGCGGATCGGTTTTGTTGCACGTGTCACAGGCAACGATTTCGAGCGTTACGGTATCCTTGGGCACGTTCACGTCGATCTTCATGGGATAGACTTTGTCGCCCACCGCAAACAAATGGGTGGTCTGCTCCTTGCCAAATTTCCCCATGATGGATTTCCGTCCCATCAACGACAGGCTGTTGGGAGCCTTAATCGCGCCGTTCTCGTATCTGTTGCTAAGAACGTTTTGATCGCCATAGGGCACGGACAGGATGCCGCCCTTCTGAATCGCGAGGAGCTGACCTTTCTCCACCACGGAATAGCCGCCCGTGTCCGATCCCATCTTCACCAGCTTGTATTGCGCGGCCCGTTGCTCCTGCAAAGAAACCTGGGCAGTGCCCATCGAAGCCGTAAGGACTGAAACGGCCAAAAGCACAAATGCAGGGACAAGATCGTTAAATTTCCGCGACATCGCAACACCCTCCGGTTCAGAGTTTTCCCAAAGCTCGTGTTTTTTATCATGCCCCTTGGAAGTAAGCAAGAGATTTAGAGGGAACATTAGATCAAAACACACTGCTCAGAAAAACGCGCCATAACAGAAGGGAGCGCCGATGCTCGGCGCTCCCTGGGTTGTTGATAATGCTGATTGATAACGTTGATTTAACAATCAGGTACTGCGGCGAACGTTCGTCTACTGCCCACCGCCTCCCGCCGCCGCTTCCTGCTTGACCTGAGTTTCGGTCTGGTCGGCCTGTTGCTGCTGATCCTGCAGGGTTTTTGCCACGCTGGTGTCCGCCGCAGGAGCCGGGATATCTGACGCCTGCGTTCCGGCATCCGGAGCCTTCGGCATACCGCCTGTGCCTTGCTTCTTTGCCAGTTCGCCCATGCCATTGGTGAGTGTCTCCTGGAAGTGGTTATACATTTCCTGGAGGTCATCCACTTTCACGGCAACAGTCGCGCCCGACGGGCAATCACCCTTCTTGGTCGCAGAGACGCTGGCAGTCACGTTTTGGTCGGCATCTGGAGTGTCCGACAGCCGGGTCACCACGTCACCTGACGTCAAGCCGCATTCCTGGCCATTCGCCACTACCGTAACGTCGGAGTCGACAACAAACGTGCGATTCGCCGGATCCAACGCAGGAGGAGGAGTCTGGTCGCTCGCGCCGCTTGGAGCAGGTGCATTGCCCGCTGCAGCCGCACCACCCTGAGTTGCCGCCTGAGATTCTTGAGCGGCAAGTTGCGCCTTCACTTCCTGCGCAATCGCCTCTTTAACCTCAGGTGAGAGAGTTACGCCTGCCGAAGCTGCCGGCGCGGCATCTCCACCACCGCCACCACTGTCGCCAGCGCTGGCTTGCGCATCCGCAGCCATTGCATCTGCGTTGGCTTCAGCATGTGCTGCGTAGGCCGCCTGCAAGCTCTCGGCGAGCAAGTAATCAGTCAGCCAGAAGTAGGGCGCGGCGTAGACCGGATACGGGTTCCACCAGCCGCCGTAATATCCCCACCAGGGCGCTCCGCCCCAACCCCAGGCGCCGATGCCCCATGCGATGGGCGCGCCCCAGGGATGCCAGCCCCACCCGTAAAATCCGGGATGATACCAAACTCCGGGGTAGTAGCCATAATAGGTGTGTCCGCCCCAGCCGTAACCGCGGTAGAGCCCCACGTGGTAGTGCCCACCGTAGTAGCCAGTTCGCGAGTAATAGGCATGGCCACCACGCGTCACGTAAGCGCGCTGTACGTAACCACCTCTTCCGCGAGTGACGATGCGCGCTCCGTTGCGCTCACTTACCACCGTGCGTCCGCCGCGAACTCCATGCTCAATGTGCATGCCACCGCGGTCGATCGAACGCACCGAGCCGTTCGGACGAATGTTAGCGCGTCCGCCACCCTTCAGTGATACGTTCCTGCCTGGAGGAGTACGTCCGGCTGCACCCGTCCGCGTGGTCGCGCCCGCATGCGCCGTGGCGCCCGTATGAGTCGTAGTCCCGGTGTGGGTCGTTGTCCCACCGGCATGCGTCGTGGTACCGGTGTGAGTGGTCGTGCCCGTGTGAGTCGTTGTCCCGCCGCGGGGGCCGGTCGTCGTACCGGTATGCGTCGTCGTACCCGAGTGGGTCGTCGTTCCGCCCGCGTGGGTCGTCGTTCCCGTGTGGCTAGTTGTACCCGCGTGGCTTGTCGTACCCGGCCGACTGGCCGTGGTCGAATGCGATGGCGTTGACCCGTGCGAGGGCGTTGACCCATGCGAAGGCGCACTCGCGTGTGGCGCAGATGCATGAGATTGTGGCGCCGCTTTAGGTGCGGGCGCGCTCGGCTTTTTCTGGCTCCATGCCAGTGCTGGAACCATCATCAACAGCAGAAAGGCGACCCACTGCCGCGGCATTTTTTCGATTCCCCAAGTGCGATTCATTACAGCCTCCTGAGCATCAAACCTTTTACTGCTGTCTCATTTCCAAACACCACGCAGCTCTCGAAGTTGCGGGGGTCTTACGCCAGATTCCCGGATCAAACGTGCTCGACGGACAAAGCTCACCCGGAATCGGTCAGATCAGCTTCCCCAAATTGTGAAACATGAAGGACCACGCAGGACGCGTGAGTTGCGTTTAGACCCGATCAGCAGCTTGCATCCTGGGGGCGAAAGAACGTTACCAGAATTCGGCCACCCCGCGCAATCATTCGGAAATTAAATCTTGCCGATAATGGTTCGCCATGCCGGAGTGCGCCCTGCGCCAGCGATCCATCTCCCTGCTTTCCTTAGACTCGACGCTGCTGTAATCTGTTTCTCTTTCCGCCGGAGGTATTTACTTGCGCTACTTCGATCGTTTGCAGCCTCTCGCACTTTTCGTCATGCGGTTGGTGCTTGGCGTCATCATGTTCGTCCACGGCTACCACAAGGTTTTCGGAGGCCTTCACCACTTTGTTCAGCTCGTTACCGGGTTTGGATTACCTGCCTGGTTGGCCTACGTCTCCGCCTTCACCGAATTCTTCGGCGGGTTGCTGATCCTCCTCGGCCTGTTCACTCGCTGCGCGGCATTTGCCATCTGCATCGATCTATGTGTCGCCATCGCCAAGGTTCATTTGCATAACGGACTCACTGGCAATGGGGGGCTCGAATTTCCCCTGGCTGTCGCTGCACTTGCGTTCGCGCTCATCTTCTTTGGTGCCGGACCGATAGCGCTCGACCACATCCGAGCCCCAGGCGGCGGAGGAAAGATCAAGTAGTCGACGACTTTTGCGCGCAACTTATTGCGGACTTCCGGGTTTGATCACACGGTGAGAAATACTTGTTTTTTCGAAGTGGATAACTTCGCGATGCACGGCTCAAAAGTCCATATCTTGACACTTCTTTACAAGCTATTCGTCCTAGTTGAATCGGTAGGCTCCTAAAACTTATGATGATTGGTATCCACTTGATTGCATCCGAAGATTTTGTAGACGCATCTTAGTTTTTGCACGAACTGATTGGAGGTTCTCTTGAGAAAGTTAGCGCTTCTCGCACTGCTTGCTGGTCTTTTCATGTCATGCCACTTTGCCGCCGCTCAACAGGGCGACATAATGTTCGGCGGTGGCACTTTACTCTCGTCCGCACCCAGCGCCGAGCAATTTGCCACTGGCAATATCGCGGAGAGGGGCGGTACCTATCTAGGCATCAGCGGAGATGTCGTTGGCTTCAAGAAACGTTTCGGAATCAACATCGAGACTTCTTGGAGGGCTAGCCAGGCTACCTACATCCCCGGCCAGATTAACTATCGTCCGATTCTGACCGACTTCAACTTTCTCTATCAACCGAAATTGGGCAAGAAAGTTGGTCTTGACCTGTTTGGCGGTATCGGCATCTCCAGCGTCCGCTTCTACTATCCTTTCGCTACGTCTTGCAGTTACTTTAGCGGCTGTATCAACTACAGCAGTAATCACGAGTTCATGCAGGATCTTGGCGGCGGCGTTCGCTATTACGCCTGGCACAATTTTTTCGTGCGCCCCGAAATTCATTACTACCACATCGATGGCAACAGCCAGACGAATATCGCAAACCCCGGCGGCTTTAGCAGCGACAACGTGTTTCGCGTCGGAGCTTCCATCGGATACACAATTGGCCGGGAATAAAAGCATGGCCCTCTCCAGTGAACGCAACTTTCGGCGTTAGGGCTGCGCGATTCAACAGCCTGCGTTATTCTGCTAAGCAGCCGTTCGCGGCTGCTTAGCCGGATGCATGAGTCGGACGCCGGCATCCTGCAAAACCTAATATCGACAAGGGGGCTGTATTGAGAAAGTTCGCGCTCGCCGCATCCGCGTGCATGGTCCTGTCTGCTACGTTCGCTTACGCCCAACAACTTGACTTTGCTGTCAGCGGCAGCACCCTCTGGTCGCCCGCAATCAATAACAGCTCGGAAGCCTTCCAGCCCCCAGCCGAAAAGCACGGCGTGTACATTGGCCTTAACGGCGATTACGTCGGCTTCAAATACCCCCGTGTCGGCTTCAACGTGGAATCCTCCTGGAGGTATAAGCAGGGGGGGTATCCTTTCAACGGCGAGACCTACCGGCCCATCTTTACCGACTTCAACGCGCTATACCAGCCTCATATCAGCAAAAAACTTGGCGCCGACCTGATGGCCGGCGTTGGCATCGCCGATACGCGCTTCTATATTCCCAGTACCTCGTTCTGCAGTATCCCCCAGGGCGGCTGCATCAACTACACCAGCAGCGATCACTTCATGGAGCACCTCAGCGGCGGCATCCGCTACTACTTTTTCCGCCGCTACTTTATCCGCCCCGAGATTCACTATTACCACATTCAGAACAACGTCGGATTCTACTCCGACAATGTGTTTCGAGGCGGCGCCTCCCTCGGCTACACGTTCGGTTCTCGCTAGGTCCGATCGCGGCCACGCGGCGCAAAATCGCAAGAGCGATCTTCTGTATGAGATGAAAGCTTGCAAACAAAAAGGCAGCGTCTTTTGCGACGCTGCCTTCACTTTTGATTACTCTTAACTTCTACGGTTCCCGCAGGCACTCCTCAGCTTCGTGAATCGCCATATCCAGGTGTTCGATCGCTTTTGCACGATGGCCATGGTAATCGTGTTCAGCATGTTCCAAGTGATGCTTGGCAAGGCGCATCGACTCCAGCGCTTCGTCGATGTGTGGATGCGGTGGCATTGCTGCCGGGCCGGCCAGAGCCGGTACCGCAGCCGCCACAGGAACTGCCGCAGCTGGGGCGACCTTTGGACCGACCGCGGCCGACAAAGCCAGAGTGCACAGGACAGTAACCGTAACCAACAAGACTAAGAACCCGATTTTCTTCATGCCTTTCCTCCAAGTCTGAATTTTCCAGCGCCACCCCGCCGGCAGAATTTATGCCCACAGGCATCGTTTCCGCATGAGGACGACGACGCCCGCGACACCCGCCCAGTATAAAACCACTCTCGCGGGTCGACCTGTGTATAAGTTGATTCTCATCGGCTCGTTTCGGGACCATCAACCGCTGCCCGGCTCCTCCACCACAAGACAATCATTATGAGAACAAACAGCACTCCCAAAACCAGGTCAAACCGCTTGATGAAATGCGTCAACATCCTCCAGCGACTTCCAAAAAAATAACCCGCGCAGGAAATTACACTTACCCACAGTGCCGCTCCCAGGAAATTAAAAACCGCAAACCTCTTCCAGTTCATACGCAACACTCCCGCCAGCGGCCCCGCGATCACCCGCATTCCGAAAACGAATCGTGCAAACAAAATCGTAACCGGACCGTACCGGTTGAATAATTTCTCACCTCGCGCCAGCGCCGTATTGCTGATCCGGAAAATATTGCGATACCGCTCCAGCAGCGGCCGTCCTCCATAGTTTCCGATCGTGTACCCAACGTTGTCCCCCAGCGTCGCTGCCACTGTGCCCACAAGAATGATCCAGCCCAATTGCAACCCCTGCTCCTTAAATGCCAGAAAACTCGCCAGCAACAACACCGTTTCCCCCCGGCATGGGCACGCCGGAATTCTCCAGCAGCAACGCCGCCGCGACCGCCCAGTACCCGTAGTGCACCAGCGCGTCGCGCAGCAGATCAAAGATGTGGTGGGTCATGATTTCAGGATTGTCATCCCGAGCAAGCATTCTTGCGCAGCAAGGGATTAGGCGAGCGGCGCAAAGGAGCCTGCCCTAGGGTCGCGTTCTTTGGGACTTAATAATTGTGCGTTTGGCTCGCTTCCTCATTAGATTTTAGGCGGGAAGCTTCTTACCGGTCAGAAATTTGATCAGCTCCCGATTGAATTCCTCCGGACATTCTTCATAAGGCAGGTGGCCGACCCGGGGGAAAACGATCTGCTCAGAATTCGGGAAAAATTTCGCTAGTGGCTTCGCCGACGAAGCATACACCGCCGAATCCTTGCCGCCCCACATCAGAAGCGCAGGGATGTCAGCCAGTTTTGGCAGAATCGCCTCCAATTCCCGCAGATCCTTTGTCCAAGTACGCACAATGCTCAGCGCGTGCTCGAATAAACCCGGCTTGGCCATCGGAGCTACGTATCCTTCAAGCGTGCCGGGAGCAATCCGGCTGCGGTCGCCATACATGCGGGCGTGCCAATAGGGATACAGAAAATCCATCCGCTCAATACTGAGTCGAAACAGCGCGGCGCCAAAATCGCTGCCAAAAAATGGCGCCAGCCACTGTCCATGCGCTGAATACGGATTTACCGGAGCCACCAGCACCAGCCGCCGCAGGTTTAGATGAGAATCTCCATTGAGACTCTCCGCAACCGTGAACATTGCGACGGCCCCACCGTGCGAAGTTCCCAGCAGATCAAACGAAGACAGACCCAGCCGTTCGATGAACAGCAGAACACGCCGCGCGGTCCCGCGCATGGAGTAATCGATCCCCGCCGCACGATCTGAAAATCCCGCCCCCATCATGTCCGGCGCATACACCGTCGCGTAAGGCGCAAGCGCCGGCAGAGTGAATCGCCACGAAAACGAATATCCCAGCAACCCATGCAACAGGATCAATGCCGGTCCCGATCCCGCACGCAGATAACGCATGCGGCCGCCCTCGAGCTCCATCCAGCACTCTTCCGCCCCCGCGCTCAACTCCGGATAAAGCGCAGCCGAAACGTCTCCGCTTGCCGGCATTACAGACAATTGTTCCTACTCCTTAAAAGTCTTGTCCCCCTGAAAACCCCCAAGTCTGTCATCCTGAGCCAGGATTGTTCTTCGCGCCCCCAAGCGCGAAGGACAACCGCAGTCGAAAGCCTGCCCTGAGCTTGCCGAAGGGGATCCCACGCCCGCGGTCACTATCACGAACCCCGCTCGGTGTTTCTGCCAGTGCGGTGCGATTCGGTTGCGCCTGCCCATCCTCGTTGAGGGACCTGAAAATCGGACCGTGCTAGAAACTCCTCGCAGGGCCGGTGTCGTCGCAGAATTGCATGGGGTCCTTCGCTTCGCTCAGGATGACAGCGGCGGTATCGATTCGTGTCGCCTATGCAGCCTTTTCCCTTTTCTTCTTTAGCAACTTCTTCAGCACGCGAATCCCCTTATCCACATGCTTCTCCTCCAGCAAAAACGGAGGCAAAAATCTAACCACGGTATCGTGCGTACTATTAAAAAGCACGCCCTCCGCCAGCCCTTCGTCCACAATCGGCCGTGCTGGAATTTCGAGATTGATTCCCTGAATAAATCCACGCCCGCGCACTTCCTTGGCAACCGCACTCTTCTCGGCAACGATCTTCAGTTCCTGCTGCAAGTACGCGCCAACTTTATTCACGTTCTCGAGCAGCTTCTCGTCTTCCACGATCGCCAGAAACTCCAAAGCCACGCGGCAAGCCAACGGACCACCACCAAAGGTAGTCCCATGCTGCCCCGGCGAAATCGCCGAAGCAAATTCCTCCTTCGCGATGAATGCCCCTAGCGGCAGCCCCGCCGCAATCGGCTTGGCAATCGCCACAATATCCGGAGTCACGCCAAAACTCTGGAACGCAAACATCGTCCCCGTACGCCCCAGCCCGCACTGAATCTCGTCAAAAATCAGCGCCGCCTTGTGCCGGTCCGCCGCCGCCCGGCACTCCTGCAAAAACTCCACCGAGCATTCATAAATTCCGCCCTCGCCAAAAATCGGCTCCAGCACAATCGCGCAAGTGTTGTCATTCACCGCCGCCCGCAAGCCTTCGATATCGTTCTGCGCGACGAACGTCACTTCCTCTAGCATCGGCTCAAATCCCTTGCGATGCTTCTCCTGCCCGGTCAGCGACAACGCCCCAAACGTTCGCCCGTGATACGACCCCTCGAGGGCCACAAGCCGCGACTTCGCCTCTCCGCCCGTGCGATGTCCCGCCAGCCGCGCCAGTTTGATCGACCCCTCAATCGCCTCAGTGCCGCTATTCGAGAAAAACGCGCGGGCATTTCCAAAAGAGCCGCCCAGGAGCGCGCACAACTTCTCCGCCAGCGCCCCCTGATACTCGTGGTAATAAAGGTTGGAAACGTGAATCAGCTTCGCCGCCTGCTCCCGAATCGTCTTCACAATCCGCGGATGCGCATGCCCCAGCGCATTCACCCCCAGCCCTGAAACAAAGTCGAGATAACGCCGGTCGTCGAGGTCGTAAAGAAATACGCCTTTCCCCCGCGTCAACACAATGGGGTAGCGATTGTAAGTCCCCAGCAAATACCGCTTTTCTAGGTCTGCGATTTGTTCGAAGGTTTTCATAGGAAGAGTTGATTCTATAGGAAGAGGCGCAGATCAAAATGCGAGGACTTGTGGCCTTGAGCCAGTCAGCCTAGATCGTGGAACGACCTGCGAATTTCACATGCGAAAAAGCATCAAGCTAGAGCAAACGGCGGTCAGGACGGCACCACAAATTAAGGCTATCGTGGCGAGTAGCAAACAACTATTTCCAAATATCAAAACCGACCGCTGGCTCTTCTGTTGACGCCGAATTTCTTCTCGAAAATGCTCCTTTTGACGTTCGTCCCAACGGTTCCCCTCCAGCCTACCAAAATATCTCGATATGACGAGCTGATGACCAAGGCATTGGTTGCTTAGGAAACTGTGCAACAGCCCGCCAGCCGCGCAAATCGCAAATGCGACCGTCCCCCCTAGCACAATATACTTGTCCTTTTGTAGTGCTCGCAGATAGACACCCCCTGACGGCGTATCGGTTGCAAGCTTGAGTAAAAACCCGTAAACACCTAGTCCCAATAGAGAGATTCGAACCAGCTCTTTTGACAATGCCTGAAACTTGCTGCTTATCTCGAAGTCCGGCCGGTATACCTTGTCTTCCAGCTCCAGATCAGCAATGGATCTTGCGGGATAAGGGGAGATTGCACGTCTTAAAATCATGCCCTGGCTTATAGCACATAGCAACGGTGAATCCAAGAGGCAGAATCGTCGACCCAGTGGCTCGGCCACCATCCAAGGTTCGGCGCGTTGGAGCGGGTCTCATCACACCCGCATAACTCTCTTTGTCTGGCGGGTGGTCCATCCTTTCGCGCTTTCTGCGAAAGGATGACTGGGGCGGCCTAAGTAAAACGAGATCGTCCGGACTATCGGAAATCCCATCCTTTGCAAACGGCGCAAAGGATGGCCACCCGCCAAGATTGATATATGATCAAACACCATTTCAAACATGTGAGGACCTGCACACGTGACCCGCGACGCCGAGAGCAAGTATAGCTGTGGAGTATGTGACGATGAATGCTAGACCCAAGCGTGCACTAATAGTAGCCGACTGGGAGCGTCTGAGTCGAGCCGTCCACTGGGAAGATGATCTAAGAGAACTGCAGCCTCATATCATCAGCGAGGCCAAGGTGATTCGCTTGGCCGACTCGCCGGCGTCACTGTTGCGAGAGCTTGTCAACTGGGACATATTAATCCTGAATTTCGATTCGATTAATGGTGACCCAATTTTCGGTTCCGATGCAGCTCTCGCCTGGTTTCGCCACCGCGACCCGGAGCTTCTTGGCTGGGTGGCTAAAGGCGGTATTCTCATCGTGGAGGGTCAAACCATGCTCAGCGTGCCGACCCAAGAATCGTATGACGCTCTGTTTGGCCAAGCGGAGCTACGCGTTTCCGGCCCGAGTGTGAAACCCGTGCCGGGCCTCGAAGAGGACAAGACTGGGGGGCACTGTAAAATCACCAATAAGGCCAAGCGATACAACCTGTTTCCGGGAGCGACAAAGATAACATGTACAGAAGGCCTGAGGGTGGATCACTTCTTCCCGTATCCTGCCAACCTTGCGCTAAGCACTACCAATGAAGTAAGTAATTGGTCACTTTTGTATAGAGGCTGGTTCTCCCGGTTACCTGCGATCAGCGGGCGGTTTCGTTGGGTGACGCTAGTCGAAACAGATGATAGGCAAATTAATCAACGGGTACTCGTTGGGGCCGGTTATGGAAAGGGAGCAACGTTCGTCTCAACAATGCTCCTAGCGGGTACTGGCCAAACTCGGAACCTCATCCGGAGCCTGGTTCAATGGAATCCCGACGATAATCCTCTACCGAAGCCTTGGTGGCAACCACAGAAGGCGTTACGTTGGGCCGCCGCCCCACTTTTTTCAGCTGTCGCTAGTGTCATTACCACTGAGGTATTAAAGCTGACCGGGGTCCGGCGAGTCGGGTCGCAATGGCTCTGGGCGGGCG
Source organism: uncultured Acidobacteriaceae bacterium (assembly GCA_964407505.1). GTDB lineage: Bacteria > Acidobacteriota > Terriglobia > Terriglobales > Acidobacteriaceae > Sulfotelmatobacter. Next base: position 40,830 of record CAYOVU010000002.1, on the reverse strand, counting down.
GCCTTACTGTTGCACTAACGCTCGTCATATCGATTACTCGCTGGATCTGGCGAGCAGTATCCGAACTCCTCGGGCTGTAAGGATTGAAACGGAGGCAGCTCGGACGGCTGGCCCAGCCTCAGCGTACTCCCAAGGGTGCCCTGTCCAAGCTTAGCTTGAGCAGAGATTTTTAGGAATTCGGGGACGGACTAGTCGTCCCCCATTTATTCCGGTGTACGATCGCCAGCATTCTTTCAGATAACAAAGCAGATTCCGATCAATCATCAAGCATTTGTCAGGAGTAATCTTTGGCAGGAGTAATCATGGGTCAAGATGGCTTCATTCCGGTAGCAACGAATGCAAGGTCGCGAAACGACCTTGTCGAGCGCGGGTTTAGTCGCCAGCCGCTCAGAGTTGACGCGGACGTGGCGCGTTCGCTGGAAGAGTTATCTCACGCAGCCTGGTCCATACCAAGGGATAAGTACTATGAAGGCGGCGACAGGTATCGTTCCTTAAATCGTGCCCGGGCCGAGATTGTTGAGGGTGGTGTAAAGGTTTGGTTCAGCGAAGAGACAACGCCTTATGTTCAGCTAAAAAAATACAACCCGACAATCGGCGGCCAGCCGCGAGAGTACACTCCGCTGCCCCCGGCAATCGCCGGTTCCATCGGCGTTCGCAAGATGATCGCTCACCACCTTCAATACCTGCCGCTCTCGGCGGTGGGCGCCAGGTATCTGGTCAACGTCCATTTAATAAGATTCACAGCTACGCCGGGCCGGCCCTGCGACACCAGCCCGCCGGGGTTACATAAAGACGGCGAAAAGTACATCGCTACGCATCTACTGGGCCGCTGCGGCGCTTACGGCGGCGAAGTCGTCATCACCGACAATGACAAACACGAAATGGATCGCTTCACCATGCGCGAAGCGGGCGAGTGTTACGTCTTCGACGACGATCGCGTCTGGCACATGTTGACGCCGGTGGCAGTACTGGAAGGCAATCAGTACGCCTACCGCGACACGCTGGCATTCGATATGCTGCCTGAGGGCTGGGAACCCGCGAAATAACTCGGGGGGCTAGCCCACCCTTTCGTTGACTTCAACTTTTGAAGGGTGGGCTGCCCCGGCTTTAATTAAACTCGAGGGCGCCGCGCTCAATCTCGCTTGGCAGGGATTTGACAGTCACCTATTCTCCGAGGCTAGAAACCGGGGGACATCCCGCCTCTTCCGTCGTAAGATTTCCGCTCTTGTGCGGAGGCCCTGCAACAACTCTTCTGGCTCCCATGTGTTAACACTTGAGATCGTCGCGCCGGCCGTAGCGGCACGACATCCAATACGACGATAGAGGACACGACATGAAGAAATGGCTAGCCCTGACAGCCTTGCTGTTACCTCTCGCTCTGGCTGGATGTTCTCATCCACATCCGGTCTATGAAGAGCCGCCTCCGCCGCCGGAATATGCGGAAGTTGCCCGGCAAGGTTTTCACGATGGATTCGCCGCCGCACGGCGCGATGTGGACGAGGGAAAACGACCAGACGTTGAGCGCCATCCGCGCTTCCGTAATCCACCGGTGCCGCCGGAGGCTTTCGAAGAATATCGCCGCGGCTTCCGCAGAGGCTACGAGGCATTTCTCCATCGCGGCTAGCTGCTGGGCGAGTAGCCCACTTCCAGGAAGCTAGTAACTAAAGGTGGGTACCTACCTCTCGCGTTGTTCGCGAGAGGTGGGTACCCAAAACTTTTCATCTCATCAGGCAAACCATATATCTTCGGCCTTCGCGGTACCATAACTCTTCCCGGAGGTCCCTATGCCCATCTGCAATTCAATCGCGCCAACGTTTCTTGTTCCGGATGTGGGCGCCACCGCGGAGTGGTATCGCACCTACCTTGATTTCAAGGCCGATTTTTTCCTAAATCTCCACCCTATGTTTATGCCAGCCTGCACCGCGACGGGATCGAAATTATGCTGCTAAGGCTCGAGGGCTATCGCAAGCCGGAAATTTCGCGCCCTGGCGGTTGTTGGGACGCCTACATCCGCATGAGCGGACTGCGTGAGTTTTATGAGCAGGTGCGGGCGAAAATTGCGGTGTCGAGTGAACTCACCAACCGACCGTACGGCGACTCGGAATTCGAAGTGCGCGATCCAAATGGCTATGTGCTAGTCTTCGGCGAGATTATCGATTGAACGGGGGTGGCATATCCTTTCGCGTTTGCGAAAAGGTCGACTGCAGCAGAACAAGCTAATACAAATTTTTCTCCCCGGGCGGCCGCGTCTTCCACCTACGGTGCACCCACAGCCACTGCTCGGGATACTTGCGCACGTACTCTTCAATGATCGAAGTAAACCTCTGCGTGTTGGTCTTGATGTCGGCTTCCAGATCATCGGTCCGCACCAGCTCCACCGCCGGATCGAAGCGCAGCCGGTATTTCCCCAGCCCTGCATCCCAGATGGTGAACGTCGGCACCACCGCTGCCTCTGTCTTTAGCGCAATCCGCGCCAATCCGCTCGCTGTACATGCCGGGATGCCGAAAAAATCCACGAAGATTCCCTGCGGCGGAGTCATATTCGTATCCATCAATATGCCGACCACTTCTCCAGCTCTCATCGCCGCCAGCAATCCGCGCACAAAGTCATCTTTCTCCACAATCTGATTCCCGTGCATCATCCGGTACTGTCGAATGAGCCGGTCGAGATACACATTGTCCATCGCGCGCACCACAACGTGCATCCAGTGGCCATGCAGAGAGTGCGTAAACGCGGAGAGTTCCCAGCCACCGAAGTGCGCGGTGAGAAACAAAACTCCTTTGCCGCACGTGTAAGCGTTCTGGTAGTTTTCGAGCCCATCATAGACCACCACCTGCTCAACGTTCTCCCGCGTATACCTGGGAAATTGGCAGACCTCCGCCAGTTGACGACCGAGCGATGCGAACTCCCCGCGCAGAATCCGCTTCCGTTCCGCTTTACTCTTTTCCGGAAAAACCATGGCGAGATTGCGCATGCCTACCTGCCGCAATCGCACGTGTAGAAGATAAACCACCCAGGCCAGACCAATGCCCGTGGCGCGGGCCAGCGGCCGTGGCAAAATACCCAGGATTTTGATGAACGGCCAAGCTGCCGCGTACTCAAATCGCTGGCGCATTAGAGAAGCGTGAAGTTACCATTGTAGAAAATTATTTGCAAAACAAGCCGAAAGAAGATTGTCATCCTAAAAGAGCGCTCTTGCGAGTGAAAGCCCGCCCCGAGCCCAGCCGAAGGGGATCTAGGCAAGCCGCGCGAAGCGTCGCGTTCTTTGCGACGCAATACTCGCGCGTCTGGCTTGCTTCCTTACTTCGCCGCGTCCTGGGCCCACTTTGCCAGCGACGTCAAGAATGCATTAGCCCCTGCTGGCGGATCAATCTCGCCCACGAGTGATGTCCGGAATGGCACCATGCGCCCATAAAATTCGCGCGTACTGTCTTTATCCTGCTTGATCACAGCGCCGTTCAAACTCACTCCGGCAAACAGACCGCGAGCTCGAGAATATGTCAACACCTCCGCCCGCATCTTCCAATCCGTATTTCCTTCAGCATGGCGTCCCACCGGACCTGCAGCCACCGAAGCATCCGCCCCCAGGGCAAATTCACTCGACAGCAGATGCTTCATTCCGTCTTTATTCATGATCAGCATCACTAGGTCAACCGCCTGCCCGCCAATCTGGAAGCCGACGCTGCCGCCGCTCACGACAAAGAATGCCGGCGTGCTCCATCCCTTTGGCGTGCGGCAACTGGCCAGCCCGCGGCCATATTTCCCGCCAATGATGAAACCGCCTTTCAGCATAGACGGCACCACCGCCACGCACTCCGCTGAACCCAGCACTTCCTGCGGAATGCCTTTATCCGGGGCACCTTGAATATCGTCGAGCACGTCGGCTGCAGCCTGCACGCGGTCCGAAGCCTTGGTTTCCCTCGTTTGATCATCCGCCGCAAAGCTGAAAGCACAGAGAGACACAAGTAGGGTCAGCAGCAATAGCTTTTTCATGGTTCCTCATCCATCTTCATGTGGGAGCGATGACTTGGATTGTAAACGATGCGTCTGACATTGTGTCGAGACCGCCGAGAGTCCTTACGATGAATTAAACCAGGGAAAGAATCAAGCAGGAAGGAAAGGCAACTCCGAAGACAAAAAAATCGGGGCTAAAAGTAGTGACCCTAATCGCTACTCTCAACCCCGTCTCCCAGGTTCTGTGGTAGGTGAGGCAAGTATGCCCCGCACTCGTGATCCCGACAAGATCACCAAGGTCAGTGTCCTGAAGTAACGTGTATCAGGTCCCGGGTCTTGGTATTAGGTCTCGCGCAAAACCTAACACCTGAGACCTGGCTTTACTTCGCTGCCACCAGCGAATGCGTAATCGCATGCACCGACAAAGCAATCCTGTTCTGCACGCCAACCTTCCGCATTAATTTCGCCACATGCGCCTTCACCGTGCGCTCTTCGATCCCCAGTTGAGATCCAATCTCTTTGTTGGATCGCCCGGCCACCAGCATCTCCAGCACTTCCTTCTCGCGGTCGGTAAAGGTCACACGCCCCGCTGGGAAGATTCGCCCTGGCGATGAGGAAACTCTCTCGATGAACATCGAAAGTACCTTCCGCGGCGCCCACACCGACCCCTGGCTCACAATGCGGATCGCCTGCGCAAATTCCGCTGGCGAAGCCGCTTCGTCGACGTAGCCCTTGGCACCGGAGGCGATCGCCTTCAGAATGGTTTCTTCGTCCACTCCGGACCCGGTCACGATGATTCGTAGATCAGGCCGTGTAGCCTTCAGGCTGGCCATCACATCAAACAGGTTTTGGCCGGAGCGGTTTCCCAGAAGGATTAAGTCGACGCTTTGCAGCGTGGAAATCTCGGGCAGGCTGGCGGAGATTAGTTCGAACTCAGGCTCTGTGTCGAACAAGGCGCGAAATCCCACAAACCTTAATGGATCGCTCTCCACCACGGCAATTCGAATGATCGGCTTTCTCGCTACGGCTGCTTTCATAGTTTTCCCTGTAGGGTTAGTTTCTTACAAAGAGCATAACGGCATTTGCCTGCCCTGCAAAGAGAAGGTGACTGAAGGGAAATTACGGGAGTAACATGAAAAATCAGCCTGAACGCGAGGCCTGCGCTTCCCCGCTAGGGCGAAACAGCGGCCCTCAGGTTGCAATTATGGAAGCACTTATACGCCGAGCCGTGCCGGAGGATGCGCAAGCGATCGCGGCCCTGCACATCCGAACCAGGCAGATCGCGTATCGCGGACAGCTTCCGGATCACTACCTCGACCACCTCGATCAGCAACTTAACCACCGCATCGAGTTTTGGCAGACGGAGATTTGACTCCACCCACCAGCAAAAACGAGATATGGGTGGTCGACACCGAGACGCGAGTGGATGCGTTTGTCGCGATTGGCCCGGCGCGAGAGGCCGACCCGAACTTCACCGGTGAACTCTATGCTATTTACGTGGACCCTGATCGCTGGGGTCAGGGCCTGGGTCGGACTCTTTTTACCCATGCGACCGGCCGCCTCAAATCTCTCGGATACTCGACAGCGATTCTCTGGGTGCTTGCGTCAAATATCCGAGCCCGCCGCTTCTATAAGATCGCCGGATGGTACGAGGACGGTGGATCTAAACTTGAGAACCGACCTGGCTTTGAGCTACGAGAGCTAAGCTATCGCATATTGTTTCGTTGACAAAACGAGGAATCATGAAAAAACATCCCCTGCAAGTTCTGATCATCGTCACTCTGGCCGTCCTTAATCTAGCCATCACGATGCCCGGGTTGGGCCGACAATCGGTCGGCCAGCAATTGTTCGCCCAACAAACTTCGACCTATACGCCCAAGTTTCCTGGTGACCCCGCCCGCTCCGACTCCGAAGCCGCCGCTCTCGCATACATGCGCGTCGTTCTCCGAGCTCAACACCGTTTTCAAAAACAGTACGGTCATTTCGCCGTCACTCTCGCCGAACTGGTTCACTCGGGCTCCTTCACCAAGCGCATGGTCGACCCCAACCGCGGCGACTACACCGCCGGCTTCAAAGGCAAAAAAGACAGCTTCGTTCTCACCATGACTCCGAAGCAACTCGACGCCCAGCACCGGTCGTTCTATGCCGAAGATGACGGCAAAATTCACGGCGACGAAGAAAAGCCCGCCGACGACAAATCACCAATCGTGAAGTAGATTTCCCAAAATTTGTCATCCTGAGCGAAGGATCAGCTTCGCGAACGCGAAGCTGATGCGAAGTCGCAGGATCCCTATCCAAACACAAAGGCCGCCGCCGACATAGCTGGAAACATTTCTAATCGCTATCAACTGCCTCGATTACTTACTTCGCATGAAGTCGGTTTATCATAAGACCGAGAATTCGTCCCAAACTTCAAGAGAGATATGGAGGAAATCATGTCTGCAACCGTCGGCGCTCCCGCACCAGAATTTACCTTGAAAGATCAAGATCAAAAGGAAGTGAAGCTCAGCGACTTCCGCGGCAAGAAGCCCGTGGTTCTCGTCTTCTACCCGCTCGACTGGAGTCCGACCTGCACCAAGGAGCACGCCTGCATGGTCAACGACAAAAAGCAGTTCGAAGATCTCGACGCGCAGGTCCTCGGTCTCAGCGTCGACAGCACGTGGTCCCACAAAGCCTATGCCGACAAGATGGGCATCCACTACCCGCTGCTCGCCGACTTCCACCCGCGCGGAGCAGTCGCCGCCAAGTACGGCGTTTACCTCGAAGACAAAGGCATCACCGGCCGTTCGATCTTCATCATCGACCGCGACGGCAAACTAGCCTGGCGCAAGGACTACGAAATCCCCGTCGTGCCCGATATCGCTGAAGTGTCGAAAGCGCTCGCGGCAGTGAAATAGATAGACTTGTCGTCCTGAGAGAGGATTGGTTCTTGCGCCCAGCGCAAGAACCAATCGCAGTCGAAGGACTCTTTAACCAGACAGGTGCTAGGTCAGAGAGGTAGAGATTTTACTTTGCACCTTTTGAATCCCCCGATAGCGAAGCCCAAGTCAGGGTCTCTTTTGGAACTATTTCTTCTTGACTTGCGGTTCCCACATCAGCCGCTGCCATGCCGCCTCTTTCGATGGGAAGATTGGCGGAATCGAGGCAACATTGGAAAACATTCGCGTGAACTTGCCCTCGGCCGAGAAAAACAGAATGATATATCGATCGCGCAACGGGTCCCGCTGGGCGATGTGGTCAGTCCACCGCTCAGTAAAGTAGATATAAGCCAGCTTCTCGTTGTGGTTTCCAGAACAAAAGCCGAGCAATCCTAGGCGTTCTGACCCAGACTGGCGCGAACCATCAATACCGTGATCGATGTCATCGGGCTCACCCGCCATTCGTAGGACTTGTTGACGGCTCATTCCAGGACGCAGCTCAGAAAATCGTATGCGGGCCCTAGCAAGTCCATTCGGAGACATTCGCAGCTTTGGTACGGAGAGATTGGCGGTCCAAATTATCGGCGGGGCGGTGCAGCAGTTGGGATGTTTCAGCAGCCAGGAGCGAACTGCACCCTGCAATCGCAATCGGTGGTTGCCAATGCTGGGCCACAAGAAATAGTCATCCATTCTCATCTCATGAGGTTTCTTGTGAGCGAGTTCGGGAAGAACGTCATGCACTCCCTTGTCCGCCAGAATCATGTAGGCGACGTCGCCAACCACGGGAACGCCTAGCAGCGGTTCCGATCGCGGATCTGGCATCCAGCGCGTGTCGGTCAACCGATCAACCAGGCACGGCAGCGAATACGGCCCGAGCCGGACCAATGTGTCGTACACATCGTCGGTGACGGGAGGATCTTTTGCCGGCCCGACATTCGTGGCTGGGCCTTGGATGATCTCTAAGATGGTGGCCACGTTCGATATCTCGCGGCACATGAGAGCCGCGAGTTTCGTGGCTTGCTCAGGATTCAATCCGTTTGGTGCCACACGTTGAGCGATTGCTACTGGCGCGAGAACAGCCAACAAAAATAATCGGAGCAAGGTTTTCAGACCTAAATGAACACGCATCTCGTTGCAAACCGCCATGCGGAACTGAGAAAGGATCCAGATTCGGATCCAGCTGCTTATCGTTGGCGGCCTTTACGTCCCTGGCTTAATCTCCGCCGCTTTCCCGTCGCGATAATCCACCACCAGCGGCTTCCCGCCGTTCGGATACCGCACCGTCTTCTCCCCCGACGTCGCGCCCGCATCCGGCACGCCCATCCCTACCGCGAAATCCGCTTGCAGCTCATTCATGCCCGGTTTCACTTCATGCTGCGCGACAGCCTGCCAAACGTCCGCTGGCCAGTGCTTGTACAGTTCATGCGGATCTTCCACATAAAACATCTCATCGGAATAAATTTTGTACTGGCCGTCGCTTTCGAATCCGATCGGCACCGCGTAGCTCTTGCCGCCCTTCTCAAAAATCGCCACCACTTGGCGCCGCCCGCCTGGCGCGGCGACCGCCATTACGTCTTGTATTTCCAGCCGTTCAATCGGCTCCAGCAATCCCATATCATGGGCAAAATCGACGCGCTTTACCACCGGGACGTAGCGGAAATACGTATAGCGGTACCCTTCCTTCACCCAAACCGGCTGCTGCGTCAACTGCTTTGCCGAATTCAAATCGAAGGGATAGAATTTTTTAGGCACCACATAATAGTCCGCGTTTGAGTAGCCGAGACTTTTCGCCTGCTGCTGCTTCTGCGCCGCGAGATTGTCCTCGTGCCGCCGGTAGAGAATGTATCCCGCGCGCAGTCCGGCCACCACCAGGGCCAGCGCCAGCGCCACTTGAATCCTCTGCTTCGCTTCATCACTCATCATGCGAAAAAAAACTCTATCAGATTGCCGCGAGAAAGGTAGGATTTATTCCCCCGGCGGCAACTGCGTTACACTGAAAGCAGATAGGTAATTGGGGTCCGACCGGAATCCGAAACCCGGACATTGCGAAAGGGAATCAAATGCCAACCGTCACCGAAGAAGAAGTTCTGAGTGCGCTTAGAAGTTGCTACGACCCCGAGATTCCGGTCAACATCGTCGACCTCGGCCTCATCTACGAAGTGAACTTTGCGCCCGTCCCGGCCGAATCGCCAGAGGAAACCAAGCAGGATGTGACCATTGATATGACACTCACCGCGCAGGGCTGCCCCGAACACGTGAATATCAGCGCGCAAGTGAAGTCGCGCCTCGAGCAATTACCCGGCATCCGTAACGCCGAAGTGAATGTTGTTTGGAGTCCGCCTTGGACCCCCGAGCGCCTCAGCCCAGACGCCAGAAAACAGCTGGGCATCGAGTAGAAAAGGCACAAGCTGGAATTAAAAATTAAGAAATAAAATTGCCGCGCGTTCTATTTTCTGCGTGTCTTGCCTTGGCAATCTAACGTATTCCTTACCCACTCACTTCTTCCTACGCATCGATCGCGCTTCGCCCAGCCGCGTCGGAAATGCGCTTGCCAGCGCGCGCCGCCATCTCCATCACTCGCATGCCGCGATCAAAATAATCCGGCAGCGACTGCCGCACTTTCTCAAATTTTTCTGGAAATTCCGACGCTAGCACCGCCAGCCCTACGCCCGTCGCCAGCACTCCTGCTGGATATTTCTTTTTCAAAAATAAAACCGTCGCCGCTCCAATCGCTCCCGCCACCTTCTTCCAGCTTTCCATGTTCTCCCCCGAGAAAAATTTCTCACTCGGATTGTACCTGCTGCCCGCGTCCGCCACTACTACTTCCGCTCATTAGCACATCCTTATATACTTCCTCGTTCCTCGGAGGCTGTTCATGTTCTTATATGTTGCCAACCGCGCCGTTGTAGTTGCACTCCTCGCTCTCACGCTCGCAGCGCATGCCGGATCCAAGCCGCGAGCCCGCGATCTCGGAGTTCCGTTCGACGGCACTCCCGGCCCGAACAATGCGATCACCGACGTCAAAGGAGTCGAGGTTGGCCACACCACCCTCATCTCCGGCGAAGGCAAGCTCGTAGTCGGAAGAGGCCCGGTGCGCACTGGGGTCACCGCCATTCATCCCCGAGGCAAGACCTCTGACGACGCCGTTTTTGCTGCATGGTTCACGCTGAACGGCAACGGAGAGATGACTGGCACGACATGGGTCGACGATTCCGGTTTTCTCAACGGCCCCGTGATGATCACGAACACACACAGCGTCGGCGTGGTCCGCGACGCCGTCATCGCATGGAAGGTTAAGCACGGTACGCCTGACATGGAAGGTTATTGGTGGTCGCTCCCGGTTGTCGCCGAAACCTGGGACGGCTGGCTCAATGACATCAACGGATTTCATGTTCATCCCGAAGACGCCTGGCACGCACTCGACACAGCGCATTCCGGCCCGGCCGAAGAAGGCAATGTCGGCGGCGGCACGGGCATGATTTGCAACGAATTCAAGGGCGGCATTGGAACCTCCTCGCGCGTTCTCGACGCTAAAGCTGGTGGCTATACCGTAGGCGTCCTCGTTCAATGCAACTACGGACGTCGCGATCAGCTCCGCATCGCAGGTGTTCCTGTCGGCAAAGAAATTCCCGAAAAGCCTGCTTACGGCAGCGACACCGGTTCGATTATCGTCATCGTGGCCACCGACGCCCCGCTGATCCCGACGCAACTCAAGCGCGTCGCCAAGAAAGTTTCCCTGGGCCTGGGCCGCGATGGCAGCTATTCCGGCGACGGATCCGGCGACATCTTCCTCGCCTTCTCCACCGCCAACCCGGGTGCAGTAGGAACCAAAGGCCTGCACCAACTCACCATGCTACCCAATGATTCCCTCGACCCTATTTTTCTTGCCACCGTGCAAGCCACCGAAGAAGCCGTGATCAATGCGATGGTCGCCGCCGAAACCATGAAAGGCATCGACGATCACGAGGTAATAGCCCTGCCCCACGACCGCCTCCGCGAAGTACTAAAAAAGTACAACCGCCTCGAAAAATGATGACAACTAAGTGCCTCATGGCTCTGGACGGCACGACTAAACATCGTGCCAACCCATTTACGAGATGGCTTCTAGTACTGCCAGCAACGCATCCGGCCTTCCGACCATTAAAATCCCCCCATCGTTACCTTCGCCGCCCCACCCCCGTGCCTATCCTTCACGCCGCAAAAGACTACACTCGGAATTGTGAAGCGGCATTACACCATCGCGCGGATTAAGGGTGGCATGAAGTTTACCTGCACTCGATGCGCGCACCACGTCAGCACGTTCGATTTCGATTCCCGCGATGGCAACCTTCGCACTCAGGCCGCCACCGCCATCAACCGCCACGCCACCAGCGTTCACCACGAACCTGTAATGTTCTCTTCGCTCGACGTTCAACAGCGCGTCTGGCGCTCCTGAGTCTGGCGCTCCGTCCACTCGTGCGTTGCAATTGACTCCTGCCGGGTTGCTTCGAGCTGCGAAAAGCAAATCCACCTCATAAGCAAATTAGATTGGACTTAGGAAGCACCACCAACTTAAAGTGCTAGGGTGCCCCATAGTCGTACCCGCCCTCGCAATATGCTCCGCCGGATGACGATGCCGGAATCTTCTCTGGCACTTCTACGGCCTCCTTTTCGTAATTACCAGTTCGGCGGCGCTTACGACGAGATGTTTGAGTCGCCGGGCATCCCGCGCCCCCACTATCGGCCTCTGTTTCAAACGCTGCTCGATCTGCCTCCGGAAGAATTGCGTAAAAGCCAGCAAGCTGCCGACTTATCCTTCCTGCATCAGGGAATTACCTTCACGGTTTACGGCAACTCGGAAGGGACGGAGCGCGTCTTCCCCAACGATCTTCTTCCCCGGATCATCCCCCATGCCGAATGGCGCAAGATCGAAAGCGGCCTGACCCAACGCATCGCTGCTCTCAACCTATTCCTCGAGGACATTTACCACAGCGGCAGAATCCTCGCGGACGGAATCGTCCCCAAAGAACTGGTCTACAGTTGCCGCCACTTTCGCCGCGAGATGCGCGGTCTGAATGTGCCCCGCGGAATTTATGTGAGCATCTGCGGCACGGATTTGGTCCGCCTTCCCGATGGCAGCTTTGCCGTGCTCGAGGACAATCTCCGCGTGCCCAGCGGCGTTTCTTACATGCTGGCCAACCGGAAAGTCTTGAAGAAAGTTTTCCCTACACTTTTCCGCGATTACGGAGTTTGTCCGGTCGATCATTACGCGCAAGCTTTGCTGGCGACGTTGCGAGCCCTTAGTCCGCCCAACTCCTCCAGCCGCCAGGAACCCACGGTAGTCCTGCTCACTCCCGGAGTTTTCAACTCGGCATATTTCGAGCACACATTCCTCGCGCAGCAGATGGGGATCGAATTGGTCGAGGGCCGCGACCTGCTGGTTCACGATAACGTCGTCTACATGCGCACCACGGCTGGACTCCGGCGGGTCGACGTCATCTACCGCCGTGTCGATGATGACTTCCTCGATCCACTCTGCTTCCAGCGTGATTCCAGTCTAGGCGTTCCGGGATTGTTCAATGCCTACCGCGCTGGCAATGTCGGCTTGGTCAACGCCATCGGAACCGGCGTAGCCGACGACAAAGCCGTCTACGCCTACGTTCCGCAGATCATTCGCTACTATCTTGGAGAGGATGCGATTCTGCAGAACGTTCCAACTTATCTGCTCACCAATCCCGCACAACGAAGCTACGTTCTCGAACACCTCGACGAACTGGTGGTAAAAGCCGTCGGCGAATCCGGCGGCTACGGCATGCTGATTGGTCCTCACAGCTCGGCCGAGCAGCGAGACGATTTCCGCCGCCACATCGAAGCCGAGCCGCGAAACTATATCGCCCAGCCCACGCTGAGCCTGTCGCGCGCTCCCTGCTTCCTTGAGGGAGAAGCCCAGGCCCGTCACGTCGATCTTCGTCCTTACATTCTTTATGGTGAGAACGTCACGCTGGTTCCCGGTGGCCTTACTCGCGTGGCGTTGCGCCGGGGCTCGCTGGTAGTGAACTCCTCGCAGGGCGGCGGCAGCAAAGACACCTGGGTATTACGCGCATGAGCAACCACACGGAAACAATGTTGTCGCGCGTTGCCGACAGTCTGTATTGGATGAGCCGTTACCTCGAGCGCGCCGAGCATACCGCCCGGCTGATCGATGTCGATCTCCAACTGCGCCTCGACCAGTCCCCGGAAGCTGGTTCAGGAAGATGGCTCGGCTTGCTGCAAGCTCTCGGAGTTCCAGCCCCGGAAGACGGTCCGCTCGATGCCGAGACTCTGACCTACCTGCTCACCCTGGACCGCGCCAATCCTTCTTCGATTATTTCGTGTGTCGCCGCCGCGCGCGAAAATCTGCGCCAGGTGCGTGAGCAGTGCAGTTCCGACATGTGGGAGCAACTCAACCGCCTTTTTCTGCAAGTGAAGAGCACCGCTTCCAGCGACGCCGGATCTCTCGATTCCTATATATTCTTTCGCGCCGTGCAGGAGGGAGCGTACCAGTTTCAGGGAGTGACCGACTCCACCATGTCGCACGGCGAAGGCTGGCATTACATCCAGCTGGGCCGCTTTGTCGAGCGTGCGGACGCCGTGGCACGCCTGATCGGCGCGCACTTCAGTCGCTTTCCTCACGCCCTGGACCAGGCCGTCGAAAGCGAAGAATACCTTGAGTGGGTCGGACTGCTGAAGTCCTGCGCCGCGTTCCAGGCTTACTGCAAAGCCCACACCGCCGAGTTGCGCCCGTTGCGCGTCGCGGAGTTTCTCCTGCTCAACCCCAGCTTTCCGCACTCCGTGCGCTTTTCGGTCGACATGGTTCACACCGCCCTTCGCGCCATCGGAGAACTCACCGAGCGCAAAGCCGAGCAGCCCGTTCGCATCGCCGGCCGTCTGCGCGCGACTCTCAGCTTCAGCCAGATCGACGAAATCATGGCCTCCGGCGCCAACGCCTTCGTGGATAGCATTCGCTGGCAATGCACCCAGGCGCACAGCGCCATCCATCAGATTTATTTCGACTACTCCGTCGAGTCAGCGCTGGTCGCATGATGGAATCTCTTGATCGCGATGTCATCCTGAGCGCGGGTTCTTTGCGCAGCGAAGGGCCTGAACGAGCCGCGCGAAGGGTCGCGTTCTTTGCGACCCCAAAATCGCACGTTTCTCGCTTCCTCATTAACGTCCAATCGCGAAATCACCCGATCACTCAATGACTCAATTCTCTCCAACGTCGAAGCCAAGAGAGGTTAGCGCGTGATCTACACCTCCCGCCACATCACGACCTTCACCTACCATCCAGCCGTCCGCGAGAGTGTGATGGAGGTTCGGATGCAGCCGCGCAGCGACGGCCAGCAGCAGTGCCTCACCTTCCAGCTCGACGTAGCCCCTGCCGCCAACATATTTCAATATCGCGATTTCCTCGGCAACACGGTTCACCATTTCGATATCGCCGGAAACCACAACCAGGTGAAAGTCACCGCCGAATCCACCGTCGAAATCGAACCCGCTCCAATTCCCCTCCCCGCCGATTCTGGCGACTGGGCCACGCTCGACCGCGAAGTCGAAACCGGAGTTCACGACGGCGACCACTGGGAGATGCTTCTCCCCAGCCACTTCGCGAAACCGAGCTCCCGTCTTGAAGCTCTCGCCCTCCGCCTCCGCTGCGAGCGCCGCGACACGCCGCTGCAACTGCTCACCGAGCTCAACGCCGCCATCTACGACTCGTTCCACTACGTCAAGAACAGCACCAAGGTCGATTCTCCCATCGACGACGCCCTCGAAACTCAGCAAGGCGTCTGCCAGGACTTCGCGCACATCATGATCGCGCTCGTGCGTCCGCTGCGCGTTCCCTGCCGCTACGTCAGCGGATACATGTTCCACCGCGCCGACGCCGATGGAACGGGAGACGAAACCGGAACCAGACCCGCAACCAGAAAAGATCGCTCCTTCGAAGGCGCATCGCACGCCTGGGTCGAAGCCCTCATGCCGAATTTAGGATGGATTGCCTTCGACCCCACCAACAACCTGATCGGCGCCGACCGCCACATCCGCGTCGCCGTCGGACGCGACTACGCCGACGTCCCGCCCACCCGCGGCGTTCACAAAGGCGGAGCCCACAGCGAACTCAGCGTCGCCGTCACCGTCAGCCCCTCCGACGCTCCCCCGCCCGAACAGATCTCCCCCGCCGTCGTCATCCAATCCCGCCCCACCCTCCAACGCCCCACCCGCTTCGACCAGGAACAACAGCAGCAACAATAGCTCCGTTCCTACGTTTGTCATTCCGAGTGCACCGAAGGCGCGCGAGGAACCTGCTGTTTTGCCCTTTTGGGTGGCGCTGCGCTTCAGCGCTGCGATTAAGCCCACAAAAAAATAAACGCCGGCTTCAGCCCCCCAGCCCGTGTGGAACGGACACTCCTGTCCGTTGCCCTTGCTGTTGATCTTGATTTTGGCTTCCAAGCCACCCGCTCCGACCGTCCCATCGCCCCTCATCGCCTTGTCAACTAGAGCGGGGAGGAGACGGCCACAGGGCCGGGAACAACAGCAGCCACAGCAGTTGGTCCACTGCGGGTCTCATCCACTTGATACTATGACGCGAATATTCTTCAGCCACTCTCGAACTGGTCCGGCATTTTCCCGAACGCACAGGCGTCTCGACTGGAAATAAGCGGCGTAAACAATCGCTGTTAGGCGAAAGCTGCGCCGAGAATTCCTGTATAAACCAGCAGTCACTGGGAATTTTCAATCCCAGGATCGGATCGGTTCGGCGACCCCACCCCCGAAAGAAACACCACCGCCATCGGCGGCAGGGGCGTGTGAAGCACTGGAACGTGCGGCGAATTGGCAGTGAACACCTCTTCAAGCAAGTTGCTTGAAATGATATTTAAACTATATTTATGTAAGTCTATTGTTTACAGCATTATTTTATTAAACATATACATTCGCTCATCATCCACTTGATACTATGACGCGAATATTCTTCAGCCACTCTCGAACTGGTCCGGCATTTTCCCGAACGCACAGGCGTCTCGACTGGAAATAAGCCATTTTGTCGAATTATCAAGATGGTCGACCGGATACTCCTACGATACAGTGGACGCGAAGTAGTTTTCCACAAAATTTTATTGTTGACGCAGCATTGGCTACACAGGTAGACTCCCCTGAAAAGGAGCTGCCATGGAAACGTGCAAGGCGACGATTGTGGTGGGCGATTCAACCATGACATTCGAAGGATCGGCGAGTTTCGTCGATGCGCAAGTCGAGAAATTTTCGAGGAGCAGCCCGACCGCAGCCCTAATCCGCGACGACCCAAGTCGTACGGAGAATGCTGGCCAAGGCTCAACTGAGAAGCAACTTGTCCTTGACAAGAGGCCGCGTGGGCATCACGAGATTGTGACTGTGCTCGCATTTGCGCTCACGGAATCGGGGACAAAGGACTTCAGCGAAGAAGAGATACGCCGTGCCTATATACGGGCGGGCATTCGCCCCCCAAAGTACGTCGCCCAAGCATTGAGGGACGCGAAAAGCAAGTTCGACTACATCGAGACAGGCAGCAAGCGCGGCCTTTACAGGCTTAGTAACAATGGCGACCGATTCGTGAGATTCGATCTGCCACGGCTCGCGTGAACTGCTAAGGTGCGCGTTCAGGTCGAAACAGTAAGAAGTAGGTGGGAATTATGACCGGCAAAAAAACGACTGAAATCGTCTCCGAAGTTGTGGAACTATTGACGCCCATCGAATCCGAGGAGCGGATCCGCGTTATCCAGGCCTCCCTAACGCTGCTGGGCGAGACGTTTCCCGTCGGCCCGGCTCGCGCTGCAGATGGCGGCGGCGGCCAAGTCGCTGCGGAACACGACGAGGGAGAAATTTCCACGTTGCCCGCTCGTGGGCGGGCATGGATGAGGCAGTACGGTGTCTCACTTGAGGAGATTCAGCAGGTTTTCCTTCTGGAGAACGGGCACGCGGATGTAATCGCCGGCGAAATCCCCGGCAAGAATAAGAGGGAGAAGACATACAGCGCCTACGTCCTAACCGGTCTAGCCAAACTCTTGTCCACTGGCACCCCTACGTTCGACGACAAGTCAGCCAGGGCCTTGTGCGTTTCGTCTGGGTGCTACGACCAGAGCAACCATTCTGTAATAATCAAAGACAGGGGAAATGAATTCACGGGGACCAAAGACGCTTGGAGCCTCACGGCTCCTGGCCTGAAGCGGGCAGCCACTCTCGTGAAAGAAATGTCCCATAGCTGAGATGATCGATCCATCGATTAGGAATTCTCTGGCCCCTCGCTTCCCCCAAAACCTAGTCGGCGAGTTGCTCGGGTGCTACGTGGAGCAAAAGAAGAACTTCTACCTCGGCCGAATGAGACCCAACGAAGTGGAGGGCGGGAGGTTCGCCGAGGCCGCATTTCGAATGCTTCAACACGCAGCCAGTCTTCCGGTGACACCGCTTGGGGCGCAACTTAACACTCTCGCTATCACTCGAACGCTGGAGAATCTGACCAGCGCGCCGGATTCGATCCGATTCCACATACCGCGGACGCTCCGTGTCATCTACGACATCCGAAATAAACGCGATGCGGCACATCTCGCCGACGGAATAGATCCCAACCTACAAGACTCGTCCTTCGTGTCCGCCGCGCTCGACTGGGTTCTAGCCGAGTTCGTACGTTTTTCTCGAGGCGTATCCCCCGACAAGGCATTTGCCCTTGTAAAGGCAATCACCGTTCGCAGAATTCCGGCGGTCGAACAATTCGGTGATTTCCTAAAGACCCTCCGACCATCCCTCGGACCGGGCGACCGAATACTCCTGCTGCTCTATCATTGCGCCGATCAGGGAGCAACAGCAGCAGAGCTCTCGACCTGGCTGAAACCGACGCAGCGTCGCAATCTTAACCGCACCCTAGCACAGCTCGAATACGAGAAGGACTATGCTGTGCTCAACGGAGGGAAGTATCTACTTACGCGGAGGGGCATCGCTGCCGTTGAAAGTAGGAAACTTATCGAAATTGAATGACGCGTTCGACGCCACCCGGTGAAGAACCCTTGTGACATCCAACCTTGCCCTCCACAGCCCCAACCTCCGATCATGTGACCGGAGGCAATGCGGCAACATGATCTCTCGCTTTCCGCCATCAGCAAGCGCAGTCCTTTCAATATTTTGCGCGCAAATTCTTTCGATCCAATATTTTAGCCGGGCCCGCACAGATCAAGCGTCCGCAAGTTGCTGATTGCAGAGATTTTAGAAGATCGATCTGTGTTTTTTCTGATGTGGATCTGGACTGAGAAGAGAGCTCCGGAACTAGCGACAGTTGTGCAGATGGTCAGACGCGGACAGGAGTGTCCGCGCCACACGAGCATTTTCCCCTTCCCTTGCTAATCGCTGACAGCTTTATCCGTGATCTCCAGCCCGCGATCGATGATTGCAAACGCCTCGCGTAGCTGCTGCTCGTTGATGCAGAGCGGAGGGTTGGTGAAGAAGGTGTTCCAGCGGACGAAGGTGTAGAGGCCATGCTCACGGAAGAAGCGGCCGAGGGCGGCCATCTCCTCCGAGGTGCCGTTGAAGGGAGCCATGGGCTGACGCGTCTTGCGGCTGCGCACCAGTTCGACAATGCCGAACAGTCCGATGGAGCGCACCGCGCCCACCGACGGATGCTTGGCCTGCAACTCGGCCGCCAGCTCTTTCAGGATCGCGCCCATTTTTTTCGCGTTGTCGATCAGCCCATCTTCTTCGTACACGCGAATGGTCGCCAGCGCCGCCGCGCATCCCATGGGATGACTGTTGTAAGTCAGTCCTCCATAAAAAACTTTGTCGTGAAAATGCTGTGCGATGTGATGCCGCATTCCAACCGCTCCCAGCGGAAGATAGCTCGAAGTCAGCCCTTTCGCCATGCAAAGCAGATCGGGAACAACCTTCCAGTGATCGACCGCGAACCATGCGCCAGTTCGCCCAAAGCCAGACATCACTTCGTCGGCGATCATCAGGATTCCGTATTTGTCGCAGATCTTGCGCAGGCCAACGAGATATCCATCCGGTGGAACGAGAACGCCGTTGGTTCCGGTGACCGGCTCGAGAATGAACGCAGCGATCGTCTGCGGACCTTCGAGCTGAATCGTCTCCTCAATCATGGCCAGCGAAGACTCGGCCGATTCCCAACCGCGTTCGATGCCGTGATAAGGATCGAGCACATGCACGACGCCCGGAATGCCAGGTTCCGCGGCCCATCTGCGCGGGTCGCCGGTAAGACTGATTGCTCCCGCAGTTGCGCCGTGATAAGAGCGATAGCGTGCGATGATCTTGTGGCGTCCGGTGAAGAAGCGCGCGAGCTTGATGGCATTCTCGTTGGCCTCGGCTCCGCCGTTGGTGAAGAAGAACGTGTCGATATCGCCCGGAGTAATCTCGGCGAGCTTCGCGCCAAGGCGCGCGCGCACTTCGGTGGCCATGAAGGGATTCGCGTAGGCGAGCGTCGCCGCCTGTTCGCTGATGGCCTGAATGACGCGCGGGTCGCCATGTCCAATGTTGACGGACATAAGCTGGCTGTTGAAGTCGATGAAGCGCTTCCCTTCCGGCGTGTAGAAGTAAATCCCCTTGGCGCTGGCGACAGGAATGGGATCGACCTTCGACTGCGCAGACCATTCATAGAGCGTGTGCTTGCGGGAAAGAGAGACTATTTCGGAGCCTGACAGCGTGGGGCTTGCAACAGTAGTAGTCATCATTTCCTCTTTAAGATCGTTCACCACAGAGTCACAGAGACACAGAGAAACCCTTATAGAACTCTTTGGATGATTCCGCGCGATAGTAGTGGCACATTGAAGTTGATTAACAGCCCGACCTTCTTGCCTGAGAGCTTTAAGTATGTGAGCAGTTGGGCTTCGTGGACGGGAAAGATCCTTTCGACGGATTTCAATTCGAGGACCACTTCATCGTCCACGATTATGTCTATCTTGTATCCACAATCTAGCTGCAGACCTTTATACGAAACAGGAAGATCGACTTGGCACTTGAAGGGCAAGCCGCGAAGGTGCAGTTCATGGCGCAGGCACTGCTCGTATGCGGATTCGAGCAATCCGGGCCCGAGTTGACGGTGTACTTCGATCGCCGCGCCAATGATCGCAGCCGTTCGAGGATCTTGCTCGCTTTCGATTTCTCTGTGTCTCTGTGACTCTGTGGTGAGAAGTCTCATAGCTCTTCTCTGCTGCGGCGCCTAGAACTTGCGGCTGTGTTCTTTGGCCCAGCGTTCGACTACTACTTTCTTGTCGGTGTAGAACTCGATCGCATCGCGGCCCTGGCCGTGGAGATCGCCAAAGAAGCTATTCTTCCATCCGCTGAAGGGGAAATATGCCATGGGAGCCGCAACGCCGATATTGATGCCGATATTTCCTGCGGGCGCTTCGTAGCGAAAGCGGCGGGCGGCCGACCCGCTCGAGGTGAATAGAGACGCTTGATTGCCGTAGGCGCTGCGCTCAAGGAAGGCAAGAGCCTCGTCCATACCGTCGGCATGAACGAGACTCAGTACCGGACCAAATATTTCCGTGTCGGCGAGTTCGCTGGTCGCGGGGACATTGTCGAGAATGGTTGGCTTCACGAAGTTGCCAGATTCGTATTTCGGAATCCTCGAGTTGCGGCCGTCAAGGAGAATTTTCGCTCCTTGCCTCTCACCAAGGCCGATGAGAGATTCGACGCGCTCTTTACTCTGCGGCGTGATCACGGGACCCATTTGAATGCCATCTTCGAGGCCATTGCCGACTTTAAGTTTTGAAGCGGCGTCGGCAATCGAATCGCGGAAAGTCTTCTGCGCTTCGCCAATCGTGACCGCGACGGAGACGGCGAGGCAGCGTTGTCCAGCGCAACCGAAAGCGCTGTCGCTGATGATTTGCGTGGCCATGGGCATGTCGGCGTCCGGGAGAACGATGACATGATTTTTCGCTCCGCCCTGGCATTGCGCACGTTTGCCGTTCGCGGCGGCGCGTGAGTAAACGTACTTTGCGACCGGCGTCGATCCCACGAAACTGATGGCGCGGATTTTCGGATGGTCGAGCAGCGCATCGACTGCGGGCTTCCCTCCGTTAATCAGATTCACCACACCTTTCGGCAATCCAATCTTCTCCATGAGTTCGTAGACGTAACGCATGGTGAGCGGGACGCGCTCGCTCGGTTTGAGGATGAAGGTGTTCCCGGTGGCAATGGCATAGGGCAGATACCAGAACGGAATCATGCCGGGAAAATTGAAGGGCGTGATGGCGACAACGACGCCGAGCGGTTGGCGGATCATCATCTCGTCGATGCCACGGGCGACATCTTCGAGGTTGTAGCCTTGCATCATCATGGGAATGCCGCAGGCGACTTCGACGTTTTCGATAGCGCGGCGCATTTCGGCTTTCGCTTCGGCAAAGGTCTTGCCATTTTCCTGCGTGATAATGCGGGCGATATCGTCGATGTGATCTTCGAGAAGCATCTTCAGTTTGAAGAGCGGCTGGATACGGTCTTCGGGCGGCGTGCGCCGCCATTCGGGGAAAGCGGCGGCCGCGGCTTCTACGGCCTGATTGACTTCAGCCGTGTCGGCAAGTGGGACTTGGGCCAGCACCTCGCCAGTTGCAGGATTGATTACATCGCGCCATTCCTTCGCGGATGAATCGGTCCAGCGACCGTTGATGTAGTGCGTGAGTTTGATGACTGGGGGAGCGGTTATGGTGGTCATGTTCGTAAATACCTTTATCTATCGCGAAGAATGTTGGCGCTGTGATGCAGCCTTCATCGGGTACATCGTGAGAATGCCTTGCAGCATCATTTCAATGATATCCGCCTATAGGGGTCCTTCGACTGCGGTGGATCTTCGCGCTTGGGCGACGATCAATCCTCGCTCAGGATGACAACCTTTTTAGACTAGTTGCGCTACGGCGCCTTTCTTGTCACATACCGCTGCAAGTGCGGACTCCAGCACATCGAGGCCTTCGTCCATTTGGTCGTTGGTGGCTACCAACGGGACAAGCACGCGAATCACATTCGAATACGAACCGGCAGTGATTGTGATCAAGCCATGCTCGTAGCAGTATTGCATGATTTTCTTCGTTTCTTCGGTCGCCGGGATTTTTGTTTCCTGTGACTTCACGAGTTCGATGGCTTGCATGCCGCCGAGGCCGCGCACGTCGCCGATTATCGGCCAGCGGCGCTGCCATTCACGGGCACGGCGCTGAAAGCGATCGCCGAGGTCATTGGCACGGGCTAACAAATTTTTGCTTTCAAACAAATCGAGCACAGCCAAGGCCGCCGCGCAGGAAAGCGGATTGCCGGCAAATGTGCCGCCAAGGCCGCCAGGGCCCGGGGCATCCATGATTTCGGTGCGACCGGTGACGGCCGCTAGCGGCAAGCCGCCGCCTA
Source organism: uncultured Acidobacteriaceae bacterium (assembly GCA_964407505.1). GTDB lineage: Bacteria > Acidobacteriota > Terriglobia > Terriglobales > Acidobacteriaceae > Sulfotelmatobacter. Next base: position 18,573 of record CAYOVU010000002.1, on the reverse strand, counting down.
GCGATTTCGCTGTGACGATAATGTCAGGTTCAATGCCATAGCGTTCGCTAGCGAAGAGAGCACCCGTGCGTCCGAAACCGGATTGCACTTCGTCCGCGATGAAGAGGATGTCGTGCTTGCGGCAGAGATCGATGAGAACTTTGAAATAGTCTAGCGGCGGGGCGACGAAGCCGCCCTCACCAAGGACCGGCTCAGCGATTACCGCCGCTACTTCCTCATGGGCCACGACGCGCTTGAAAGTGTCTTCGAGATGGCGCGCGCAGTAGAGATCGCACGAGGGATATTTCAGGTTGTACGAGCAGCGATAACAGTAGGCATAGGGAACACGATAGACCTCGCCGGGAAACGGCGCAAAGCCGGCTTTATAAGGATGAGTCTTGCTGGTGAGCGCCAGAGTCATCATGGTGCGGCCATGGAAGGCGTCTTCGAAGGCGATGATGCCGGGACGTTTCGTGTAGACGCGGGCGATCTTGACGGCGTTCTCGACAGCTTCGGCGCCGCTGTTGACAAAGAGAGTTTTTTTGGGAAACTTGCCGGGCGTGACTTCGTTCATGCGCTCTGCCAGAAGGATGTAGCCTTCGTATGGCGTGACCTGAACGCAGGTGTGGAGAAACTTATCGAGCTGTCCGCGGATGGCATCGACGACGGGCTGCTGGCGATGGCCGGCATTGGCACAACCGATGCCGCCGGCGAAATCAATGTAACGATTGCCGTCGACGTCTTCGAGCCATGCGTCTTCGGCCTTCGCCACGTAAATGGGCGTGCCGTGCGAAAGGCCGCGGGGCACGGCTTGGGAAAGGCGCTCGGAGAGCTCGCGGGATTTGGGGCCGGGGATTTGCGTGGTGAGGCGGATCGTACTCATATCAGTTTCTCATGAGAATGCCTGGAATCGGCGGATACATTTCCGTGAGCATAGGGATCCTTCGACTGCGGTTGATCTTCGCGCTTGGGCGCGAAGATCAATCCTTGCTCAGGATGACAATGTATAGAGGCTTTGCGCATCAGTACCAGCCGATTGGGGCTTCGTTCAGATTGATATAGACCTGCTTGGTTTCGAGATATTCTTCGATGCCCCACGGGCCAAGTTCGCGGCCGAAGCCGGATTGTTTGTAGCCTCCCCAGGGAGCTTCGACGTAGGTTGGTTGCATGTGATTCACCCAGACGATGCCGGCGCGCAAAGCTTTGACAGAACGCATAGCCTTGAAGATGTCGCGGGTCCAGACCGCTGCGGCCAGGCCGTAGGGTGAATCGTTGGCGATCTTGAGCGCATCTTTCTCGTTTTCAAATGGAATCACAGCGGCAACCGGGCCGAAGATTTCTTCGCGGGCGATGCGGGCGGAGTTAGTGACGTCGGAAAAAATCGTGGGCTGGACATAGTAGCCTTTGCCTATTTTCTCGGGACGTCCGCCGCCGGAGACGAGCTTGGCTTCTTTCTTGCCGATCTCAATGTAAGAGTTGACGCGGTCGTATTGCTCTTTGCTAACGAGCGGACCCATCTTGGTTTCGCGGTCGAGCGGTGGGCCGAGTTTGATCTTCTTCGCCTTCTCAATCATGGCTTCGATGAAATTTTTATAGATCGATTTCTGGACGAGAATGCGGCTTCCGGCGGAGCAGACTTCGCCCTGATTGATGAAGACACCGAAGAGCGCACCGTCGATGGCCGCTTCGAAATCGGCGTCAGCGAAAAAGATGTTGGGCGATTTGCCGCCGAGTTCCAGGGTGACGCGCTTCACCGTGTCGGCAGCTTGCTTCACAATTATTTTTCCGACGGCGGCACTTCCGGTGAAGGCAATCTTGTTCACGTCGGGATGCTGCACGAGCGGTGCGCCGCATGTTTCTCCGAAGCCGGTGATGATGTTGACCACTCCCGGGGGCAGACCGCAATCGACGAAATAGTTGGCGAATTCGAGAGCGGTGAGCGGCGTTTGTTCGGCAGGCTTGAGGATGCAAGTACAGCCGGCTGCGATGGCTGGCGCTAGTTTCCATGCGGCCATCAGCAGCGGGTAGTTCCACGGAATGATTTGTCCGGCGACGCCAACCGGCTCTTTGAGCGAGAGGGACATCGCGTTGTCAGGAACGGGGTTCACATAGCCGACGACTTTGGTAGCGAGGCCGCCGTAGTATTCGAAGCAGGTGGCTGCGTCGTTGATATCGAATTCAGCTTCGACGATCGGCTTGCCGGTGTTGCGACATTCGAGTTCCGCGAGCGCGGCGAGATTGGCGCGGATTTTTTCAGAGAGACGGAAGAGGACACGGCCTCGTTCTTGCGCGGTACTGGTTGCCCATGGACCTTCTTCGAAGGCGGCCTTGGCGGCAGCTACGGCGCGGTTGACATCGTCTGGGCCGGCGTCGGGAACCTGGGTAATTACTTCCTCGGTGGAGGGATCGTAGACCGGGAAGGTCTTCGCGGATTTGCTCGCGACCCACTCGCCGTTAATGTACATCTGATATGTACGAACTTCTGTCGTGACTCCGCCGGGCATTTTGGTTTCGACCTCCTGCTCACCTCAGCGGCTAAAGCCGCCGTCGTTTTCGTTAATTTCCTTGCAGCGCTGAAGCACTCACCATCCAAAATCAGAGTTTGTCAACGGTTAAGGGCGCGACTAAAGGCGTGCCCTTACCAATCCTTTCCGACGCTTTGTGGCGGCCGTAGACGAAGAAGAAGAACGCGGCGAGACCGATGAAGAACAATGTGCCGCCGAACATCCATAATTCATAAGACCAGAGCGACGTGATCTGCTGGGCAGGAAAGAAGACGAGCGCGATGCCAAGTATCGTTGTCGAAAGACCGCTTAGGCCTGCGAAGAACAGCGTGGCTCGACCATATTGGCCTTGCGGGGTAGCTTCACGTAGCGCAAATCGCACCAGTGCGGCGAACATATAGAGGAAGGGAACAAGTTGCAGCACGACCGCCAGAGCAAGAAGCTTTTGGAAAGTTTCCTGAACGCCAGTACCGAAAAAATTCATGATCACGAGAAGAGCTGAAACAATTGCCTGCACAATGAGAGCGGCATAGGGCGTGGCATAGCGCAGGTGAACTTTGCCTAGCCACAAAGGCATATAAGAGTCGAGGCCGGCGACAAACGGAATGCGGGCAGAACCGCCCATCCATGCCGAACCGATACCAGCAATCGAAAGCGCCAGCATGAGCGCGAACGGAACCGTAATCCACGGAACTCCAACGCGGCCGGCCATGTGATTGACGGCCTGAACAATTCCCTGCAACACATTGACGTTTTTTCCGACGGCGATCAGGAGTGTAAGGGTGGCGCCCACGTAAAGCGCGCCGGAGAGAACTCCGCCTAAGGCTACTGCGCTGGGAAGAGTGCGGCGAGGGTCTTGAATTTCGTCTCCCATGACAGAGGCGAGTTCAAGGCCGACGAGGCCAAAGCAGATTACGCCGAAAGAGTTGAGGACGAATCGAGGGTCGGTAGGAATTTTAAAATCGGCGGCGGCGATCGTAGTGCCGAAGCGCCACCAGATTAGAGCGCCGAGACCGATCAGGACTGCCGCGGCGATGAAGGTTCCGATCGCGCCGAGGTTGTTGATCCACTTGCCGACGCCGAGGCCGACAACGTTGAGAATAGTGAGCAACGCGAGAAGAGAGAGCGAGGTGATGAGCGCGAAGGTCTTGTTATCGGCGAGCGCAGCGTGGCTCGGCCCCAGCGCGAAGACGGAAACACCGACGAAGTAGAGCATGACCGTCGGCACATAGAGCATGTTGTTGGTCCAGTAACACCAGCCAGAGAGGAATCCGTGAAAGTCGCCAAAGACTTCTTTGGCCCAGAGATAGACTCCGCCTTCGCCGGGATAGCGGTGCGCGAGTTCGATGACGGCAATGCCTTGCGGCCAGAAAAAAAGGATGAGGGAGATAATCCAAAGCCAGATGGTGGCGCCACCGTTCGCTGCGATCGATGGGACCACGTTGAGATTGAAAACGGCAACGACGAAGAGGAGGACGAGGTCGCGGCGTCCGAGGGCACGGATGAGGTGGGGCTGGGCGGGTTGGGTCGACGTGGACAAGGAGATTCGATGGCTGTAAACAGCAGATTCCTCACCGGGTTTCACCCGGTTCGGAATGACAATGCTTAGTTCACACATGCTTGACTGAGCATGTCAGGGGCGGACGAGGGCGTCCGCCCCTCCACAAATTAGTGCGCGACGGCGACCGGCGCTTCACGTTCTTGCTGCGCTTTGGCGAGCGAGTCGGCGATGTCGCTGAAGGCAGCCAAGTGTTTATCGATATCTGCCTCGGTGTGTTGAACAGAAATCGTCCACTGCTCATCCCACCAATAGGGCTGGGGCATCACACCGCGGTTGACCATGGCGAACCAGTAATGACGCCAGAGATCGATATCGATCGTGGTCCAGTCGCGGTAGTTGCGAATTTCCTTCGGATAAAACATCAGAGCGCCGTTCGCGCCGGCATGTGCGATGTAGGCTTGCAGGCCGACCTTCGCGATGGTCTTACGATATCCCTCGGCGAGTTTCTTCCCCAGCTTGTCAACGTGCGCGTAGTTGTCGCGAGTGAGTACTTCACGGAAGGTGGCGAGGCCGGCAGCCATCGACACCGGGTTGGTGTTATAGGTGCCGCCGTGGAAGACCTTGTGTTGAGAGATAAGGTCCATCACAGACTTGCTCGCGCCGAAAGCAGCGAGCGGAAACCCGCCGCCGATGGACTTTGCGAGGCAGATCATATCTGGCTTCACGTTGAAGTATTCGCTGGCGCCGCCCCAGCCGAGTTTTGCGCCGGTTTTTACTTCGTCGAAGATCAGGAGTGCGCCGTTCTTGGTGGCGATCTCGCGCAGTCCTTTCAGGAAGCCGGGTTGCGGTAGGCAGAGGCCGACATTCATTAAGATCGGCTCGAGAATGATCGCGGCAATCTCGCCGGGGTTTTCTTTGAAGCGGCGCTCGACGGTGGCGAGGTCATTGAATGTGGCAATGGTGACGTTGGCCAGCGCGGACTTGGGCAGGCCGAGTCCGCCAGGAACGGACGTAGGGTTATCGATATCGCCAAAGTCCGGAGCGTGTGGCTTTACGCTGACCAGAGCGGAATCGTGCAGGCCGTGGTAAGCACCTTCAAATTTTATGATCTTGTCGCGGCCGGTTGCAGCGCGGGCCAAGCGAATCGCGTGCATGGTGGCTTCAGTACCGCTGTTGCCGAAGCGGCACATCTCGACGGGGAAGCGCTTGCAGATTTCTTCGGCAAGTTCCCATTCCATGTCGTGAGGCATGCCATACATGGTTCCTGTCGAAAGACGTTTTTCAACGGCCTTCATGACCGCGGGATGGCAATGCCCGGCCATGAGCGCGCCGAAGGTCAGGTTGTGGTCGATGTATTCGTTGCCATCGAGATCGCGGAACTTGCTGCCGCTGGCGTCTTTCACAAAAATAGGCCAAGGCTCGTAATGGCGATAATTGCTGGCCACGCCAAGGGGAATTCGTTTGAGATTTTTCTTGTGCGCTTCGGCGGATTTTGGCGTGCGGCGCTCGTATGCCGCGAGTTCTTTCTGCAGATCGGGGTACATCGGACTGCTCCAGGATGGCTCAAGCCGGCGGCGCATTAGGCCGCAGGCCATTAGAATGCCGGGCGGCAGAACCGCCCGGGTCGTGCTTTCTAGTCTAATCCTTTAGCTCAAAAGAAATACTTTAATGCGAACTGCAGAAGCCGCGGATCGCCGGCGGTCGTAATTTTGCCGAACGACGTCGGACCGTCGGAAAAACCACCGTCGGGGTTGGAGAAATTTGCATGGTTGAAGAGGTTGAAGATTTCCGCACGGAACTGGAAATACTTGGTCTCACTAAAAGCAATCTTCTTGTGGACGGAGAAATCCCAGTCATCAAGGCCCGGACCGCAGCAGATGGTGCGCTGAGTGCCATTGTTAAACTGGCCGAGCGGAGGATCCGCAAAATCATTCGGGTTGAAATAGTAACCTGGCGTAGTGAGGCCAAGCGAGGTGTAGGTCTTCCTGGGATTCAATATCTGGAAAGGTGCAACCAAACTTGGAGCCTCAGTTCCGAGGAAGAACAAGCTATTGATCAACTCGTTGTCATCTTCTGTGTTCAGACGGATAGGAAAACCGCTCTGAAATTGCGTGATGCCTGAGAGTTCCCAATCATCCAATACCTTGCCTTTCAAGCCTGAGTATCTGTGCACGGGGATTTCCCAGTCGTAGCTGACTACAAAACGCTGCTTCGAGTTGAAGATCGAGAGAGCGCGGCTGGCGCCGAAGTTAAACGGATTAAGGGTCTCTTCAAACGTGGAACCGGTGTCGATGGACTTGCTGAAGGTGTAGGCGGCCTGGAATTGCAGTCCGTGAGAGAAGCGTTTCTGCAACATCATTTCCAGCGCATTGTAAGAAGAGTTGGCGATGGTGTCTTCCGCGAAGATGTCGGTGAATACGGGAACGCCATCGACGGGGCAGCCGGCGCCCGTGAATGGATTGCAGTTGGGAGAGGAGTACGGGCGTAGGCCAACAAGGTTCAGCCCAGCAAGCGACGTGCCTGCGGGAAGGACGGTGGGACCGCTTGGACCATACGGTAGATGGAATCCGCCTGCCGGGGCCGTCGCACCCGCCGGAAACAAAAACTGCTCATCTTCGCCGGTAGGGGCGCAGGTGCCGGACCCGAGCACCGTATTGATGTCGAGACAGGTCTGGGGATTCGATGGATTGATATCGTGAGCAGCCAGGAGGCGATGTCCCTGCGAACCGACAAAGCCGATCTGGAACATCATGTTGTTGCTTAAATCCCGCTGGATTGTCAGATTGTATTGCGAGGTATATTGCGAGCGCAGGTGCGGTTGAAATTCGCCGTAGAGAAGAATTGGCCGAAACAGCGAAAGGTCGGTCGGCGCGCCTTTGGTAGGAGTGATAATTCCACCAAAAGGATTCGGAGTTTGAAATTCGGCTTGATTCACGTACGGAGTATTAAAGAAGACATCGGAAAGCGATGAACTGCCGCCGAAAGGAGGCTCGGCCCCGAACTGGGCCAAAACCAGTTCTTCGATTGGATTATAGAAAAGGCCCCAACCGGCGCGAATACTGGTCTTGCCATTGTTGCCGAACAGTCGGGAGAGAGCGCCACTGCTGAAGTTGGGACTGTACGCAATTCCGATGCGCGGGGCAAATGCCTTGTAATAAGTTGTGGTCATTCCGGCGGGCACTCCGGGATCGCCGGGAACAACCAAGCCGGTAGGTTCGGAGCCGGTGTTGGCACAGGTGGGATTCGAAACACCGAGCCCCTGCCAATAGGCCGCGCTATTGGTGATTCCGCATGGGTAGACCGTGGAATTTTGCCCGGGCCGGAACGTCTCAACGTGGCCGCTGATATCCGTCGGGGGAGGAGTGAACTCCCACCGAAGGCCGTAGTTCAAAGTCAGGTTCGGCTTGATTTTCCAACTATCCTGAATAAAAGGATAGACTGCGGTACTGCGGACATCCTCTCGCTGGCCTGAGCCTTGAGTGTAGCCATCAGCCAATCCCAGCAGAAATTCGGCGTACTGATCGCCGTCGCCTGGAACAATTGCATTCGGGCCGCTGTTATCAAAGGTGTATTCGCCGTTGACATCGAAATAATAAAACTGATCGAAACGAGCGCGGCGAACGTCTGCACCGAACTTAATGGTGTGGTTGCCTTTCACCCAGCTAAGTTCATCGGTCCATTGAAAACTATTTCCAACCTGGGGCAGAAATCCCTCAAAATTGTTGCCGAACGAAGCGCCGCCCGAAATATTCACGAAAGGTACACCCGTTAAGTTCGAAGGCAGGCCCGGGGTTATGCCCAAATTTGGGGCAGTACCAAATTCATTCTTAATCGCAGTGGAATCGGATAGGCCGGTAAAGCAAACAGCCGCAGCCGTGCCGGTACAGGACGACGTGACAGCGTTCGACGTCTGATTCTTCAAGAATCCGAGTTCACCCTCACGCATGTAAGTGAAATGAGCCTCGTTCACGATGGCGTTGTTGATGGTCCAGGTGTGGGTGAAGTTCCACTGCTGGAAGCGAAGGTTGTTGTAGTTTCCGAAGCCTGGAACGTTGCCGCCGGCCGCCTCAAACGTATTGTAGGGATTGAGCTGACGACCGTCGTTGAAGTAGTAGTAAGCTGTGAAACTCTGGTGATCGTTGATCCGGTGATCGAAACGAGCGGTGAACTGATCGGCGTTGTCGCTTCCCACTGGAACAACCTGATTTTGGCTGCTCCCGACATTGGCCGTGGGCACAAACTGCTGCAATAAGTTGGCCGCGACGGGATCCTGACATTGTGAAGGGATTACATTATTGGGAAAGACCTTGTACCAGTCGATGGTTGGCGTGCCCGATGTCAGGTCAGGCGTAATATTGGCGATCCCATTAGCTGGTAGGCGCAACGCCTGATCGCAGCCGGTTCGACCGTCCAGAACCCGGGCCACTAGCGGAACCTGGAATCCCGCGGGCGTCTGCAGATACGGAATGCCGTAAGGCGCCGGCGTCGAGAGGCTTGTATTGATCTGGTTAAAACCGCCAGCATCGTTAAAGTCTCCACTCGCCGCATTTCTTTCGGCAGCCGTCGGCACATTCAGCAACTGCCCGGGCACCCCATCGCGGATGCGGCGCCCTTCATACGAGAGGAAAAAGAAAGTGCGATCCTTCTTGATGGGGCCGCCGAACGTGCCTCCGAACTGGTTCTGATTGAGTTGCGGCTTGCTTGTGTCGGGGTAACCTCGCGCATCCAGAATTGTATTGCGGAAGTATTCGTATACGTTCCCGTGGAAAGTATTGCCGCCGGACTTGGTAATCACGTTGACCACGGAACCTGAGTTGCGGCCGTACTCGGCGTCGAACGTGTTGGTGATAACGCGAAACTCCTCAACAGCATCGGGAGTGGGCTGAATCGTGGGAGTATTTACGAATTGGTCGTTGGCGTCGCCGCCGTTGACGCTGAAGTTGTTGGCGCGGGTTCGTCCACCATTGACCGAGACCGAACCAGCGTCCTCAGTACCGGCAAACAAACTGCCGCTCGATCCCAACTGGGCTTGCACGCCAGGCTGAAGCTGGAGGAATTGATAAGTATCGCGAGTGTTCAGGGGCAGTTCGTTGACCGAGCGATCATTAATCACGGCGCCAAGCTGAGTGCTGGTGGTATCCACTTGGGGAGCTTCCGACGTAACTTCGATGGTTTCTTGAGAGCCGCCGATTTGCAGAGTGGAATTTAGAGTCACCACTTGATTGACATCGACGGTAATTCCCTTCTGAACATTTTTCTTGAAGCCGGCTAGCTCAAACTGGACGGTATACGTGCCGGGAACGACCTCGATAAAGCTGTAGTCGCCACTGTCATTGGTAAGAGCATCGCGGCTGATGCCGGTGGCATCGTTGACCAGCGTGATCTTTGCACGCGCAAGGACGGCGCCGGTTGGGTCGGCGATACGGCCGACGATACGGCCACTGGCTCCTTGCGCGGTAAGCAATACGGGGATTACGAGGGAAATGGCGAGGGCAAGGCATACGGTTCCCAGACACATGGTCCAGCGGGGTCGCGTTGACGGCATGGAGCCTCCGGGCATCTTCGGAAGATGCTGTTTTTCCTGGAAAACTTTCCTGAAACTTTTCTAAGAACTTCTCTCGAAAACGACAGCTTGTGTCCAGCCACAACCTTGCTATAATCCCGCAAGGTTAGAGAAGCGAGTGGCGCGCTGTCAAGGATAAAAAGAACGCTGCCTTGCATAGAAAATTCTTATCCCGACGACCACAGGTCATGAACTCGAGCAACTCGGAAGGTTACCTGAAGATCGGAGATGTGGCGCGGCGTGTGGGAGTGTCGCAGTCGGTCATACGATCATGGGAGAGTTTGGGCCTGACGCGTCCTCGGCGCACTGAGAGCAAGTACCGGCTGTATACGGCCGACGATGTGAAGCTGCTGAAACGCGCGCGGTTCCTGCGCAAGGTGCGGGGGTTGAACGCCGCAGCGATTGTTGAGTTGTTGCGGCGCGAGGGGCGGGTGCGTCCAGCAGTTGACGGGGCGGCAGGAGCGATTGGCTCGCACCTGCGGCAATTGCGTGTGAAGCGCCGACTTTCGCTCGCGCAGGTAGCGCAATCGGTGGGGATCTCAGTGGGATTTTTGAGTGCGCTCGAGCGATCGCAGATGAGCGGCTCGGTGGGCACGCTGCGCAAGCTGGCGCGATTTTATAAGACAAACATCCTCGATTTTTTTGATGGGACAGGCATCAGCAGTCGGCAGGTGCGTCCGGAGCAAAGAAAAGTGCTGGAGGCCGGATCCGGCGTTCGTATGGAGTTGCTGGCGTGGGGAAATACAGTGATGGAGCCGCACTTGTTTCGCGTGGCGCCCGAGGCAGGCAGCGGCGAGTCTTACACGCACGAGGGAGAAGAGTTCCTCTACGTGTTGCGCGGGCAGTTGACGATCATGCTGGAGAACGAAGAGTACCGGCTCAAAGCCGGAGACAGTTTTTATTTTGAAAGCGCGACGCCGCATCACTGGAGAAATCCAGGGCGTGCGGAAACCTGGGTGCTGTGGGTGAATACGCCGCCGACATTTTGAGTTCCGCTGCCGAATATAAGGTGCGATGCGGACCGCGAAGGCTCTGCTGAACAGCGAAGGAGCAACTGATGAAGACGCGACATTCGGTGACCCTGCTGTTGTTGCTGACTGTGATTTTGTTGACCGTTTCGTGTACGAAGAAAACTCCGACGCTTAACTTGCTGGTGTGGGAGGGCTACGCCGATCCGGCATTCACAAAGGCTTTTGAGGAACAGCATCACTGCAAAGTTTCGGCGTCCTACATGGGATCGAGTGACGAACTGGTGGCCAAGCTGCGCGGCGGCAGCGCGGGAAACTATGATGTGATTTCGCCGTCGAGTGACGTGGCTACATCGATTGCTGCGGCGAATTTGGCTGCGCCGCTGGATTTGTCGAAGATCCCGGGTTATTCGCAACTCTCTCCGCAACTTACTTCCCTGCCTCTGGTGCGCGTAAAGGGCCAGGTGTTTGGAGTTCCGTTTATGTGGGGACCCGACCCGCTGCTTTATGACAGCTCCGTTTTCGCGCAGCCTCCGGAAAGTTGGAATGTGCTTTGGGATGCGAAATACCGGGGAAAGATTTCGGTGTGGGACGATCTCTCGACGATCTATATGGCCGCGCAGGTTCTAGGCTATGACAAGCCCGATCCCTCGCAGCTTTACAACTTGACCGATGAACAGCTCGATGCGGCAAAGAAGAAATTGCTGGAGTTGAAACCGAATATTCGCAAAATGTGGTCAACCGGTGGAGAGTTGACGAATCTTTTTCAGAATCACGAAGTGGTCGCTGCGATGGGATGGCCGCTGATGACCAATCAACTGCGCAAGGTCAATTTCCCGGTGGGTGAGACGATTCCCCGAGAAAACACTACCGGATGGATCGACCACTTGATGATTACCGCGGGCAGCGAGAACAAAGATCTGGCGTACGAATTTCTCGAATACATGATCGAAGCGCAGACGCAGAAAAAGGTGACTGACGTGACCGGGTATACTCCGGCGAATCCGCAGGCCGGGCAGTTCATGACGCCAGCCGAGGTCAAGAGCCTGCATCTCGACGATGTGGACAACTATCAGAAGCGGCTTTATTTCTGGCAGAATGTGCCGCGGCGCGCCAAGTACAACGAGATTTGGAATGAAGTGAAAGCGGCACAGTAAGAACCAGTACCTAGTACCCAGTACCAAGTTGCGAGTCTCCGGCCTGTGCTTCAGAGCTTGCCCTTGGTTCCGGCGAGAGGTCCGATACGCTGATGAGTACATCTGAAATGACGGCCGTGCGGGATGCTGTTGCGACAATCCCCGCCCGTCCTTTGCTGAGCATTCGCAACGTAGCCAAACACTTCGGCAAGAACCTGGTATTGCGGGACATTTCTCTGGATGTAGCGGAAGGAGAGTTCCTCACGATTCTGGGAGAAAGTGGCTCGGGAAAAACGACGCTGCTGCGAATTATTGCGGGCTTTGAGAGCGCGAGCGCGGGCGAAGTTTGGATGGGAGATGAACGACTGGATCGCCAGCCTCCCTACCGGCGTCGTGTGAACACTGTGTTTCAGCACTATGCGCTGTTCCCACACCTCACCGTGGAACAGAATGTAGCGTACGGACTTCGCGTAGCGAAAAGGCCCGAGGCGGAGATTTCGTCCAGAGTGGCAGAGGCTCTGGAGAAGGTGAAAATGTCGGCGCACGCAAAGTCGAAGCCGTCAAAGATCAGTGGTGGACAGCAACAGCGGGTGGCGCTGGCACGGGCGCTGGTGAACCGTCCGCGACTGCTGCTGCTGGATGAGCCGCTTTCGGCGCTGGACGCAAATTTGCGGCGCCAGATGCAGGTGGAATTGAAATCTTTGCAGCGCGAGGTTGGGATTTCGTTCATCTTCGTTACACACGATCAGGAAGAAGCAATGGTGATGTCGGATCGGATTGCGCTGTTGCGATCCGGTGAATTGGAACAGGTAGCAACCCCGCGAGAAATTTACGGCAGACCCTCGACGGCTTATGCAGCGCAATTCATCGGGCATACAAATTTGCTGAAGGGCGAGGTTCGAGGCGGAGTGGTGCGCTGTGGACCGCTGACATGGCAAACCTCACTTCCGGATGGACCGGTGCTGTTTTCCTTGCGGCCCGAGAATGTCAGGCTAGCCGCGGAGAATACGGCACTGTCCAACGTTGTACGAGTTCGCGGAAAAGTTCGCCATCAGGCATTTCACGGCGCGACGGAGTTGATTCGTGTGGACTGTGGCAATGGACTGGTACTCGTTGTGCGGACTTCAGGAAGTGGTGGGGCGTTGGACGCGGTTGATCTGGAGTTCTCGGCGGCTGATGCCGTGCTAGTGCGCGAGTCGCCTGAAAGAAACTAATGTTTCCCCGAGCCTACAAAGCCACCGTGACGTTGCCTCCACTTCTGTGGGTTACAGTGTTTCTGCTGGCGCCGTATTTGCTGATGTTCTGCTACAGCTTTTGGTCGGTGTCAGCGACGCAGAGCATCGTGCACTCGTGGAACCTCGACAATTACGCGCAATTGCTACGGGTCGATGTTTATTGGCAAACGCTGCTGCGCTCGATGTGGATCGCCGCGCGCGTGACTGTCTTCTCTTTGCTGCTGGGGTATCCGCTGGCGTATTTTCTTTCTTTTTATGCAGGAAAGAAAAAAGATCTGCTGTATCAACTGGTGATTATTCCGCTGTGGGTGAGTTATCTCGTGCGGGCTTACGCCTGGAAGACGATCCTCGGATCGGACGGGGTATTGAACACCCTGCTGCAGTATGTGCACCTCACGAAGCATCCGCTGGAATTCCTGCTATATAGTCCGTTTGCGGTCGTACTGACGTTGACGCACATCTATACGCCGTTTGCGTTTCTGCCGATTTACGCAGCGCTGGAGCACATTCCGCGCAATCTCGTAGAAGCATCTCATGACTTGGGAGCGACTCCTGCGCAAACTTTCTGGAAGGTGATCTTCCCTCTCTCCATTCCGGGAGTGCTTGCAGGGGCGACGTTTGCTTTCGTGCTCAGCCTCGGCGATTTTCTTGCACCCTTACTGCTGGGAGGGCCAAGTGGCATCATGATTTCAAACATTGTGGTCAGCCTGTTTGGCGCGGCTTATGACTGGCCGCTGGGCGCGGCGATCTCGTTGTGCATGTTGCTGCTGGTGGTCAGTTTGCTGTTTTTCTCCGAGCGGCTGGAAAAGAAATGGAGTTTCTCGTGAGCGATGCGAAATTGGTTTCAGGCTCACGCTGGTTGCTGTTGCATGCTGTTGCCGTGTTCACGTTCCTTTACTTGCCGATCGCGGTTCTCGTCGTTTATTCATTCAATGCGGAAGGCGTGGGCGGATTTCCGCCGCATCATCTGACGCTCGATTGGTACCGCACGCTCTTTGCCGACGGGCCGATCTGGGATTCAGTGCTCAACAGCCTGCAAGTCGCGCTGGCGGCCATGGCGATCTCTTTGACTTTCGGAGTGCCGGCGGCGCTGGCGCTGGAGCGCGCCCAGTTTCCGGGGAAAGCATTGTTCCGGCGGTTAGTGCTACTGCCTTTGATCTTGCCTGGAATTATTACGGGGCTATCGTTGCTCATGCTGTTCAACGTGACGGGGACGAAGCTCAGCCTGATGACGATCGTCCTGGGACATGGAACAGCATTGATTTCCGTGGCGACGACGGAAGTGTTCGCAGGCTTGCAGAAGCTCGACCGGGCGCAGGAAGAGGCTTCGCTTGATCTGGGCGCGAATTATTGGCAAACATTCTGGCGCATCACCGTTCCGAATTTGAAGCTGCCGATCATCGGCGCGGCGCTCCTTATCTTCACGCTATCGATGGATGAGATTGCGGTGAGCTTTTTTCTGATCGGGCGCGATAACACGCTGCCACTGGAAATCTGGGGACGGCTGCGGCGCGGCATCACACCGGAGATCAATGCGGTGTCAACGATTATCTTTGTGTTTTCGCTGATTGCGATCGTACTTTGGTATCGCTTGCGGGTGCGTGGCGAGGCAACGTCGGAAGCGGGCACGGAACTCGTGGAAGCTGTGGAAGGAAATTCGTTATGAGCGCGAATCGCAGGGACTTTATTAAGTTTGTCGTGGCAGGAGCAGTAGCGTCAGGATGCCCGATCGACATTTCACTGGTGGCGGCGCAGACCGATCAAGGGCAGAAAAATTCAGCGGCAGACGTAGACGGAGAGGACAATCGAATTTGCCATCAGGTGCGCGATGGCAAAGTGTTCACGCGGCCTGCGGCCTCGGCACGGCATGACGTGGTGATCGTGGGCGGCGGCATCAGCGGTTTGACGGCAGCTTATCGTTTGCAACATCGCGATTTTCTGTTGCTGGAAAAAGAACCGCACTTTGGCGGCAATGCGTACGCGATGGAATATGAGGGTTGCACCTACGGTACGGGAACGGCCTTCCTGTCGAAAGAAGAATATGCGTACCACTTCGCTAAGGAAATTGGACTGGAGCCGCTGCCAGTCAACAGTTCGGACGCGAGCATCATTCGAGGCGAGTTAGTTCCGGATACGTGGGGCGACGGACTCAATAAGCTGCCATATCCTGAGCCGGTTCGCGAGGGCTTCAAGAAGTTCAAGAAAGAGATGCTCGCGATTGATTCGGAGAAACGCAGCAAAGAACTTTCAAACACGCCGTTTTCCGATTTTATGAAGGTATATCCCCCGGAACTCAAACAGTGGTGGGATGCTTACGGGCCGTCGAATTATGGAGCCGAGAGTGACGAAGCGTCCGCTACGGTTGGCATTCTGGAATTGCAGAGTATGGCGGAAGAGAGCCACGCCGACGATCGCTACACCTGGCCGGGAGGGTTGGGTGCGCTGACGAAAAAACTGGAGGATATTCTTCAAGCGAAATACAAAGATCGCATGCAAGCCGGCTCGACGATTGTGGCTGTCGTGCCCGG
Source organism: uncultured Acidobacteriaceae bacterium (assembly GCA_964407505.1). GTDB lineage: Bacteria > Acidobacteriota > Terriglobia > Terriglobales > Acidobacteriaceae > Sulfotelmatobacter. The sequence goes on along the minus strand of CAYOVU010000002.1, from coordinate 3,159 downwards.
AAAAGAAGAAGTGCAGATTACTTACATGTTAAGCGGCGAATTGAAGACGGTGGCCGCCAAGACCGCGATCATGGCGACGCCGAAGTTCATTACGCAGCGCATTATCGAGGGCCTGCCTGAGAAGCAGAGCGACGCCATGCATCAGATTCGCTACATTCCATATCCGGTGGTGAATTTGATTTTCGATAAACCGGTTTTCAATTATGGCTACGACACGTGGTGCCCGGGAAATACTTTTACCGACATTGTGGTCGCGGACTGGGTGATCCAGAAGCAGCCAGGTTACAAACAGAAGTTCAACATTCTCAGTTGCTACACGCCGATGACCGAGGAGAAGCGCAGCTCACTTTTGACGGAGGGAGGCGCGCGTTCCATCGCGGCGAATGTGCTGCACGACTTCCAGAAGCTGATGCCGGAGTTGAATGTCGATCCGGTCGAAGTGCACATCTACCGGCGCGGCCATCCTTTGTATATGTCAACTCCGGGATTGTTTACGGAAGTTCAGCCGCTGGTGCGGCATCCCATGGATCGCATCTTTTTCGCCAATACGGACTCCCAGGGGCCAGAATCGACCGCCAACGAAGCGATTCTGGCGGCGCAGCGGGCGGTGAAGGAAGTGACTGCGCGATTGGCGGGAAGGTCGGCTCCGAAGGAGAAGGCAGTCGCAGGGTAACGCTTCTTAATTTTGTGCCTCCGTTTTTCAAAACCATCAAAATGGTTTCTTGAAAGTCCAGGTTACTAACCTGCCGCACCTTGGTGCGATGTAATATCCTGATAAACCTCCACCCATAGTAAAGTTATAGAAGGGCGGTTGCAGTCGAGGATGGGCCACGTCCGCCCGTCAACCCAATCAGATCGATAAAAGGACAAACCATACTTTGAGTTTGAGCATTCGCAACATCGCTATCATCGCGCACGTGGACCACGGAAAGACCACTCTGGTCGACGCTATGCTGCAGCAAAGTGGCACTTTTCGTTCGAACGAGCACCATGTCGAGCGGGTCATGGACTCGAACGAACTGGAGCGCGAGCGCGGAATTACCATTCTCGCCAAGAACACAGCCATCTTCTATCACGACGTAAAGATCAACATTGTGGATACGCCGGGACACAGCGATTTTGGCGGCGAAGTGGAACGCGCGCTGAAGATGGTGGATGGCGTGATGCTGCTGGTCGATGCGAGCGAGGGCCCGCTGCCACAGACGCGCTACGTGTTGAGCAAGGCGCTGGAGGGGAAACTGCCTCCCATCGTCGTCATTAATAAGATTGACCGTCCGGATGCGCGGCCGCAGGAAGTGCTCAACGAAATCTACGACCTGTTCATCGATCTTGACGCGAAGGAAGATCAGCTCGACTTTCCGGTTCTGTACACGAATGCGAAACAAGGAACAGCTTCGACGGACGTCAAAATCGCTGGCGAGGATTTGCGGCCGCTGTTTGACGCGATCCTGAAAACAATTCCGTTGCCCCAGGGCGATCCCGCCGGGCCGCTGCAAATTCTGGTCGCGAATCTCGACTACAGCGATTTTCTGGGACGTCTGGCGATCGCGAGAGTGTTCAATGGAACGATGTATACCGGCGAAGATGTAGTCATCGCCAAACGCGATGGATCGTTCCACAAGACCAAGATTACGAAACTGTTTTCGTTCGCTGGGCTGAAACGAACCGATAGCACAGAGACGATTTTGGGGGACATTATCGCAGTGGCCGGAGTGGAGGGGATCACAATCGGTGAAACCATTACCGACCCGGTGAATCCCGCGCCGCTGCCGCCTATTGTGATCGATGAGCCGACGATTGCGATGACCTTCACGGTGAACACTTCACCATTCGCAGGTCGGGAAGGAACCTACGTGACCTCTCGCAATTTGCGAGAGCGGCTGGCAAAGGAACTGCTCACCAATGTTTCTCTGCGCGTGGAGGAGATGGGAACCACTGACTCGTTCAAAGTGCTGGGGCGCGGCGAATTGCAGCTTTCGATCACTATAGAAATGATGCGGCGTGAGGGCTACGAACTAATGGTGGGCAAGCCCGAGATAGTCACCAAACGCATCGATGGCAAGTTGATGGAGCCGGTTGAGCACCTCACCGTGGACGTGCCGGAAGGATTTGTGGGCGTGGTGATGGAACAACTTGGCTCGCGCAAGGGCGAGGTCGTCAACATGCACAACCACGGATATGGACGGGTGCGGATCGAATTCCGCGTGCCCAGTCGTGGGCTGATCGGGTTGCGCAGCCAGTTACTCACCGACACGCGCGGCACGATTGTAATGAACTCGCTTTTTGACGGATACACCGAATGGCAGGGAGAAATTCCACACCGGCTTACGGGAGCATTGATCGCGGACCGCGCCGGGGTTTCGACGGCGTACGCGCTGTGGGGATTGCAGGAACGCGGCGAGCTTTTCGTCGGCCCGGGGATTGAATTATACGAAGGGATGATCATCGGCGAAAACGCAAAAGATGACGACTTGGACGTGAACGCAGTGCGTGAAAAGAAACTCACCAACATGCGGGCGTCCACGGCGGATGAGGCCATTCGACTGGTGCCCTTCCGGAGCTTAAATCTGGAGCAGGCGATTGAATTCATCGCGGATGATGAGTTCGTGGAAATCACTCCGAAGTCGCTGCGCCTGCGCAAGAAAGTTCTGCAATCAAACAAGCGCAAGAAGAGCGCGATGGCAACGGTGGAAGAAGTGTGAAGTCTCGCAGTCGTTCCACAGAATCGAAGGACCAATCACCGCTGCGAATGCTGATGGTGCCTTGCAGCTGTAGGACAACGTTTGCCGTCGCGGAAGATTATGACCGGATCGGCACCGCCTGGAGCCGGTATTTGATTTGCCCGAATTGCGGGAAGCGGCACGATCCCAAGAATCGTTTGCTGCGAGTTGGATATCACCGCGAAGGATATTGGAAAGTGGACGACTGCTAGCGATATATCCCAGCCGGTTCTGAATCTAGGTTAAGACTTCCCGAAGTTATAGGTCGCGTAGGTGGTTATTCCTAGCTACTCCTGCCTTGACAAGTAACATTTGACAAACCTGCTATACTTCTGGCCGCATTCGACTGTTCGCCGGCTCCGGTCTCGATTTTCAGGAAGGTGTCCCCGACCTGCCAGTCCGCCGCATTGAGCTTGCACTTCGACAGCTCAATGCAGAG
>CAYOVU010000001.1:0-6222 GCA_964407505.1 uncultured Acidobacteriaceae bacterium | reverse complement strand
GTGGATGGCGTGGCCTTTCATGCGCATCATTTTTGCTTCGATCAGCGTGGGGCCTTCGCCGTGGTGGGCGCGCTCGACTGCGTCGCGAGCGGCGTCGTAAACCTGACACGCGTCGGTGCCGTCGACGATCACGCCGGGGATGCCGTATCCGATGGCGCGCTCGGCGAGGTCTTTGCAACGGTACTGCATTTCCGATGGCGTGGAGTAGGCCCAGAGATTGCTCTCGACGAAGAGCACGAGGCCGAGATTCTGGACGGCAGCGAAGTTGATGCCTTCGTAGGTGACGCCGGTGGACTGGCCTCCGTCGCCAATGTAGGTCATGACAGCGATGTTGCGTCCCTGAAGGCGCGCGCCCAGCGCGACGCCAGAGAGTACGGGAATGAGATCGCCGAGCATGGAAATGGGCGAGACCATGTTGCGCTTTTCGATGTCGCCGAAGTGCGAGGTGCCGTCGCGGCCGCGCGTGGGCGAATCGGCTTTGGCCATGTACTGCATCATAGTGTCGGAGGCGGCGAAGCCGCGGACCAGCAGTGATCCCTGGTTGCGGATCATAGGTGCGAACCAGTCATCTTTATCGAGCGCGTAGGCCGAGGCGCAGGAGCAGGCCTCCTGGCCGAGTCCAAAATAAACTCCACCGACAACCTTACCCTGCTTGTAGAGATTTTCGAGCGCGATCTCCATTTTGCGGTTAAGCAGCATGTAGCGGTAGATCTCGATGCACTGCTTCTTGTCGAGATACTTGGAGTCACGGATCGGCGGGACGGGGGCGTTGAGGTCGCCGGTGACTTCGTAGCGGACGTGCTCGGTACCGTCTTTGTCTTTTTCGATCGACTGGCGCACGGAGAGGTCGGGATGTTCCAGGCGCGTGTCCGGGATGGAGTAGGTGCGAACACTGTTGTCAACTTTGGAATAGGAGGTTCCATTGCGACGGCGATTGCCGTTCGAACTGTGCTTTTCGATGGATTTCCTTTTGAGTGCCATAGCGAAGAACGCCTAAGAACGCACAGCTAATGCTATCGCGAGAGTGACGCATTGGGCTAGGCCCAGTTGATGTCATCGTCTTTGTGTAGTTCTCTCAGTTCCTCAGGGGGCTGCATCGGCACCCCGATGGCGCGACCCAAGAGCGCATCGAGAGTATCGACCCAAAGGATCTGGCTCTGAAAGACCACGCCGAAGTTGCGGGAGATGGATTCGGCCACCGCATTGAGATCGAGTTCGCGGCCGAGTTCTTGCTTCATCGATGTGATCGGCCTCGTCGTGATGCCGCAGGGGATGATCAAATTGAAGTAGTTCAGGTCAGTGTTTACGTTGAGTGCGAAGCCATGCGAGGTAACGAACCGGGAGATGTGAATGCCGATGGCCGCGATTTTGGCTTCAGTATCAACTAGCGCGTCGCGCGGTCCCTTCCCAGAGTTGTCATCCCGAGCGGAGAGGGGCGATCCGAATGCGGATCGGCTCTCGCAGTCGAGGGATCTGCTGTTCGCATGCAGCGTATTCGGACTTTGCTCCCTTGTATCTGACGTCTCTCCATCGACCGCAGTAGCCATATCGGAGAACAGCAGGTCCCTCGACTCCAGAGAACGATTCGCAGGCTCATCGTTCTCTTCCGCTCGGGATGACAGGGAGTTGGGAGCTTGGGATGACAAAGAGTTGTCATCCGTCCACACACCCGTTAGGCCGTGCACTCGCTTTGTCGGAATCGCGAAATCGGCACACGTGCGGATCAGAATTTCTTCCAGGCGCCGGACGAATTCCACTGCGCCAAGCGTCTTGCGCTTGCCATCAGGCGTAGCGAATCCACGCAGATCGAAGATGGGATATCCCACGATCTGTCCGGGACCGTGGAACGTGACGTCGCCGCCGCGATCGCATTCGAACAGCTCAACGCCGCGCTGGGCGAGCAGTTCGGGTGATGCGATTACATTCGTAGCCTTGGCATTGCGACCTAAGGTGATGACCGGTGAATGTTCGAGCAAAAGCAACACGTCGCCGATCTTTTCTTCTTTGCGTAGCGCGACTAGTTGCTGCTGCAGTCGCAGGGCGGTGGCGTAGTCGACGGAGCCGAGTTGGACTAGGGAGATCAATCGTTTCGCCCCAGAAGAAGGCGCGGCTTACTGGGCGTGCGCTGGAACCTCTACATATGCCGAATACGTCCGGGGCTCGGGAATCGGTTCGCCGCTCTGTGCAATCCCTTCCAGATGGAAGGTAATCGCCCCGTGCATTTCACGTTCGACTTCTTCGCGCGTCCGACCGGTAGCCACACACCCGTCCAGATCCGGTGAGTAGGCGGAATAGCCTGTTCCCGTCTTCTCAACGACGATTAGATACTTTTTCATTTTCTTGAGCCCCGCTTGCTTCCAGACGCTGTTCAGCGTACCTACTCCGAGATCGTCGCCGGGCTTGCCCGGAACTGTAACCAATCCCGGCTTGGTCGAATGCTTGAACTGCCGATGACTGCCTCGCGTGCGATCAAGATGCCAGCCGTCGCGCTCCAGGTCCTTGATCACATCTCGTACCTTCATTTTACGCCCTAGCGAAAGCTCCTACGCATTTATCGTCATCCCATACACGCTGTTCGCCGCGTCCAGCATAGCCTCGGCCAATGTCGGATGCGCGTGGATGGTCCACATTAGGTCCTCCACGGTCGCTTCGAGTTCCATAGCCACAACTGCTTCGGCTATTAATTCCGTGGCCTGCGGGCCAATGATGTGGACGCCAAGAATCTCGCCGTAGTCTGCGTCTGAAATAATTTTGATGAAGCCTTCGTGCTGTCCTACGATCGAAGCGCGCGAGTTTGCAGTAAAAGGAAACTTGCCCACCTTAATGTTGTATCCGGCTTCGCGGGCTTTCGTTTCAGTGAGCCCCACGCTGCCAATCTCGGGATGACAATACGTCGCGCCCGGTATGTGCTCGGGATTAATTGGCTTGCCCGGTTTGCCCGCAATCTTTGCCACAGCCACCAACGCTTCCATGGCCCCGACGTGGGCCAACTGCGGTGTGCCCAACACAATATCGCCCACGGCATAAACGCCGGGCTCAGAAGTTTGCATCCAGGAATCGGTTTGGAGGAAGCCGCGGTCCGGTTTAATTTTCGTCTTCTCCAGGCCGATGTTTTCGGTGCGCGGCTTGCGGCCAACGGCGATCAGAATTTTCTCCGCATCGATCTTCTGCTGCTTGCCATCGACACTGATCGTTACCGCGATCCCGGTTTTCGTCTTGTCAATCTTCTCGACCTTCGCGCCGGTATGGAAGTTAATGCCACGCTTCCGGTAGACGCGCGCCAGCTCCTTGGAAACTTCTTCATCTTCCACCGGAACCAGCCGCGGCAGCATCTCGACGATGGTCACTTCGCAATCAAACGATCGATAGATGGATGCGAACTCCACTCCCACCGCTCCCGCTCCAACGATGACCAGCGATTTCGGAATTTCTTTCAAGCTGAGAATCTCGATGTTGGTGAGCACGCGATCATCCGCCTCAAGGCCTGGCAGCATGCGTGCTTCAGAGCCGGTTGCGAGAAGAACGTTTTTTGTCTTGAGGTGGCTGGTCTTGCCATCGTTTGTTACTTCGATGGTAAAGATTCCGTTTTGCGCTGGCCCAGTCAGCTTGCCATAGCCTTTCACGGTCTCGACCTTGTTCTTCTTCATAAGAAATTCGAGGCCTTTGGCATGTTTTGCGACAATCTTTGACTTCCTATCCTGAATCGCCGCCCAGTTTAGCTTGCGCGCGTCCACGCCATCAATTCCGAATTCCTTGGCCTCTTTCAAGTGATCCCACAGCTCCGCATTAAACAGCAGCGCCTTGGTAGGAATGCAACCTACATGCAGGCAGGTTCCCCCGAGGAATCCGTCTTTTTCGATGATTGCGGTTTTCAGTCCGTACTGGCCGGCGCGGATGGCCGCAGTGTACCCAGCGGGGCCGCTGCCGATGATAGCGATGTCGTAAATACTGTCAGGCAAAGTGGTGCTCCTCTGTAAGAACAGATGTCGATGGGCAAACGTTTGATTCTAGAACAGGCAGCGGGACAGCAACAAACGGCGGCAGGCGGAGTGCTGGAAAAAGAGTAGTAGGGGAGATTCCCTGATGAGACTGGATATCCTACGAGGAGGAAGGGATCCTTCGACTGCGTGGCAGCTTCGTTTCACGAAGCCGCCACCCTGCTCAGGCTGACATGTAAAGGAAAGCGTAGAAGTCAGTTGCCTTCGTTGCTCGCGCGCTTCCAGGAGATCAGCTCGCCAATAGTCGAGCTCGTGCTCGACACCGGCTGCTTGTAAGCCTCAACTTCTGAGCGCGACGCCTCTTCGCCGACGGCGCGGATGCTGAGCCCCACCTTCTTATCTTCCGCACTCATCTTGATGATCTTGAAATCGTGCTCGACGCCGGGCTCCAGATGCAGCGGCTGCCCGTTGCCATCCACGGCTTCTGACTTGTGGCACAATCCCTCGACGCCCTCCGCGATTTCCACGAAGGCCCCGAATGCCGCAACGCGCAGGACCTTGCCGTGAATCACGTCTCCGACGTGGTGAGTCTCAAAGAAAGTCTCCCAAACATCGGGCTGCAGTTGCTTCACGCCCAGCGACAGGCGGCGCTTATCCGGCTCAATCGCCAGCACGATGGCTTTCACGCGATCGCCCTTCTTCAACACTTCCGAAGGATGCTTGACGCGCTTCGTCCAACTGAGATTGCTAACATGCACCAAGCCGTCGATGCCATCTTCGATTTCGATGAATGCGCCGAAGTCGGTCAGATTGCGCACCCGGCCTTCGACCGTCATGCCGACCGGATATTTGTCGTGCAGCGCATCCCATGGATTCGCCGCCAGTTGCCGCATGCCAAGCGAGATGCGCCGTTCGGTCGGATTCACATTCAGCACCACGCACTCAACCTGATCGCCCACATTCACCAGCTTCGATGGATGCTTCATGCGCTTCGACCAGGTCATTTCGCTGACGTGAACCAGCCCCTCGATGCCCTGCTCCAACTCCACGAAAGCGCCGTAATCGGTCACGCTGATCACTCGCCCGGAGACGTGCGCGCCCACGGGATAGCGGTGCTCCGCATCCAGCCACGGATCGGGCGTCAGCTGCTTAAAGCCAAGCGATACCCGCTGCTTCTCTTTGTCGTACTTCAGAACCTTTACCTGAATCTGATCGCCGACGTTGACCAGATCGCGCGGGTGCGTAAGCCGTCCCCAGGACATATCGGTGATGTGCAGAAGCCCGTCGAGGCCACCTAGGTCCACGAAAGCGCCGTACTCTGTCAGGTTCTTCACTACTCCCGTTAGAACCGATCCCTCTTCCAGATGTTCGAGCGTTTTGCTGCGCTTCTCGTTCTGCTCGCCTTCCAGTAGTTCCTTGCGCGAGACCACAATATTGCCGCGCTTTTTATTGATCTTGATCACCGTAACTTCGAGCGTCTGGCCCTTCATCCCGTCCAGATTTCGGATCGGTCTCAGATCCACCTGCGAGCCCGGCAGAAACGCTCGCGCTCCCAGAATGTCGACCGTCAGTCCGCCCTTCGTCCGCTCGATCACGACCGCCTTCACCGGCCGCTTCTCCTGGTGCGCCTTTTCCACTTCATCCCAGGCGTGGATACGTGCTGCCTTCTGGTGCGAGAGGTTGACGTAGCCTTCTTCGGTCTGTCCCTTTTCCCGCATCACCTCAATTTCGTCACCCGGCTTCACCTTCGGCTTGCCTTCGTGATCCAGTACCTCCGAAATCGGCAGCATGCCTTCCGACTTGGTGCCAATATCCACCACCACGTGTGTCGAAGTCAGCTTCAACACCGTTCCCTTGATTACCCGGTCTTCGCCCACGGCTTCTTCGCTTTCCGTGGTGAAGTTTTCCAGCGCCGACGCAAAATCCTCGTTAGCCGGTTTCTCTTCGGCAGCCGGGGTTGCAGACTCAGCCTCTTTGGAAACCGAACTGGTTGTAGCGTCCGCATGGTTCGGACTTTTTTCGGTCGAAGCTGCGTCAGTGATGCTGTGCTGGTTGAAGGTGGGTTGAGTCGTCGTCGGTTCTGTTTCGGTTGCGACGGCGATTGAGGAATCGGAGTTGTGAGCGGTGGTATCGTCGAACAAGATTAAGCCTCTCTGCTGAAACCTCGCACATCAGTGCGGGCGGGATGCGGGAGCCTGCTTGGCGGACTGCTGGAGTGAGTCGTTTGGTTGTGGTGGGCTCACCCTGGCGAGTGAGCTTGGACAATCCCAGCTGCCGGACGTTT